>JBDTDI010000314.1:0-5996 GCA_039923155.1 Mycobacteriaceae bacterium | reverse complement strand
AACCGACCTCCGCCTTGAACACCACCTCGCCACCCTCGAACCGCGCCCACGCTCGACCGGCCGCGATCAGGTCGCCCACCCGCCGACGGTAGGAGCGTCCACCGTCGGTTCCCCGCGGATCAACCCCCACCTCCTCGGTGAACATCGCGATGGCCGCGGGGAGGTACGTCTCGAGCTCGTGGATGCGCACCTGCCGCACCGCCGGGTCGGGCGCGCACCGGCATTCCTGGTGCAGCGCCAGCAGGGGCTGGGAGGCCCGCAGATCCCGTGCCGGCCCCCACACGGGCTCCAGACCGGCCCACATCTCGAGCACCATCGGGGCGGGCCCGACGAGGGAGGAGCAGGAGCGCCGGCGACGACCCGCGGTCTCGGTGAACGCCTGCACCGCCGCGCGGGACCCCGCCAGCGGGATGAGGTTCGCCCCGGAGAAGCACAGCGACGTGGTGGCCCGGGCGTGGGTCCAGAGCTGTCCCTGCAGGTGGCGGGGATCGACGCCGTGCTCCTCGACCCGGGCCGCGACCATGCATCCGGTGACCGGATCGGCGGCCAGGGCCCGCAGGACCGCGGCCGTGTCGCGCGGACCCAGCTCGCGCACCGTGGCGGTCCTCAGCACGGTGTCACAGTGCCAGACGCGGTGGGGGCGGGTGCAGATCGGGCACCAGCGGGCCCGGCACCAGCGGGTGGACCCGGCTCAGCCGACGGTGACGGCCGGTTCACCGGGGACACTCTGACCGGCGGCCTCCATCTGCTCGGCGATCTTCATCGCCTCCTCGATGAGCGTCTCGACTATCTGCGCCTCGGGCACGGTCTTGATCACCTCGCCCCGGACGAAGATCTGCCCCTTGCCGTTGCCGGAGGCGACCCCGAGGTCGGCCTCGCGGGCCTCGCCGGGGCCGTTGACCACGCAACCCATGACCGCCACCCGCAGCGGCACCTCGATGCCCTCCAGCCCCGCCGTCACCTCGTCGGCCAGGGTGTAGACGTCGACCTGGGCGCGCCCGCAGGACGGGCAGGAGACGATCTCGAGCTTGCGTGGGCGCAGACCCAGGGACTGCAGGATTTGGTTGCCCACCTTCACCTCCTCGACCGGAGGTGCCGACAGCGACACCCGGATGGTGTCACCGATGCCCCGGCTGAGCAGGGCCCCGAACGCGACGGCCGACTTGATGGTGCCCTGGAACGCCGGTCCGGCCTCGGTGACCCCGAGGTGCAGGGGGTAGTCGCACTGCTCCGCCAGCAGCTCGTAGGCCCGCACCATCGTCACCGGGTCGTTGTGCTTGACCGAGATCTTGATGTCGTGGAAGTCGTGCTCGGCGAACAGCCCGGCCTCCCACAGGGCGCTCTCCACCAGGGCCTCAGGCGTCGCCTTGCCGTACCGGGCGAGGATTCGCGGGTCCAGCGAACCGGCGTTGACCCCGATGCGGATGGGGATGCCGGCGCTCTTGGCCGCCAGCGCCACCTCCTTGACCCGCCCGTCGAACTCCTTGATGTTGCCCGGGTTGACCCGCACGGCGGCGCAACCGGCGTCGATGGCGGAGAAGATGTAGCGCGGCTGGAAGTGGATGTCGGCGATCACCGGGATCTGGCTCTTGGCCGCGATCACGGCCAGCGCATCGGCGTCCTCCTGCCGTGGGCAGGCCACCCGCACGATGTCGCAGCCCGACGCGGTGAGCTCGGCGATCTGCTGCAGCGTCGCGTCGACGTCGTGGGTCTTGGTGGTGGTCATCGACTGCACCGACACCGGGTAGTCGCTGCCGACGCCGACCGCGCCGACGTGCAGCTGACGAGTCTGGCGACGGGGCGCGAGCACCGGCGGGGGGCCGTCGGGCATGCCGAGCGAGACGGGGGCGGAGGGGACGGGAGCAGTCATGTTCATCCTTCTACTGGAACAGCTGGATGGGGTTGACGATGTCGGCAGTGACGGTGAGCAGCGTGAGCCCGCCGCCGAGCAGGATCACCACGTAGGTCAGCGGGAGCAGCTTGGTGTAGTCGACCGGTGCCCCGATCGCGCGACCGCGCCGCAGCCGCACCGTGTTGCGCAGCTTCTCGTAGACGGTGACGGCCATGTGCCCGCCGTCCAACGGCAGCAGCGGCAGCAGGTTGAACACCCCGATGAAGAAGTTCAGCAGGGCCAGCAGCAGCAGGAACACCTGCCACTGTCCCTGCTCGGCGATCTCGCCGCCGATCCGGCTGGCGCCGACCACGCTGATGGGGGTGTCGGCGCCCCGCTGCCCGCCCCCGATGGCCTCGAACACCGCGGGCACCTTCTGCGGGAGGTCGAGAAGGCCCTGCACGGTCTTGACGAACGTCCGGCCGGTGAAGGCGACCGAGCCGATTACCGCCGAGGCCGGGGTGTAGGCGATCGGCCCGTAGCTCCTCGCCTCGACGCCGATGGCCCCGACGCTGCGGGACACCGGCTTGCCGTCGGGGACGTTGACGTAGCGCTGCACCGGCGCGATCGCGACCTGCAGCACCAGGCTGCGACCGCCCCGGTCGACGGTGAACGCCGCCGACCCGGTGAGCGGTTGGGTGGCGGCGACGACGTCGGCGAAGGTCGGCGTCGACGTGCCGTTGACCGCGGTGATCACGTCGCCGGCGAGCAGGCCGGCCGCCGCCGCGGGGCTGGCGTCGGACGGCGTGCAGGGGGGCAGGGTGTAGCGGGTGGCGGGGTTGCCGGTGTCACCGAGCTGGGTGGGGGCCGCGCAGGTGACCTTGTCCACGACCGCCGTCGTCGGCGCGCCGATGTTGGGCAGGCCGTAGCCCACGGCCACCACGTAGACCAGCACGATGCCCAGGACGAAGTGGGTGATCGGCCCGCCCATCATGACCGCGATCCGCTTCCACGCCTTCTGCCGGTACATGGCGCGCGGCAGCTCGTCGGCGGTGACCTCGTCGAGCGCGGTCATGCCGGCGATGTCGCAGAACCCGCCGGCCGGGATCGCCTTGAGTCCGTACTCGGTCTCCCCGCGGCGGAAGCTGAACACCTTCGGGCCGAAGCCGATGAAGTAGCGGCGGACCTTCATCCCCAGCGACTTGGCGATGACCAGGTGGCCGAGCTCGTGCAGGGCGATGGACACCGCGATCCCCAGCGCGAACAGCACCACCCCGAAGGCGAAGACCACGTTCCCTAGACCTCTCGTCGCGCCGGGTCGAGCCCGAGCAGGCTGCGGGCACGCCCGCGCGCCCAGCCCTCGGCGGCGAGCACGTCCTCCACGGTAACCGGCTCTGCGGCCCACTCGTCGGCCTGCGACAGGACATCGGTCACGGTGCCGACGATGCGGGGGAAGCTGGTGGCGCCGGCGAGGAACGCTCCGGCCGCCTCCTCGTTGGCCGCGTTGAGCACCGCGGGCAGGCACCCGCCCCTCTTTCCAGCCGCGCGCGCGAGGTCGACCGCAGGAAAGACGGTGGCGTCCAGCGGCTCGAACGTCCAGGTGGCGGCGGTGGAGAAGTCGCAGGCCGCGGCGGCACCGGCGATCCGGTCCGGCCACCCCAGGGCCAGGGCGATGGGCAGGCGCATGTCGGGTGGGCTGGCCTGGGCGAGGGTGGAGCCGTCGGTGAACGTGACCATGGAGTGCACGACCGACTGCGGGTGCACGGTGACGTCGATCGCGTCGTAGTCGACGCCGAACAGTAGGTGGGTCTCGATCAGCTCGAGGGCCTTGTTGACCAGGGTCGCCGAGTTCAGCGTGTTCATCGGGCCCATCGCCCAGGTGGGGTGGTCAGCGGCCTGCGCGGGGGTGACCCGCTCGAGGTCGGCCGCGGACGCGCCCCGGAACGGCCCGCCGGAGGCGGTGAGCACGATCCGGGCGACCTCGGAGGCCCGGCCGCCGCGCAGGCACTGGGCCATGGCCGAGTGCTCGGAGTCCACCGGCACGATCTGCCCGGGCGCGGCCGCCGCCAGGACCAGCGGGCCGCCGGCGACGAGCGATTCCTTGTTGGCCAGCGCCAGCCGGGCACCCGTGGCGAGCGCCGCGAGGGTGGGGGCCAGTCCGCGGGATCCGACGAGGGCGTTGAGCACCACGTCGGCGGGGGTGTCGGTGACCAGGCGGGTGCAGGCGTCCGGGCCGTCGAGGACCTCGGTCTGCGGGCACAGCCTGCGCAGCACTCGCGCAGCCTGCGGGTCGGCCACCGCGACCCGCGGCGCCCCGGTGGCCCTGACCTGAGCGGCCAGCGCGCTCGTGTCGGCGCCGCCGGCGGCCAGACCCACCACCGTGAACCGACCGGGGTTGGCGTCGAGCACCTGCAGGGCCTGCGTGCCGATCGAACCGGTGCTGCCGAGCAGCAACAACCGGACGGGCTCACGCTCTCCCTCGCTCACACCTTCCATCATCCCCGACATTCCGCTGGCGCGCGGCTGTGGGACGATCAACCCTCGTCAGCACCCGTTCAACCGTCCAGCCCAGCAGCAGCGCAGGAGGCCCCCCGTGACCGGCACCGAGATCGAGACGCTGACCCGCTCACCGGGCGGTCAGCTCGTGGACACCGTTGAAGAACCGTCGGCGGAGTGGGGCTGGAGCGGCCAGTTCCCCCGGCTCACCCGCGCCCTGGGCTGGTTGGTCTTCGTCGCCCTGCTGGTGGCGCAGATCGGCAACCACGAGGGCAACATCGAGAACATCTGGCTGTCGGTGTTCGCGGCGCTGACCGCGCTGATCCTCATCCTCGACATCCGCCGCCGCCGCACCTCCTGGCGCCGGTAACCCCGACCCGCAAGTAGCACGCTTGTTGAACGCAACCCCGCCTTGGGTTCAAGGGGTCGTTGCAACACCTGGGCTGAGTGGGTGGTGTTGTGGTTCTTCGGGGTCGTCCGAGGTTGCCTCGGGAGCGTGAGCGGGAGTTCTGGCGTCAGGTGGGCTCTGGGCTGAGTGTGGAAGCAGCCGCGGCAGCGGTCGGCGTGTCGCGGATGTCGGGTGCGGGGTGGTTCCGCGACGGTGGTGGCATGGCGACGGTGCAGCTCGGTGTCCGCTCGGGGCGGTACCTGTCGATGGCCGAGCGGGAGGAGATCGCGGTCCTGCGTGGGCATCACAGTGTCCGAGAGATCGCCCGACGGTTGGGTCGCTCAGCCTCGACGGTGTCACGGGAGCTGACCCGCAACACCCCGACCGGGCGGGGACGTTCCTACCGGGCCACGGTCGCCCAGGCCGAGACCGACGCCCGGTCGCGGCGCCCCAAGCCCAGCAAGCTGGCCGCGAACCCCGTGTTGCGGGCCTACGTCGCGGACAACCTCGCCGGTGCGCAGCGGTGGAGCCCGGAGCAGATCTCTCACCGGATCCGCCTGGACTTCCCCGACGATGAGGACATGCGCATCAGCCACGAGGCGATCTACCAGTCCCTCTACGTCCAGGGCCGCGGCGGGCTGCGCCGCGAGCTGACCGTGGCCCTGCGCACCGGGCGGGCCCTGCGCAAACCCCGGCGACACACCCACCGGCGCCGAGAGATCATCAAGAACAAGGTGCTGATCTCCGAGCGGCCCGCCGAGCTGGCCGACCGGGCGGTTCCCGGCAGCTGGGAGGGTGACCTGATCATCGGTGCCGGCGGCACCTCCGCGATCGGCACCCTCGTCGAGCGCAGCACCCGGCTGGTGATGCTGCTGCACCTGCCCGTCGACCACACCGCCCTGTCGGTGCGCGAGGCCATCACCACCACGATCACCACCCTGCCCGCCGCCCTGCGCCGGGCCCTGACCTGGGACCAGGGCGTCGAGCTGGCCCAGCACACCCAGCTCAGCATCGACGCCGACCTGCCCGTCTACTTCTGCGACCCCCACAGCCCCTGGCAGCGCGGCACCAACGAGAACACCAACGGCCTACTGCGCCAGTACTTCCCCAAGGGCACCGACCTCTCGGTCCACACCGCCACCGACCTCGCCGACGTCGCCGCCGCCCTCAACGGCCGACCCCGCAAGACACTCGACTGGAAAACCCCAGCCGAAGCGCTCGCCGCACTACTATCCACCCCGTCGGAAACCGTCAGTGTTGCAACCACCGGTTGAATCCGCC
>JBDTDI010000313.1:0-6430 GCA_039923155.1 Mycobacteriaceae bacterium | reverse complement strand
GTTGGGGGCCTGAACTTCGTAGCGGAACGCGCCTCCGGTGGTGGCGTCGAAGCGGTCAAGTCGGAGCGTCGTGCCGCGCGGACCCATCCACCGGCGGAAGAGCTCCGGGTCGGTGTCAGCACGCTGGAGCAGGCCGGCGGGGGCGTTGAACTCGCGCTAGTGCTGGATGCTCTGCTCGCCGGTGCGGGTGTGCGTGGTGGCGCCGGGGCGTTGGATGTCGTGTGGGGTCATGATCGATCCTTTCGGGATGCTGGCGGTGCGGATCTTGTTGCTGTTGGTGGCGGCAGTTCTGCGGCGAGCACCCCGGTCAGGACGTCGTCGAGTCGCTGGTAGCGCTGTTCCAGGCGCAACCGTCGGGCCTCCATCCAGCGAGCTACCTCTTGGAGGGACGTCACCTCCAGGTGAACCCGACGGGTTCGGCCTTCACGGTGCCGGGTGACCACACCGGCCCGCTCGAGCGTGCTGATCTGCTGGGAGACGGCCTGCGTGGTGATGGTGAACAGCCCGGCGAGCTCTCCGACGGTCGCATCACCGCCCACCAGCCGGTCCACGATGGCGATGCGCACCGGGTCGCCCAGAGCAGCGAAGCTCGCGACGGCCCGAGCGCTCATCCTGGCTTCACCACTTTGATCTAACACTAAAGCGATCGGTTTAATAATGAGGTCGCGGCACCGCGGTGCGTGTTCCCGGTCAGAGGTGGAGTGGAGGTGACGCCGATGTTGTCGATGACCGGGACGACGACGTCTACGTCATCCTCCGCGGGCAGGGCTGGGTGATCGTGGACGACGAGCCGGTCCCGGTTGAGCCGGGTCAGTTCATCGCGGTGACGGTGGAATCCGTCAGACAGGTCCGAGCCGGCGAGGCCGGCCTCGAGTTCATCGCGCACTGCGCAGCACCACGCTGTTCACTTCGAGCGCCCGGCTACACCCGTCCGGTCGGGGATCGGCGACCGGAACAGGTTCCGCTTGCGGGAGCGCGGCGTGGTGGTGGTTGCTTCAGTTTTCGTAATCATCGAACCCGCTGGTACCGCTTCAAAGGTCACCGACACACCTGCGCAGAGGCGTCTACTGCGCCTCCGTGACATCTGTCCGGCGGTTCGCTGACAGAGGGCCCTGGTGGAGTGGCACGGTCGTGGAGTATGACGGAGGTGGAACAGAGGTAGACCGGTGGAGCAGATTGATCATGAGGGAATCGCACGCGCGCTGAGGGAGCACCCGGCGGATAAGGGCGTGACGTTCAACGTTGCGGTCACGGTGCTGGAGAACGGTGGGGGTATCGGACTCTTCCATCTCGCCAAGGGCATCGGTAGGAGCGACGTCGAGGCATACCTAGCGGGCAGCTGTGCCCCGTTGCTGGGTGCGTTGGCGGTGTGGGTCCGCTCGAGGAAGTTCAGTGGCGCGTCAGCGGCGATGTTCGCGTTCGTCGCGTTGTCTGCGGTTGTGACGGTCGTGGTGGGCGGAACGGATCCGAAGGTGTTGCTGTACAAGGACTGTGGGTTCACCGCTCTGGTCGGCTTGCTGTTCGGACTGTCCTGCGTGCTGATGCCGCATCCGGTGGTGTTCTATCTCGCCCAGCGTTACGGCACCGACGGGACCCGGGAGGGGATGTCAGCGCTCGACACGATGTGGGTTGCCTACCGGGAGTTTCGCCATGGCTTCTACCAGATCAGCGTCATCTGGGCGGCCGTCTACCTCGTTCAGGCCGGTGGCACAGCCATGATTATCGCTTCCACGACCTTCTCGACGGCCTACAACTGGCACCAGGTCCTGCCGATCACCGCGTTCGTCGTGGCGATGGCCCTGACAGTGATGGTCGTCCGCCACGGCCAACGCATCGGACGTCAGGCCGCCGCAGCGGGGCAGGAGAATCGCTTCACCTGAACGCGATAGGTCACCGAACAGCAATCCGCTCGCGGAATCCGTACGAGAATCAAGTCGATGAGAAAGTGCCTTCCAAGGGAGGGGTCGTGACGAAGATCCTGCGATTGAGGACCTATACCGCCTACAGCATCGGCACGGCCATCGTTTGGGCGTTGATCGTGGTCCTCGCCTGGCTACTCGATTCCTCCAGCACGCTCGACGCCATGTGGTGGGTGAGCCTGGGGTTCTTCCTTGGATGGCTGTCGGCGACGATTGCCCGCCTCGTGTACCCGCCACCAAAGAAGTACCGGTAACGAATCGCATCAACTTTCTGACGGTGCAGGGCGCACCTCGGAAGTATCTCAACGTCCCCGGACAGGGCGCTCCGCCACCAGGCGTCGTTCCGTGGGGGGATGCGCCTGCACCCATCGACGTCGCCCGTCGCGTTCTACCTGGTGGGCGCCGGCGTCCTGCTCGCGGTGTTGACGCTGATCCTGGTACGGCACGAGGGGTGGCGGGGCCTATGTCGACTCGTCAGAGTCCGGCCGCTTGCGGCCCTTGTTGTCACAGCGATGAGGGCGGATGATACTTCCGTGGCCAGGAGGGGATGGACCGAGCTTGATCCTCGCGTTCGCCGACTCATCGTTGTGGGAGGAGCGGTCGAAGGTGTGCTGAAGGTTGCCGCACTGGTCGATCTGTACCGGCGCCCTTCTGATGAGGTGAGAGGTTCAAAGAGGCGATGGGCAACAATGATCACCCTTATGAACTCAGTAGGTGCCCTGCCCGTCATCTACTTCCGCTACGGACGCCGCAGATAGCTGGGACCAACGACCTCAGCCGATCCGTAGGCAGATCGCTCTACGATCTTCCTAGCGACAGCGCAAGGGCCAGGGCAAGCCGACAGTCGCGCGGGAGTTCAGCCCGCGGCTACCCCTTTTCAGTGCTTGGCGCAGGTCCCGCAGCGTTGGGACGCCTCGCAACCCGTGCGGTGTGGCGTGCAACCGGCAGGCCAGCCCTACCGCAGCGTCGGGCTGCGCGAAGGGATCGGTGCCGTTGAGCAAGATCGTCGGGGAGCCCACGCGAGTGGCGACGAGGTCGCGGGTGACGGCCGCCCGCACTCGTGCGTCTGCCACGGCGGTCGTGATCTGGTCAACCGCATCCGCCTCGTTGGGGCAGTCCGGCACGGCGAGCAGTTCGATCTCAATGGTCATGGGAGGTACTTGCCGAGCCAGCGCAGCTTGGCTCCGGTGAACCTGTTCTGATGCCAGCCGCGGCGCACCACCTGCGCGCGGAGGCTGCGAAACCGTTCCCGGGCGAGCACCGCCGGCCCTCGCTTCTCTTCGTCCTCAATCTCCCACGCCTGCTTGTGCACGAAGTGCGCGCAACGTAAGCACAGGTGCACCTCCGGGTGGTTACCCAGGTGGACCATTCGGTCGGGCGCATCGACCGTGTCGCAGCACCAGCATGGGATGCTCCCGTCACCGGGCTGATCGATCGGGTCGGAGACGGTCTCAGCACTCATGCTTTCCAGTGTGCGTGACCTCCTGACCTCTGAGAAGTTCCGGGTGGAAACCAGTGTCACCGGTAGGTGCGGGCGTTCCGCATGTCGATCGTGACCGGCGAACGATCGTGGCTGAGTCGGCCGATCTTGGAGAGGTCGGCGCTACGGCGTCCGTAGGAGTGGATCCGGTGACGGTGGCGTACCACCCGTCGGATTCCGTGGTGGCCTAGGCGGGCTCGGGAAGGTGGGCGCGTCGCTGGCTGGCGCTCCGCGGAGTCACGTCGGCGCTGTGTTCGAGCGGTGTCGTCGGGTCGGTGCCGTTATCGGTGCTCCCTGGATCGGCAACGTCTCACCGGAGCACATTGCACGCATCTTGCACGTCAGGCGGGCTGATCAACGTTTCCGCTGGTCAGAGGGCTCCTCCAACTGGACTCGAACCAGTAACCTGCCGATTAACAGTCGGCTGCTCTGCCAATTGAGCTATGGAGGACTACCGCGTACGCCGGGGACGTGCCCCCGCGCCGGGTGTGAACACTAGCGCATCGCCCGCCGCGGCTCCCAACCCGGGCTGGAGCCCAAGATCGGGCAGGATGGGGGCCGACCGCGATCACGAGGGAAGGTGCAACCCGATGAAGGGTCTCCTGCTGGGGGCAGCAGCCGGCTACGTCCTGGGGGCCAAGGCCGGCAAGGGACGCTACGAGCAGATCGCCCGTGGCTACCAGAAGGTCAAGGCCAGCCCGGCCACCAAGAAGATCGCCGGGGTGGCCCGAGACCGGGTCGCCGACGCGGTGAGCACGCAGCCGAAGATGGAACCGCTGGAGCCCCTCAACGACGAGGCCACCGTGTACGGGCCGAAGGGCACCCGCCGGGACTAGACCGGGGACTCGCCCGCATCGGGCCGGGGCAGCGCAGCCGCCACCGTCGCGGCCACGTCGGTGACCACGTCGAGGTCGGTGCCCTCGTCCACCCGGACCTGCAGCACCACGCCGTCGTGACCGGGCACGCTGCGCTGCACGAACCACGCCCCCCCGCCGGGCAGCTCACGGTGGTGCGCCGAGCGCACCGAGGCGGTGACCCGTTCGTTCACCAGCGCCGGCAGACCCGCGGGCTCGACGATCGCGTAGCGGCGCACCTCGACGTCGGCCAGCAGCACCGCCGATCCAGAGGTCCCGGTCTCCTGCGACACGGTCAGCTCCAGCACCCCGCCGTCCCAGCCGGCCCGGCTGATCAGGTGCCAGCCCAGCCGCAGCGGCCCGTCCTGCTCCGGCACCCACAGCCCGAGACGCGTGGCCACCAGGTGCCCGGCGCTGACCTCGGCAACGGCCAGCGGTTCCTCCCCTGCCGCCAGCGTCGCGGCCCACCCGGGCGGCGCGGGGGTGCGCCCGAGCAGCCGATCCACCAGCCCCACAGCTAGCTCACCTCCGGCTCGGCCCCGTTGGCCTGCTCCAGCAGCGTGCGGCGGTACTGCTCCAGCGCCACCAGGTCGCCGAACAGCGAGCGGTACTCATCCGGGTGCTCGGCCGGCGCGATGCGCTGCAGCTTGGACTTGAGCTCGGCGACTTGCTGACCCACCCACACCTCCTGCAGCCGGGCCAGCACCGCCGCCACGTACCGCCCGGTGTCGCCGGCCGAGCGCAGCTCCTCCACCGCCAGCTCGCTGACCAGCGACCGGACCCGGGTGCCCTTCGCCGCCTCGGTCACCGCCTGCACCCAGCCCGGCCCCCCCGAGGAGCTGGCGACCCCACCGGTGGCGCGGATCGCGGCGTGCACCGCCTGATAGGCCGGCTGGGCGAACACGTCCTCGGGCAGGGAGTCGAACACCGGTCCCGCCGTCACCGGGATCTGCAGCGCGGCCTTGAGCGCCTCCCGCTGCGGCCACAGCCGCGGGTCGCGGGGGTCGGGGCGGGCCGGGCCCGACTCGGCGTCCTGGACCTGGACGGCGGCGGCGGCGGGACGGCGGCGGCGTCCCTCGGCCGGAACCCCGGCGGACTCCCGGACCCGGGCCACCACCGCGGCGGTCTCGTCCCACCCGACCCAGCCCGCGAGCTGGCGGGCGTACTCGTCGCGCAACGAGCGGTCCTTGATCTGGGCCACCACCGGCACCGTGCGCCGCAGGGCCGCGACCCGCCCCTCGGCGGTGTCCAGGTCGTGCTCGGCGAGCAGCGCCCGGACCGCGAAGGCGAACATCGGGCTGCGGCGCGCCACCAGGTCCCGGACCGCGTTGTCGCCGTGAGCCATCCGCAGCTCGCACGGGTCCATCCCGTCCGGCGCGATGGCCACGTAGGTCTGGGCCGCGAACTTCTGGTCGCCGTCGAAGGCCTTCAGCGCGGCCGCCTGCCCGGCCGCGTCCCCGTCGAAGGTGTAGACCACCTCCCCGCGGAAGTAGCTGTCGTCCATCAGCAGCCGCCGCAGCAGCTCCATGTGCGACTCGCCGAACGCGGTGCCACAGGTGGCGACCGCGGTCGTCACCCCGGCCAGGTGCATCGCCATCACGTCGGTGTATCCCTCAACGATGACGGCCTGGTGCCGCTTCTTGATCTCCCGCTTGGCCAGGTCCAGGCCGAAGAGAACCTCGGACTTCTTGTACAGCACCGTGTCCGAGGTGTTGATGTACTTGGCCTCGATGGGGTCGTCGTCGAACAGCCGCCGGGCCCCGAACCCGACGACGTCGCCACCGAGGTTGCGCAGCGGCCACAGCAGCCGCCGGTGGAAGCGGTCGATGGGCCCGCGCCTGCCCTCCTTGCTGACCCCGGCCGCGATGAGCTCGCTGACCTCGAAGCCCTTGCGCACCAGCTGCGTGGTGATCGTGTCCCAGCCGCTGGGCGCGAACCCGCAGCCGAAGGTGGCTGCGGCCGTGCCGTCAAAGCCTCGCTCGGTCAGGTAGGTCCGCGCCGCCTCCGCCTCGGTTTCGCCCAGCGCGGCGACGAACAGCTCCTGGGCGGCGGCGTTCACGGCGACCAGGCGGGAACGGGTGCCGCGGTCACGTTGCACGCTGGTGCCGCCGCCCACGTAGGACAACCGTATGCCGACCCGGTCGGCCAGCCGCTCCACCGTCTCCACGAAGGTGATG
>JBDTDI010000312.1:0-22794 GCA_039923155.1 Mycobacteriaceae bacterium | reverse complement strand
GATCACCTTCGTGGTGCCGCAGTTCACCACCGGGCTGCGACCGACCGCCTCGCTCAACCCGCTCAGCGTCCCCGTCGGCACGTCGCAAACCTTCTTCGACCTCACCGCGCACGTCCGGTTCCTGTCGCTGAGCGAGGACTTCAAGAACGCGAGCGGCCAGATCCTGGCCACCTCCCCGCCCGAGTCTGTCGCCACCGTGCTGGGCTGGGTTGCGCCGGTGATCGTCGTCGTGGCCGGTCTGTCGGCCCTGGCCCTGGTGCTGGTGCGCCGCCACGACTACTCCAGGAGCGCCGCCGATGAGTAGCCCGAGCAGGGCTGCCACCCTGGCCCGTCACGAGCTGCGCACCGCCACCCGCAGCCGGCTGCTGGTCGTGCTGGCCGCGATCCTGGTTCTCGTCACGGTGGTGTCGGTCTACGTCGGCGCCGTCGACTACCGCAGCCAGATCGCCGACTACAACGCCTACCTGCAGGCCGCCAGCGCGAGCGGGGTGACCCAGCTTCCGCCGCCGCCGCTGAGACTGCTGTCGCTGCTGCGCGGGGCGATGGAGTACCTGGAGATCATCGGTGCCGTCATCGGTATCGCGCTGGGCTACCTCAGCGTCACCCGCGAGCGGGCGAACCGGACCCTGCCGCTGCTGCGGACCCGCCCCGTCAGCACGCGGGAGCTCGCGGCCGGAAGCTTCCTGGGCGCCGCTGCGGTGCTCGGCATCCTGCTGGCCACCACTGCTGCGGCGGCTGTGCTGTGCCTGGGCATCATCGGCCACGGCTGGGTCGACGGGGGGCAAGCCGTGAAGCTCTTCCTGGCCTACTTTGCGGCGCTGCTGTACCTGCTCACCTTCTACTGCCTCGGCGTCATCGCCACGGCACGGTCGAAGACCGGAGCCAACGGCCTGATGGTCGCCCTCGCCGTCTGGTTGGCGGTGGTCCTGGTGCTGCCGCAGATCGGGGACACCCTCGACGCCGACAACCAGGTGCCCGGGGGGCTGTTCGCCGCACTCGGGCTCAACCTGTCCGGCGAGACCGCCGTCCTGAGCCACTTCGCGCTCTACGAGAACATCCGCACCGGGTTGGAGGAGATCTCCCTGGCCAAGCACTTCGAGCGGTTCGCGTTCGCGTTGACCGACATTCCCAACGAGTACCAAGGATTCTCCCTCGGCCAGCTGCTGGTCGCGAAGCGCAACGACATCATCTGGCTCGTCGTCGGGGTGCTCGCGCTCGGCGCGGGCCTGCTCCGCGCACTGCGCCGCCAACCCGTCACCACCACCGGAGGACAGTCATGACCCGCACCCCCGTCCGTGTCGCTCTCGCGGCCACCGCGGCCGCCGCCGCCCTGCTGCTCAGCGCCTGCAGCGCAAGCTCCACCACCGCATCGTCACCGGCTCCCGCGGGTACCTCCGCGCCCGCCGGGGCAGAGGTGGTGCCGGTCAAGTCCAACCCGATCAGCAACACCGCCACCGTCCCCAGCCTGGCCATCGGAAAAATCCAGGTGGAGAACAACACCGACGCGGGCGGGAAGGCGGTCAGCGACCACCTCCAGCTCGACCTGCGCAACACCGGCACCACCGTCCTGGGCGGGTTCGAGGTGTTCTACACCTTCGCCGACCCGGCCGCGGGAAAGAAGGAGAGCTACTACCTCAAGCTCCCGGCCAGCTTCACCATCCCCGCCGGCGCGACGAAGCCCGTGAACTTCGACAACGCCGGCGGCCCAGGCCACTTCCCGGTCAACAAGTTCAGCCTGTTCAACACCTCCAAGGCCGCCCTCGACGTCACCGTCGAGGTGAGCGCCGCCGGCGCCGCCCCGGTGACCGCCACGGCCAAGAAGGGGCCCGGCGGGTCTGAGAACATCGGCGGATGAGGATCCTGCTGGTTGAGGACGAGCCCAGCCTCGCGGCAACCATCCGCCGCGGGCTGGAGTCCGAGGGGTGGGTCGTCGAGCACGAGGCGGACGGGATCGACGGGCTGTGGCGCGGCAGCGAGCGTCCGTTCGACGTCATCGTCCTGGACATCATGTTGCCCCGCCTCAACGGTTACGACGTGCTCAAGGGCCTGCGTGAGCGCGAGGTGTGGACCCCGGTGCTGATGCTCACCGCCAAGGACGGTGAGTACGACCAGGCCGACGCCTTCGACCTCGGCGCCGACGACTACCTGACCAAGCCGTTCAGCTTCGTGGTCCTCATCGCCCGCCTTCGTGCCCTGCAGCGACGGGGCGCCCCCGCGCGCCCGGTCGTGCTGGTGGCCGGCGGCGTCACCCTGGACCCGGCGCGCCGCCGTGTCCACTCCGGCGGCGTCGAGGTGGAGGTGACCCGCCGCGAGTACGGGCTGCTGGAGTTCCTCCTGCGGCACAAGGGTCTCGTGGTGAGCAAGACGGAGATCCTCGCCGGGGTCTGGGACGCCCACTACGAGGGCGACGACAACATCGTCGAGGTCTACGTGGGGTACCTGCGCCGCAAGCTCGGCGCCAAGACCATCGAGACCGTCCGAGGCAGCGGCTACCGGCTGCGGGCCGAGGACTGAACCTGGCGGAGCAGGGTGACCACCACGCGGGCGCCCCCGAGGTCGGAGTCCGCAATCGTGACGGTGCCGCCGTGGGCCGCCACGATCTCGGCGACGATCGCGAGGCCGAGCCCGCTGCCGCCGACCGAGCGGGAGCGTCCTGAGTCGAGGCGGACGAACCGCTCCAGCACCCGCTCGCGCTGCTCGACCGGGACGCCCGGCCCGTCGTCCTCCACGACGAGCTCAGCGCCACCGGCCGTCGAACGGCACGACAGCCGCACCCGGGTGCCTGCGTGACGGGCGGCGTTCTCGGCCAGGTTGCGCGTCACCCGCGCCAGCTGCGCCTCGTCGCCGCGGATGCGGACCGCGTGCATCTCGGTGGTCACCGTCAGGGTCGTGGCCGCGCGCAGCCTGCCCGCCTGGTCCTCGACGAGGTCGTCGAGGTCCACGTCGGCCACCCGCAGCGGCAGGCCCTGCTCGTCGGCCTTCGCCAGCAGGAGCAGGTCGTCCACCAGGCGTTGCATGCGCTGCGCCTCCGGGAGCAGGTGGGTGCGCACGAGGGCGCGGTCGATGACCCCGGGCCGGTCCTGGGCCAGCTCGAGGGCGGCGGTCACCGTGGCCAGCGGGCTGCGCAGCTCGTGGGAGGCGTCGGCGACGAAGCGTCGTTGGGCGTCGTGGCCGTTCTGGAGCCGGGACAGCATCGCGTTGAGCGTCTGGGCCAGCCGGGAGATCTCGTCTCTCGGACGAGGCACCACCAGACGCAGCCCGAGCTCGGAGCTGGAAACGGCGGCCACCCTGGACCGCATCCGTTCGACCGAGAGCAACGAACGCCCCACCAGGACGTAGGTCAGCACGCCCGCGACGACGACGACGAGGGGGAGTCCGACCGCGAGCAGGACCCCGACGGTGGTCAGCGTCTCGGTGATCGCGGCGACGTCGACGCCCACGACGACGGTCAGCTCACCACCCGGGCCCGCAACGCCCTGTGCCGCGACCCGGAACTCACCCGTCTCCCCCGAGAGGTCCACCGGTCCGGTCTGCGCCGTCACCCCGTCGGGCAGCGGCCGGGCGAGGGCTTCCGCCGGGGCGTCGACCGACGCCAGCAGAACCGCTCCGGAGCGCGTGAGGATCTGTACCACCGAGGTCTCCCCGGTCGTGGCGACCAGCGAGGAGTCCTGTCCCGCGGGTGCGTCGGTGTGCAGCTGAGCAGCGATCTGTGCTGCCCGGGTGGCGGCGGAGGAGTCCGCGCTCGTGTCCAACGACATCTTGAGGACCCACAGCAACCCCGCGGCCACGACGGCGAGGGTCACCGCGAGCACCCCGACCGCGGCCAGGCTGAGGCGCACCCGCACGCCCCAGTCCCGAGGGTCGAGCTTCACCGCGACCATGGTCCCATCCTCCCGGTCCGTGCGGGCCGACGGTGCACACGCTGACACCGAAGACCTGTGCGGTGGCTGAACGCCGCCGGGTGCTCCGTGCGCGGGCCGTTCTCAGCGGGCGCTCAGCCTCGTGACGGCATGGTCGCGCTCGGGGACAGATCCCGCTGCCGGCCCGTTCCACCGCCCACCCGAGAGGAACCACCATGACCGTCCCGCTCCGCGAGGCACCCACCGAGCCGGTTGCGCAACGCGCCTCCGACGCCGACCGCGAGCAGGCCGCGCGGACCATCCACGACGCCGCCGGCGTGGGCATGCTCCGCCTGGACGAGACTGAGGAGCGCCTCACCGCCGTCTACGCCGCCCGGTTCCGTCCCGAGCTCTCGGCCCTGGTCGCCGACCTCCCCGTCGCCGAGTCCAGGCCAGGAACGGGTAGGACCTTCGCCGACTGGCTGCGGCAGCTGGCGGCTCTGCTGGTCACCCTCGTCGTCGCGGCTGCCGGGTGGGCCCGTCAGCACCGGGCGGCTGCGGTGCTGATCGGCCTCGTCGTCGGCGGTCTCGTCGTCGCGCTCGTGGTGGCGTTCGGGGTCGATGCGGCCGGCGGGGAGCACGGCGCCGACCTGGTCGAGAACTGACCCCCGTGACGGCTCGGTGAGTGCGAGCGTCATGGGCTGGGCGATCGTGCTGGCCGTCGCCGCGGCCGCGGCCTACGCCGGCGGCGCGGTCGTCCAGCACCGGGCCGCGACCACGCCGGGTGGCCGCACCGCGGCGGAGCCCAGCCTGCTCCAGGTCCTGCACCGACCGTTGTGGCTGCTCGGCGTGGTCCTGGACGCAGCCGGGTTCGCCCTGGAGTTCTTCGCCCTCCGCGCCGGCACCCTCACCCTGGTGCAGCCCCTGCTGGTCAGCGGGCTGCTCTTCGCCCTGCCCCTCGGCGCGGTCCTGTCGGGCCTGCGCGTGGGTCGGCGGGAGGTTATCGCGGCTGGACTGGTCACCGTGGGCCTGACCGTGTCGGTCCTGGTGGGTGCACCACGGCCGGGGCCGACCACCGCCGGACCGGGTACGTGGTTTCTCGCCCTGGTCGTGGCGGGGCTGGTGGTGGGCGCTCTCGTCGCGGTGGCCGCGTCCCGCGGCCGAGGGATCGCCCGCGCGGTCTGCTTCGCTGCGGCGGCGGCCGTGGTCAACGGACTGCTGGCCGCCTTCGGCAAGGCGGTCGCCGTGCAGACCGGGCACGGCTGGGCGGCCGCGCTGCTGAGCTGGCCCGCGCTCGGTCTGGCGGTGACCGCGGCGCTGACCCTCACCCTGGCTGCGGCCGCGTTCCGCGCCGGCGCGCCCACGGCGGCGATCGGGGTCCTGTTCGCGGGTGAGCCCGTGGCGGGTGTGACGCTGGGCGTCGTGCTGTACCGAGACACCATCGCCCACGGACCTCTGGCCGTGACCGTGCTCGTCGTGGGCTTGGCCCTCTGTGGGTTCGGCATCGCCCTGCTGTCCCACAGCCCCTTGATCGTCTCCTCCTACGGTTCGACCCCGCCCGAGGTGCATCCCCCCGGTGCCCTCACCCGCGCGACGGTCGCGAGCTGATGAGGTCCGGTCTCGTCGTCCTCGGTCCCGCGCTGGGTGTCGCGGTGGTCCTGCTGGTGGGGGTCGCCGTCGTGCTGGCCCGTCTCGGTGGCCTGGGCCACGGGCGTGCCGTGCTCACGGCCTCGGCCCGCGCGGCCGTGCAGCTCGGGGCGGTGTCGCTGGTCATCACCGCGGTGGTGGCGTCGGGTGCGCTGACCGCGGCCTTCGTCGCGGCGATGGCGACCGTCGCGGCAGCGACGTCGGCGCGGCGGGTCACCCCTTCACGCACCGGCGTGTGGGTGGGGCTGGCGGTGGTTCCAGGGCCCGTCCTGATCGTCCTCGCGCTGCTGGCGGGCGGAGTCGTGCCCTTGACGGGCCTCGCCGTGGTGCCGATGGCGGGCATCCTGATCGGCGGCGCGATGACCGCGACGACCCTGGCCGGTCGGCGCGCGCTGGACGAGCTCACGGCCCGCCGCGGTGAGTACGAGGCGGCGCTGAGCGTGGGGCTGCTCCAGCGGGACGCCGCCCTGCTGGTCTGCCGCGACGCGGCCGCGGACGCGTTGGTGCCCGCGCTGGACCAGACCCGAACGGTCGGCCTGGTGACCCTGCCGGGCGCATTCGTCGGCATGCTGCTGGGTGGCGCGGGTCCGCTGGCAGCGGGCGTGGTGCAGCTGGTGGTCCTCGTCGGGCTGCTGGCCGTGGAGTCGCTCGCGGTGCTGGTCGTCGTCGAGCTGGTCGCCCGCGGCGTGGTGGTCCGCGAGGTGTCGATCACCCGCGGACGAGCTCGATCAGCGCCACGACGGCGAAGACGGCGAACACGACCCCGGCCACGCGCTGGATGAGGTGGACGGGCAGCCGGTGGGCGACCTTCGTCCCGATCAGCACCGCGATGGTCGCAACCAGGGCGAGCGCGAGCCACGCCCCGAGACCCACCGCCACCGGGTCGCCGTAACGGGCGGCGAGGGCAGCCACCGCCAGCTGGGAGGCGTCGCCCCACTCGGCGGCGAACAGCACCCCGAAGCTGGTCAGCGAGATCCGCCAGAACGACATCCGGCTGCGCTCGGCGAGGGCCGACTCGTCGTCCTCGACGTCGGCACCCCCGAAGCCCTCACGGAGCAGCAGGAACGCGCCGACGGCGAACAGCAGCGCGACGCCGGCGGCGACGACCCGTCCGGGCAGCAGGCTCAGCGCACTGCCGAACGCCACCGCGATGACGACCTGCACCGCGAAGGCCGCCACCACCCCGAGCAGCACCGGCCGGCCCCGGTAGCGGGTGGTGAGGATGAGGGTGGCGACCAGCGTCTTGTCGGGCAACTCGACGCCGAAGACGATGACGAAGACGGTCAGCGCGACGGCGAGGGACACCTCAGCGCCCGGCCGGACGCGGCTCGCGGTCCGCGGCGACGGCCTCGAGCACCTCGACCCGTCCTGAGTGGACACCTTCGGCCTGCGGGTGGTGCACCACGACGTCGGTGAATCCCAGCTCCGCGGCGTGCCCGGCCGCGTCGCGGAAGGTCTCCAGCGAGTCCAAGGAGTAGGTGCCGCCCGCATCCATGCTGAGGTAGCGCTCCAGCGCTGCGCCGCTGCGCCCGTCCACCTCGGTGTCCTCCAACCGGTGAACCAGGTCGGCCACCGCGCTCCACCACTGCGCTCCGCTCACCCCTTCCGGGCCGGTGGTCGCCCACCCGGCGCCGTGCCGCACGGCGATGCGCATCGAGCGGGGCCCGTTGGCCGCCACCACGAAGGGCAGCCGCGGGCGCTGCACACAGCCGGGGCGCATCTGGGCCTGCACCGCCGAGTAGCGCGGTCCCCGCACCGTGGTGGTGTCGCAGCGCAGCAGCTCGTCGAGCAGGTCGGTGAACTCGGCGAGCCGGTCCACCCGCTCCCGCGGCGTGAGCTCGTCCGCACCCAGCACGGTGGCGTCGAAGCCCGCCCCACCCGCGCCGACGCCCAGGGTGAACCGGCCGTCGGAGAGGTCGTCGAGGGTCATCAGCTCCTTGGCGAAGGGAACCGGGTGGCGAAAGTTCGGCGAAGCCACCCAGGTGCCGAGCCGGATCCGCTCGGTGACCACGGCCGCGGCGGAGAGCAGCGGCACGGTGGCGAACCACGACTGCTCGGCGAGCGAGCGCCACGAAAGGTGGTCGTAGGTCCAGGCGTGGTCGAAGCCCAGGGCCTCCACCCGCTGCCACTGCTCACGGGCGGCGGCCCAACGGGCCTGGGGCAGCAGGATCACACCGACTCGCACCTGCGGCACGCTAGCCCAGCCGTCCGCGGTGGGTCGGTGGGCTCGAGGCTCGGTGCTACCTTCGGACGGCTCCGGGTCGAGGGGTCGAGCGGGTCAGGAAGGGTAGGTGGACAGTGCCTTCGGATCCCGACCGTTCGAGCACGACGGTGCCCGCGCTGATCGTCCGCGCCGCCGAGGGCGAGGTGATCCTGGCCGCCGGGGTCGAGCACCTGTTCAAGCTCACCGGCGCCAGCACCGGCGGTCGGTTCGGGCTGGAGGAGTTCACGCTGGCGCCGGACACCCTCGGTGCCCGGCCGCACATCCACTGGGGCCACGACGAGTACTTCTTCGTCCTCGACGGGGAGCTGACGGTCGCCACCGCAAGTGGGGAGGCGGACGGGGAGGTGACGCTCGGCGCGGGGGACCTCGCCCAGGCCGGGCGCGGTTCGGTCCACGGGTTCCGCAACGCCAGCACGGACGGGCCGGTACGGGCCCTGTGCATGTACACCCCACCGGGCTACGAGCAGTACTTCCGGGACGTGCACGCCGCCGTCGCCGCCGGCACCGAGCTGACCGTCGACCTGCTGGCCCAGCTGCGCAGCCACTACGACACCGAGAGCCGCTGACCCCCGCCGATCGGGCAGCGTCCGTGGGCGTCACGCCCACCCCTGCTTCCGGACCGTCGGTGGAGGGTGCTTGTTGGTTGCGGTAGCCCTCAGCCCGAGCCCGGGTGGGCGCCGTTGTGGCACCATCGGTTCCGTGGCCAGCCCACCTGCCGACCGCCACGACGTCATCCGCGTGCACGGTGCGCGGGTCAACAACCTGCGCGACGTCCACCTGGAGATCGCCAAGCGTCGGCTCACGGTGTTCACCGGCGTGTCCGGCTCGGGCAAGAGCTCGCTGGTGTTCGGCACGATCGCAGCCGAGTCGCGGCGGCTGATCAACGAGACCTACAGCGCCTTCGTGCAAGGCTTCATGCCGAACCTGGCCCGGCCCGACGTCGACGTCCTGGACGGGCTGACGACCGCAATCATCGTCGACCAGGAGCGGATCGGCAGCGACCCGCGCTCCACGGTCGGCACCGCGACCGACGCCAACGCCCTGCTGCGCATCCTGTTCAGCCGCCTGGGTCGTCCGCACGTCGGCCCACCGCAGGCGTTCTCGTTCAACATCGCCTCCATCAGCGGCGCCGGCGCCGTCACCGTGACCAAGCGGGGGCGCGCGACTCGGGAGCGGCGCGAGTTCAGCATCCTCGGCGGGATGTGCCCGCGGTGCGAGGGCCGAGGCCACATCACCGACATCGACCTCACCGCGCTGTACGACGCGAGCCTGTCGCTGAACGAGGGTGCCCTGAAGATCCCCGGCTACAGCATGGAGGGCTGGTACGGCCGCATCTTCCGCGGCTGCGGCTTCTTCGACCCGGACACCCCGATCGCCAGGTACACCAAGCGTCAGCGCGACGCCCTGCTCTACCGCGAGCCGACCAAGCTCACCGTCGACGGCATCAACCTGACCTACGAGGGCATCGTCGCCCGGATGCAGAAGACGATGCTGAGCAAGGACGTCGACTCGCTGCAGCCGCACGTGCGGGCGTTCGTGCAGCGGGCGGTCACCTTCGGCGTCTGCCCCGACTGCGAGGGCACCCGGCTCAACCCGGCGGCCCGCTCGTGCACGATCGGCGCGCTCAGCATCGCCGACGCCTGCGCGATGGAGATCCGCGACCTGGCCGGGTGGGTCACCGACCTCATCGACGCCTCGGTGGCTCCGCTGCTGGCCTCGCTGCAGGCCACCCTGGACTCCTTCACCGAGATCGGCCTCGGCTATCTCGCCCTCGACCGCCCGTCGGGCACCCTCTCCGGTGGAGAGGCGCAGCGGGTCAAGATGATCCGGCACCTGGGCTCGGCGCTCACCGACGTCACCTACGTCTTCGACGAGCCCACCATCGGGTTGCACCCGCACGACGTCGAGCGGATGAACGAGCTGCTGAAACAGCTGCGCGACAAGGGCAACACCGTCCTCGTGGTGGAGCACCACCCGGAGGTCATCGCGATCGCCGACCACGTCGTCGAGCTCGGCCCCGCTGCGGGCAGCGCGGGCGGTGAGATCGTCTTCCAGGGTAGCGTCGCCGAGCTGCGCACCAGCGGCACCACCACCGGCCGCCACCTCGACGACCGGGCCGGGCTCAAGGCCGGGCTGCGCACGCCCACCGGGACGCTGGCCGTGCGCAGCGCGAGCACCCACAACCTGCGCGACGTCGACGTCGACATCCCGCTCGGCGTGCTCGTCGTGCTCACCGGGGTGGCCGGGTCGGGCAAGAGCTCGCTGATCGACGGCTCGGTGTCGGGTCGGGACGGGGTGGTGAGCGTCGACCAGGTCGCGATCCGTGGTTCGCGGCGCAGCAACCCGGCCACCTACACCGGGCTGCTGGACCCCATCCGCTCGGCGTTCGCCAAGGCCAACGGCGTGAAGGCCGCCCTGTTCAGCCCCAACTCCGAGGGCGCGTGCCCCGCCTGCAGCGGCGCCGGGGTGACCTACACCGACCTCGCGGTGATGGCCGGCGTCGCCACGCCCTGCGAGGTCTGCGAGGGCAGACGCTTCGACGCCTCCGTGCTCGAGCACACCCTGGGCGGCAAGGACATCAGCCAGGTGCTGGCCATGTCGGTGGACGAGGCCTCAGTGCACTTCGGCGACGGCGCGGCGGCGGTCCCGGCGGCGGGCCGGATCCTGGCGCGACTGGTTGACGTCGGCCTGGGCTACCTGCGGCTGGGTCAGCCGCTGACCACGTTGTCCGGCGGGGAGCGGCAGCGAATCAAGCTGGCCACCACGATGGGCGACAAGGGTGAGGTGTACGTCCTGGACGAGCCGACCACCGGCCTGCACCTCGCCGACGTCGAGAAGCTGCTGGGCCTGCTCGACCGGCTCGTCGACTCCGGCAGGTCGGTGCTCACCATCTCCCACCACCAGGCGGTGATGGCGCACGCCGACTGGATCATCGACCTCGGGCCGGGCGCAGGTGCCGACGGCGGCCGAATCGTCTTCGAGGGCACCCCGGCCGACCTGGTTGCCGACCGCTCGACGCTCACGGGCCAGCACCTGGCCACGTTCCTGTCGGTCGGGAAGCGCCCCTAGCCCCCACGCCCACCCGCGCTCCCGATCGTGGGAGCCGGCCGCGTGGGCAGGGCCCGAGTTGCGCAATACTGACCTTGGTTACTCGAGGTGAGCACTTGACCACTCTTCGCACTCGTCGCCGTGCCACCCGGCCGGACAGGAGCCTGATGAACGCACTCGCAGCCGCCCCTCTCACCGGCCCGGGTCTCGGCTACCACGACCACGGGTCCGGGTGCTGGGTCGGCGTCTGGAGCCCGGCGGAGGAACCGGAGCTGTGGCGGGAGTACCTGGACGGGGCGTGGCGCAGCTACACCAAGCACGGGGTGACCAGCGTGCTCAACCTCGACCAGGTCGCCGCCGGCCGGTCCACGTCGCTGTTCTTCACCGCCCTGGACCCCCGTGGTCGGGTGGTGGCCGGCATGCGGTCCCAGGGCCCCTACTCCCACCCCGACCAGGCCCACGCCGTGCAGGAGTGGTCCGGGAGCCCCGAGCAGCCGCGGGTCGCCGAGATGATCGCCGAGCGCCTGCCCTTCGGGGTGGTGGAGACGAAGACCGGCTGGGTCGCCGAGGACGCCGAGGCCCGCCGCGAGCTGGTCGGCTGCCTGTCGCGGGCGCCGCTGCACGCGGCCATGCTGAGCGGTACCCGGTTCGCGCTGGGCACCTCGGCGGTGCACACCCTGGCGATGTGGGCCTCGACGGGCGGCGTGGTGGCCGACGAGCTGACGCCCGTGCCCTACCCCGACGACCGCTACCGGACCAGCGTGCTGTGGTGGGACCGCCTCGCCTGGGCCGACACCGCCGCCCCGGACCAGGCCGTCGCCGTCGTCGCCGAGGCCGCGGAGCTGACCCGCACCCGGGACCGGGCGCTGACCCTGGCCGCTGCCCGGTGAGCGCGCCGACCGACGACGCCCACCGGGCGGTGCTGCTCGACG
This sequence comes from Mycobacteriaceae bacterium, assembly GCA_039923155.1. Taxonomy (GTDB): domain Bacteria; phylum Actinomycetota; class Actinomycetes; order Mycobacteriales; family Mycobacteriaceae; genus Rhodococcus_D. Next base: position 11,104 of record JBDTDI010000312.1, on the reverse strand, counting down.
AGCGGGTGGCTGCCGACGCGCAGACCCTTCGGCGGCTGCGCGACGGCGGGGTGGCCGTTCTCGACCGCCGTGACGCCCAGCGTGCCGAGCTGGCCACGGTGGTTCCGCGCCCGGGCGACTCGCTGCTCGACGATCCGGGGCTGCTCGCCTACTACCCGTGGCGCCGCACCGTGGTCGGGGTGCTCGGACCGCAGGCGTTCCGCCTGCTCCGCCTGGACCGCAACCGCAACAAGATCACCCGCGCCGAGCAGCAGCAGCTGGCGCGGCTCACCGTCGGGGTGGTCGGGCTCAGCGTCGGTCACGCCGTCGCCCACACCCTGGCCCTGGAAGGGCTGTGCGGGGCGCTGCGGCTGGCGGACTTCGACACCGTGGACCTGTCGAACCTCAACCGGATCCCCGCCACGGTGTTCGACCTGGGGGTGAACAAGTCGGTGGTGGCGGCCCGGCGGATCGCCGAGCTCGACCCCTACCTGCAGGTCACGGTCCACCAGGGCGGGCTCACCTCGGAGACGATGGAGCCGTTCTGCGACGGGCTGGACGTCCTGGTGGAGGAGTGTGACTCCCTCGACATCAAGGTGCTGCTGCGCGAGCTGGCGCGCGCGCGGGGGATCCCGGTGCTCATGGAGACCAGCGACCGGGGCCTGCTGGACGTCGAGCGGTTCGACCTCGAGCCGGATCGTCCGATCTTCCACGGCCTCCTCGGACAGGTCGACGCGCGCGCCTTCGTCGACCTGTCCACCAAGGACAAGGCTCCTCACGTGATGCGCATCCTCGACGCTCCCGCACTGTCCTCCCGGATGGCGGCGTCCATGGTGGAGGTGGGGCAGTCGCTCACGACGTGGCCCCAGCTGGGCGGGGACGTCGCCCTGGGCGGGGCCGTCATCGCCACCGCCCTGCGGCGCCTCGGGCTGGGGCAGCCGTTGCCGTCGGGGCGGGTGCGCATCGACGTGGAGGACCAGCTCGCGGCCCTGGCCGCGCCCACGGTGGCTCTCCCGGTCGACGAGCCTGAGCTCGACGCCACCGAGTCGCAGGACGCGGGCGCGACCGGCGCGGCCGCGGCCGTGCGGCACGCCATCCGGCGCGCCCCCTCCGGCGGCAACATCCAGCCGTGGCGCGTCGAGGTCGACGAGAACGGCCTGCAGCTGCACCTGGCCCCGGAGCGGACGACGACCATGGACGTCGCCCACCGCGGCAGCTACGTCGCCCTCGGCGCGGCGCTGTACAACGCGCGGGTCGCGGCCGCCGCGGCGGGTGTCCTCGGCCCGGTCGAGCTGTTTCCCGACCCGGCGGCGCCGAACCTGGTCGCCACCATGCACTTCGGCACGGGCAGCGACCCGCAGCTGGCTCGTCACGCTCCGGCGGTGCTCGCCCGCAGCACCAACCGCGGCCACGGCCAACCGCAGCCGTTGTCGCCGCAGTGTCGCGAGGACCTCGCCGACGCGGCGATCGCCGAAGGTGCCGCGCTGCACCTGCTGGAGCCCGGCTCGGGCCTCGAGGCGGCGGGGGAGCTGCTGGCCGCGGCGGACCGGCTGCGCTACCTCACCCCGGCCCTGCACCGAGAGATGTTCGCCGAGCTGTCGTGGCCCGGCCGGGACACCCTCGACGTCGGCATCGACGTGCGCACCCTGGGCCTGGACGAGGCGGACCTGACTAGGCTGACCATCGCGGGACGTCCGGAGGTGATGGAGCTGCTCGAGCAGTGGGGGCAGGGCCACGCGCTCGGTGAGGACACCCGTGACCGGGTGCGTACGAGCTCCGCGCTGGCCGTGGTCACCGTCGCCGGTGCCGAGCCGGAGGACTTCCTGCGGGGCGGGGCCGGGGCCGAGGCGGTCTGGGTGCGAGCGGAGGAGCACGGGCTCGGGGTCCATCCCGTTTCGCCGGTGTTCCTGTTCGGCCTGGACGCCGCCGACCGGGACGGGCTCTCCGCCACCTTCGCCGACGAGCTCGCCGACCTGCAGACCGCGTTTCGAGCCGAGCTGGGGGTGGGCGGGTCCGCTGTCGTCGCCCTCGTGCTGCGGCTCAGCCACGCCGCAGCGACCCCGGTCCGCAGTCGCCGGCTGGCCCTGAGGTCGGCGCAACGGGGAGCAGCCGACGGCCTCGAAAACGGCTACGCTGAGTACCGTGACGGCCACCCAGGGTGATGTGATGTCCGCAACTCTGGATGAGCTCGTCGCCACCGTGGCCGGCCAGCTGATGGCGGTGGACTCCACCACGGTGGCGGCCGAGGCCGGGACGGTGCTGCGCCAGCTGGTGGGCTACTTCGGCATGGACCTGAGCTTCCTGCGCTTTCACGACCAGGACCGTCGCGCCACGATCCTCGTCGCGGAGTGGCCGCCGCGCCCGGACGTGCCCGACCCGGACCCACTGGGCTGCATCTTCTTCGACAGCGCCGACCCCACCTTCGCCGCCAGCGAGCACCTCGCCGACGTGATGGTCGTCCGACCCGGTGCGGACACCGCCGAGTACCAGGAGCGGGTGCTGCAGGGCTCCGGCATCGCGCACACCTCCACGGCGATCGTCCCGCTGCGCTCGGGTGGGCTGACCACCGGTGTGCTCGGGTTCGTCAAGTTCGGCGACCGGGGGTGGGAACCGGCCGAGCTCCGCGCACTGCGGACGATCGCAGCGCTTTTGGCCCAGCTGCAGGCGCGGCTGACGGCCGAGGACCAGCTGCGTCACCTCGCCCATCACGACGAGCTCACCGGGTTGCCGAACCGCCGCGCCCTGCTCGCGCACCTGGAGAACTCCCTGGCCCCGGGGTGGCCCGGGCCCCGGGCCGTGCTGTTCATCGACGTGGACCGGCTGAAGGCGATGAACGACTTCCTCGGTCACCAGGCCGGTGACCAGTTCATCCAGGCCGTCGCCGCCCGGTTGCAGGCGAACGTGCGCCCACAGGACTTCGTGGCCCGTCTCGGGGGAGACGAGTTCGTGGTCGTCATCGACGGACCGTCAAGTCCGGGGCACGCCGAGTCCGTGGCGCTCCGGATCCAGGCTGCGGTCGCGGAGCCGATCGAGCTCGGCGGCCAGGCGCTGAGCCGGACCGTGAGCGTGGGCCTCGCGCTGGCACGGCCGGGGCGCGACTTCGTCTCCGAGTGGCTGCACGACGCCGACCACGCCGTGCTGGCGGCGAAGGCCCGCGGTGGCAACGCGGTGGTCTCCTTCACCGAGGAGATGCGCACCCGCACCGACGCGCACAACCTCGTCGAGATGCACCTGCAGGCGGCCATCCGCGACGGGAGCCTGACCCTGGACTACCAACCCGTCGTCGAGCTCACCTCCCGCCGGGTCGTCGCGGTCGAGGCGCTGGCCCGCTGGATCCACCCGGTGCTCGGCCCGCTGCAGCCCGACGTGTTCGTCGGGGTGGCCGAAGCCACCAACCTGGCTGGTGAGCTGGGTCGCTGGGTGCTCGACGAGGCCTGCCGCCAGCTGGCCCAGTGGGACGCGACGAACCCGGGCCTCGACGTCCGGGTGCACGTCAACGTCTCTCCGGCGCAGCTGATCGCCATCGACTTCGTCGACGGCGTGGCCGCCACGCTCGCCGCGCACGGGGTCGCCGCGCGCCGGCTGGTTCTCGAGATGACCGAGCAGGCCGTGGTGCGCGACCACGACGCCGCGCTGACGACCCTGCGCGGTCTGCGGAAGCTCGGCGTCGGGGTGGCCATCGACGACTTCGGCACCGGCTACAGCTCGATGGAGCAGCTCAAGGGCCTGCCGGTCTCGATCCTCAAGATCGACCGGGCCTTCGTCCGCGACCTGGGCACCAACCCGCAGGATCTCGCCATCGTCCAGGCGGTCACGGCGCTCGCCGCGGCGTTCGGTCTCGAGCTCATCGCCGAGGGGGTGGAGGACGAGGCCGCGGCCGCGATCCTCGCTGACCTCGGGTGCACCCAGGCGCAAGGCTTCCTGTTCTCCCCACCCGTCTCCGCGGCGACGATGCGTGGGTTGCTCGAAGCCGGGGACGTCCAGCTCCGCTGCCTCCCCGCCCGTGGCAAGTAGCACCCTTCTCCTACGAAAATCTCGCGTGGAGCGCACGAGTAGGGCGCTACTTGCGGGGACGGCAGCGACATGGGGCCGGCTCAGACCGCGCGGTGGTCGATGCCCGGCCGATCGGCGGCGGCCCGGCAGTCGGCGGCCGGGTGGCCGTGCGGGCGCGGCCAGTGGTGACCCATTCCGGACGCGTTCCACTCGTCCACCCCGATGTCGCTCACCAGCCCCCGTGCCCGGGCAAGAAGCCCGCAGCTTGTGCGCCTCGGGCCCATTCGCCGTACGAGAAGGGTGCTTGTTGACGGGGGTGGGGTGTGCATTGCCACGCGCCGGGTCGGGCGCGACCATCGACGCATGAAGTTTCAGGCGACGGTCGAGCTCGGGGGAAAGACGGCCACGGGCTTGCGGGTGCCGGCCGAGGTCGTCGAGGCCCTGGGCTCGGGCAAGCGGCCACGGGTGCACGTCACCATCAGCGGGTACACGTACCGCAGCACTGTTGCGGCCTACCGCGGGGTGTTCATGCTTGCGCTCAGCGCCGAGAACCGCACGAGGGCCGGCGTCGTTGCCGGCCAGGACGTCGAGGTCGACGTCGAGCTCGATACCGAGCCGCGAACGGTGGATGTCCCTGCGGACCTGTCCGCCGCGCTCGACGCCGACCCCGCCGTGCGCCACCGCTTCGACGCGCTCTCCCACACCCGGCGGCGGGAGTGCGTGACCTCGGTCGAGGGCGCGAAGACGCCCGCCACCCGCCAGCGTCGCATCGTCACCGCAGTGGACGCGCTTCGGCAGGGCTGACACGACACCCGGCCGGGACCGCCCGCTGCCCGCCCGGCCCGATCGGGAAGCGCGCGTGGTCAGCACCGCCACCCCTGCTTCCGGCCGGCGGGCGCCAGGTTCGGGCGGGGAGGGGACCGCTGTGTGGACAGGACGAATAGGGTCGGCGGATGGTCGGGACGAGCGGGGCGCGTGAGGTCATCCCCGTCTTCTTCCTGTCCGACTCGACCGGGATCAGCGCGGAGACGCTGGGCAACGCTCTGCTCATCCAGTTTCCCGAGCTGGTCTTCGACCGCACCCTGATCCCCTTCATCGCCACCGTCGAGCAGGCCCGCGACGTGGTGGCCCAGCTCGACGCGGCGATGCTCGGACCCGTCCCGCCCCTGGTGTTCACCACCGCCGCGGTCGACGAGGTCCGGGAGGAGCTGCACAAGACCACGGCACCGATGATCGACTTCTTCGGCCTGCACATCGGCTACGTCGAGGAGCAGCTCGGCGCCCGCGGCCTGCACGAGGCGCGCCGGCTGCACGGGGTCGGCGACGTGCGCCGCTACAACGACCGCATGGCCGCCATCGAGTTCGCGATGGAGCACGACGACGGTCTCGGCACCCGGGGCAAGGACCGCGCCGACGTCGTGCTGATCGCCCCGTCGCGCTGCGGCAAGACCCCCACCTCGATGTACCTGGCCCTGCAGCACGGCCTGTTCGTGGCCAACTACCCGCTGGTCGACGAAGACTTGGAGACCACCGATCTGCCCCGCCCGATCCGGGCGCTGGCGGACCGCTGCTTCGGCCTGACCACCACGGTTGCCCGGTTGCACCGCACCCGTCAGGAACGTCGGCCCAACTCCCGCTACGCCTCCGAGGCCCAGTGCCGCACCGAGCTGCGGGCCGCCGACGCGATGTACAACCGGCACCGCCTGCCTGTCGTCGACACCTCGGCCGCCTCGGTCGAGGAGATCGCGGCCATCGTCATGCAGACCCTGGCCAGCCGCCGCAGGCAGGCCGCCGAGACTTCCCGCCCACCCGCTGATGCCCAGGAGGCCACCCGTGACCGATGAGACCACCAACGTCCGCTGGTTCTCCGAGATCGGCCTCGCCGACCTGGAGGAGGTGGGCGGCAAGAACTCCTCCCTCGGCGAGATGATCTCCAACCTCGCCGACGCCGGGGTGAACGTTCCCGACGGGTTCGCCACCACCGCCGCCGCCTACCGCCGCTTCCTGGGGGACACCGGCCTCGTGGAGCGCATCTCCACCGAGCTGCGCGGCCTGGACACCGACGACGTCCGCGCCCTGGCCGAGGCCGGGCGCAGCATCCGTGCCGCTGTGGTGGCGCAGCCGTTCCCCGCTGACCTCGAAGCCGACATCCGCGCCGCCTACGACACCCTGGTCGGTGAGGACACCGAGGCATCGTTCGCCGTCCGCTCCAGCGCCACCGCCGAGGACCTGCCCGAGGCGTCGTTCGCCGGGCAGCAGGAGACCTTCCTCAACGTGCGCGGCATCGACGCAGTGCTGCAGGCCGTCCGGGAGGTGTTCGCCTCCTTGCACAACGACCGGGCCATCGCCTACCGGGTGCACCACGGCTTCGACCACGACGCCGTCGCCCTGTCCGCGGGGGTCCAGCAGATGGTGCGCTCCGACGTCGGGGCGTCGGGGGTGATGTTCACCGTGGACACCGAGTCAGGTTTTCCCGACGCGGTGTTCGTCACCTCCGCCTACGGCCTGGGTGAGGGCGTGGTGCAGGGTGCGGTGAACCCCGACGAGTTCTACGTCTACAAGCCCGCCCTGGCTGCCGGGCGGCCCGCCGTGCTCAAGCGCTCGGTGGGGGAGAAGGCCACCAAGATGGTCTACACCGACGACGCGAGCGTGGGTCGCTCGACCGCGTTCGTCGACGTCGACCCGGCGCAGCGCCGCCTCCTGTCGCTGTCTGACGACGACGTCACCGAGCTCGCCCGGCAGGCGGTCAAGATCGAGGAGCACTACGGCCGCCCGATGGACATCGAGTGGGGCCGCGACGGCAACGACGGGACGATCTACATCCTGCAGGCGCGCCCAGAGACGGTGACCTCCCGCGCGGGCGCGACCTCCGAGCGCTACCGCATCACCGGGAGCGGGACCACCCTGATCGAGGGCCGCGCCATCGGCCAGAAGGTCGGAGCCGGGGCGGTGAAGGTCCTCACCGACATCGAGCAGATGCACGAGTTCACCCCTGGTGACGTCCTCGTGGCCGACATGACCGACCCCGACTGGGAACCGATCATGAAGCGGGCCAGCGCGATCGTCACCAACCGGGGTGGGCGGACCTGCCACGCGGCGATCATCGCCCGCGAGCTGGGCATCCCCGCCGTGGTCGGCACCGGAACCGCGACCAAGGAGCTGGCCGACGGCCGAGAGGTCACCGTGTCCTGCGCCGAGGGCGACACCGGGCTGGTCTACGACGGGCTCGTCGACTTCGAGGTGATCGAGACCCGCCTGGACGCTATGCCCGAGATCCCGACCAAGATCATGATGAACGTCGGCACCCCCGAGCAGGCCTTCTCCTTCTCCCGGCTGCCGAACTTCGGCGTGGGGCTGGCCCGGCTGGAGTTCATCATCAACCGCCAGATCGGGATCCACCCCAAGGCGCTGCTGGAGCTCGACCGCCTGGACGGGTCGCTGCGCCGGGAGATCGACGAGCGCATCGCCGCCTACCCGTCGGCGCGGGAGTTCTTTGTCGACCGGGTGGCCGAGGGGGTCTCGATGATCGCGGCGGCGTTCGCGCCCGAGCCGGTGATCGTGCGGATGAGCGACTTCAAGAGCAACGAGTACGCGAACCTGCTCGGCGGGGAGCGCTACGAGCCGCACGAGGAGAACCCGATGCTCGGCTACCGGGGTGCCTCGCGCTACCTCTCGGCCGACTTCGCCGACTGCTTCGCGATGGAGTGCGAGGCGCTGCGGTACGTCCGCGACGAGATGGGCCTGACCAACATCAAGATCATGATCCCGTTCGTCCGCACCGTGACCGAGGCGAAGGGGGTGATCGATCTTCTCGGCGAGAACGGTCTGCGCCGCGGCGAGAACGGCCTGCAGGTCGTCATGATGTGCGAGCTGCCCTCCAACGCCGTCTGCGCCGGAGACTTCCTGGAGCACTTCGACGGCTTCTCCATCGGCTCCAACGACATGACCCAGCTCACCCTGGGCCTGGACCGCGACTCCAGCCTGGTCGCGGCCGGGTTCGACGAGCGCGACCCGGCGGTGCTGCACATGCTCTCCCTCGCGATCACCGCCTGCCGGGAGCGCGGCAAGTACGTCGGCATCTGCGGGCAAGGCCCCAGCGACCACCCGGACCTCGCGGCGTGGTTGCTGGAGCAGGGCATCGAGTCGATGTCGCTGAACCCGGACACCGTGGTGGACACCTGGCTGGCGCTGGCCAAGCACGCTGCTCCCCCCGGCAAGTAGCACGCTCCTTGTACGCGACGCGGTCCGGCGGCGTACGAGAAGGGTGCTACTCGCGGGGTGGGGGGCCTCGGGAGAGGATGGCGGGGTGCAGACCCCGAAGCTCGTGGCCAGCGACGTCGACGGCACCCTGCTCGGCGACGACGGGATCATCAGCTCCCGGACCCTGGCCGCCCTCGCTGCGGTGCACGCCGCCGGGGTGCCGTTCGTGCTGGTGACCGGGCGCCCGCCGCGGTGGATCCCCCCCGTGGTCGACCAGCTCGGTCACCGCCCGCTGGCGGTGTGCGCCAACGGCGCGGTGCTCTACGACTCCGCTACCGACACCGTGCGCAACGCGCACCTGCTCGACGTGGAGCTGCTGCGGGAGATCGCCGCGATCGCCCAGCGCACGCTGCCCGGCTCCGGGCTGGCCGCGGAGCGGGTGGGCGCCTCGGCGCACGACAGCGTCACCCCCCAGTTCGTCGCCGACCCCGGCTACGTGCACGCCTGGCTGAACCCCGACGACACCCGGGTGCAGCCGCACCTTGTGCTCTCCTCGCCGGCGGTGAAGCTGTTGGTGCGCCACACCGACATGACCAGCGGCGAGATGGCCGCGGCGCTACGTCCCGCCCTGGACGGCGCCGTCGACCTCACCTACTCCACCGACAACGGTCTCGTCGAGCTCTCCGCCCCCGGGGTCACCAAGGCCAGCGGGCTCGCCGAGGTGGCCGAGACCCTCGGGGTCGAGGCCGCCGACGTGGTCGCCTTCGGTGACATGCCCAACGACGTGCCCATGCTGGGCTGGGCCGGGCTCGGGGTGGCCATGGCCAACGCCCATCCCGACGCGCTGGCGGCCGCCGACGAGGTGACCAGCACGCACCACGACGACGGGGTGGCCGCGGTGCTGGAGCGCTGGTGGACGGGGGTTGCCTCCCCGCGACCGGGACAGCCCCAGGCGGGTTAACCTGGGCCGGGGTCCCTCTCGCGAGACATCGCTGACCTCCAGCACGAGAGGCAGGTGTGGGTGTCCGCCGTCGTCCAGGTCGTGGTGGCCGTCCTGCTGCTCGTCGCACCGGGTTACGTCCTCGCCCTGGCCTCCGGAGCCCGCGGGTGGCTGGCCGCCGCCCTCGCCCCAGGGCTGACCCTGGGTGTGGTCTACCTGCTCTCCCTGCTCCTGCGGGCGGTGGGCGTGTCCTGGTCCCTCGCCTCGGCCGGGTGGAGCGTCCTGGTCCTCGTGCTGGTCGTCGGGGCGGCCACCCGCCAGTGGCGCAACGTCCGGGGTGGCGGCTTCTTCTCGGCGCGCGGTCTCGTTCCTGCCCTTGCCGTCGCGGGCTCCGGGTCGCTCGGGGGGGTGCTCCTGGACCGGGCCACGCACGGTCTGACGCGCGTGAACCAGTCGTGGGACGCCATCTTCCACGCCGGGGCGATCCGCTACATCGCGGACTCCGGGGACACCTCGCCGTCGGCGCTCGCGTTCCTCAGCCAGCCGGCGAACAGCTCGTTCTACTACCCGAACAACTACCACGTGCTCGGCGCGCTGTACGCCCAGCTGACCGGCGCCTCGGCCACCACGACGGTGAACGTGCTGGCCGCGGCGCTGCCCGCGGTGTTCGCCCTCGGTGTGGCGGGCCTGCTGGGCACCTTCGGCGCGCGCACCCACGTGATCGCCCTCGGTGGGCTGCTCGCCGTCAGCATCTCCGCCTTCCCGTACAACATCATCGCCTTCGGTGCGCTGCTGCCCTTCGCGACGGCAATCGCCGCGCTGCCGGCCGTGATCGCCGGCACGCAGGCGGTGGTGCGCACGGCCGACATCCCGGTGGCCGCCCTGACCGGGGTCGCCGCGCTCGGGGTGATCGCCACCCACCCCTCCGTGGGGGTGATCGCCGCGCTGTGGTGCGCGGTCCACGTGCTGGTGGCCATGGTGCGGCGGAGCTGGTGGTCGTGGCGTGCGGTGATCGCCCTGGCCGTGGTGGCGGTGGTCAGCGCCATCGGGTCGCTGCCGCTGCTCAGCGGCCTGAGCTCGAGCGCCGAGGTTGCGTCGAGCATCAAGCGTGACCCGTTCACCGACGGGGCCGGCGCGGTGGGCCAGCTCTGGTTCTTCTCCACCAACATCGGCGACGCACAGTGGTGGGTGGGGGCGGCCCTGGTGGTCGGCGCTGCGGCCTGCTACCGCAACCGGACGCTCTGGAGCACCTATCTGGTCGCCGGGGTGATCACCGCGCTGTACGTGCTCAGCGCGGCCTTCGACTCCAACCTGACCGCCCTGTGGTGGGACGACTACTCCCGGTTCGCGGCGCTGTTCGTGGTCCCGGCGGTGGTGTTCGCCGCGTTCGGTCTGGGTGCGCTCGTCGACGGCCTGGTCCAGGTCGTGAGGTGGTCGGCGACCGTGGTCAGGCGGCCTCGGCTGGGCGGGTCGCGGTGGGTCAGAGGCGCCGCCCTGGGCCTGGTGGTGGTCGTCTTCGGCCTCGTCACCTTCGGGTTCTACGCAGAGCGGCAGGTCGACTACGTCCGTCTCGCCTTCACCAACGGACCGACCCTGTCGACGGGCGAGGAGGCGGCGTTCACGTTCCTCGCCCGACAGCCGCCGGGGGGCACGATCCTCAACGACCCCGGTGACGGGTCCGCCTACGCCTACGCCATCGACGGCTTGCCGGTGCTGTTCAAGACCCCCATCACCCCGCCGATCAACGTCACGAACCTCGGCCGCGACCGGCTGCTGCTGTTCGGCAAGTACCGGTTCAAGGGCACTGATCCCGCCGTCGCGGCAGCGGCGAAGCGGCTGGACGTGCGGTGGGTGATCACGGGCGCGGGCTTCCTGGTCCCCACGATGACGCGGGCTCCGGGGCTGGTCGACCTGGCCGCGGTGCCGGGCCTGACGAAGGTCTTCGACAACGGCACCTCCCAGGTCTACCGCGTCGACGTCGGCTCCCCGGCC
>JBDTDI010000311.1:0-7928 GCA_039923155.1 Mycobacteriaceae bacterium | reverse complement strand
GTGACGGAGTAACCCTTCTCCCGCAGTCGCAGCGCGGCCACGCTGCCCCCGAAGCCGGAGCCGACGACCAGGACGTCGACGTCCGTGGCCGAACCAGGTGCGCTCATCGCCACGGCCTTCCTACTCGCGGGTAACCTGGCCCACCGTAGCCGAGGCGTCAGCGTGCGTGCACGGACAGCCCGACGCGCTGAAACTCCTTGAGATTCGAGTAGCCGGCCTTGGCCATCGACCGGCGCAGCCCGCCGACCAGGTTCATCGACCCGTAAGGATCGTCGGACGGGCCGGTGAGCACCCGGGCCAGGCTGGGCCGCGGTTCGTCCGGCTCCACCCCGAACACCGCACCCCGGGGCATGGAGGGGTGCGCCGCGGCCGAGGGCCAGAAGTACCCCCGCCCGGGTGCCTCCGCGGCGACGGCCAGCGGGGCGCCGAGGACCACGGCGTCGGCACCGCACGCGATCGCCTTGGCGAGGTCGCCGGAGGTGTGGATGTCACCGTCGGCAACGACGTGCACGTAGCGCCCCCCGGTCTCGTCCAGGTAGTCCCGCCGCGCGGCGGCGGCGTCGGCGATCGCGGTCGCCATCGGCACCCCGATCCCCAGCACCTCGCCGGTGGTGGTCGCCCCCGGCGTCGAGCCGTAGCCGACGATGACCCCGGCCGCGCCGGTGCGCATCAGGTGCAGCGCGGTGCGGTGGTCGCTGACCCCGCCGGCGACGACGGGAACGTCCAGCTCGGCGATGAACGTCTTCAGGTTCAGCGGCTCCCCGCCCCCACCGACGTGCTCGGCGGAGATGATGGTGCCCTGCACCACGAGCAGGTCCAGGCCCGCCTTGAGCAGCAGCGGGGTCAGTGCACGCGCGTTCTGCGGGCTCACCCGCACCGCGGTGGTGACCCCCGCGTCGTGCACCTCGGCGATGGCCGCGATCAGCAGGTCGGGCTGCAGCGGTGCGGCGTGCAGGCGCTGCAGCAGGCGGACCACCTCGGTGGGGTCGTCGGCGAACGCAGCAGCGGCCACCACCTCCTCGATCCGCGCGTCGACGTCGGCGTGGCGGCCCCACAGGCCCTCGGCGTTCAGCACCCCGAGCGCGCCGAGGCGGCCCAGCTCGATCGCGGTCGTGGGCGACACCAGCGCATCCGTGGGGTGGGCGAGCACCGGCACCTCGAAGCGGTAGGCGTCGAGCTGCCAGGCGGTGGAGACCTCCTGTGAGCTGCGGGTCCGCCGTGACGGGACGATGTCCACGTCGTCCAGCTCGTAGGTGCGCCGGGCGGTGCGGCCCATGCCGATCTCGACGAGCTCGCGCACGGGCGGGCCCCTTTCCTGCAGTGGTGGGTGGTGCGCCGTCTGCGCAGCCGGAGCTGGTGGGCGGGCGGTGGCTGGATGGCGGGTGGGTCTTCAGCGAACGGTGTAGTTCGGCGCCTCGACGGTCATCGCGATGTCGTGCGGGTGGCTCTCCCTGAGCCCGGCCGCGGTGATCTGCACGAAGCGAGCCTGCTGCAGCTCGGAGATGGTCGCCGATCCGGTGTAGCCCATCCCCATCCGCAGGCCGCCGACGAGCTGGTGGACGACCTGGCCGAGGTTGCCCCGGAACGGGATCCGTCCTTCGATGCCCTCGGGCACGAGCTTGTCGTCGGAGAGCACGTCGTCCTGGAAGTAGCGGTCCTTGGAGTAGGACTTGCTGCCCTCGCGGCTCTGCATCGCGCCGAGCGATCCCATGCCTCGGTAGATCTTGTACTGCTTGCCGTTCACGAGCACCAGGTCGCCGGGGGACTCCGCGGTGCCGGCCAGCAGCGAGCCGAGCATGACCGTGCTCGCACCCGCGGCGAGGGCCTTGGCGATGTCCCCGGAGAACTGCAGGCCACCGTCGGCGATCACCGGGACACCGGCTGGTCGGCAGACCGCGACCGCCTCGAGGATGGCCGTGATCTGCGGTGCGCCGACACCGGCCACCACCCGGGTGGTGCAGATGCTGCCCGGGCCCACGCCGACCTTGACCCCGTCGGCCCCGGCCTCCACCAGGGCAGCGGCACCGGCCCGGGTCGCGACGTTGCCGCCGACCACCTGCACCCGCTCCCCCACCTCGGCCCGGAGCTTGGCCACCATCGCCAGCACTGCGCTGTTGTGGCCGTGGGCGGTGTCGACCATCAGCACGTCGACCCCGGCGTCCACGAGCATCATTGCCCGCGACCAGGAGTCGTCGCCCACGCCCACCGCGGCACCGACGAGCAGCCGGCCGTCCGCATCCTTGGTCGCGTCCGGGTGCTGCTCGGTCTTGACGAAGTCCTTCACGGTGATCAGTCCCCGGAGCAGCCCGTTGCCGTCGACGATGGGCAGCTTCTCCAGCTTGTGGCGACGCAGCAGGCCCAGCGCTGCCTCCGCGGTCACTCCGACCTCGGCGGTGATGAGCGGCGTCGGCGTCATGACCTCGGCGACCGTGCGCTGCTGGTTGGCCTCGAAGCGCATGTCGCGGTTGGTGATGATGCCGACGAGCGTGCCGCTGGCATCGGTGACCGGCAGACCGGACACGCGGAAGCGGGCGCAGGTCGCGTTGACCTCGGCGAGGGTGTCGGTGGTCGAGCAGGTCACGGGGTCGGTGACCATGCCGGCCTCCGAGCGCTTGACCGTCTCGACCTGGTGGGCCTGGTCGCTGGCCGAGAGGTTGCGGTGCAGCACCCCCATCCCGCCCGCCCGGGCCATGGCGATGGCCATCCTCGACTCGGTCACCGTGTCCATGGCCGCGCTGACCAGCGGGGCGCGCAGCCGGATCGTGCGGGTCAGCTGGGTGGAGGTGTCCACCCCACTGGGAATCACGTCGGAGGCGTCGGGCAGCAGCAGCACGTCGTCAAAAGTGAGACCGAGCAGCGCAACCTTGCCCGCGTCGTCTCCACCCGTGCGGGCCGGTCCTGTCGAGCTGGTCATCAGATGGGGCCTCCGGGATCGGCGGTCGGAGTGGTGGACCCAGCCGTGACGTCCGACGGGCGGGCGTCCTGACGGGGAAGGCCTCATCCTATCGGCCCCGTGGGTCCTGCGGTCGGGCTCCGTGCTCGCTCGCCGTCAGCGGGGTGCCACGGCTCCCGGTGGGTCTCCTGCACCACCGGCCGCCACCCCCGCCGGAGCGACGGTCGGCGCCCCGTCGGATCCACCGTCGGGCGTCGGTTCCGGGTTGGCGCCCACCGTCGTGTTCGGCCCGGCACTCGTCGTGGGCGCCGCGCTGCTCGTCGGGGCCGTGCTCGTGGTCGATGCCGCGCTGCTCGTCGGGGCCGTGCTCGTGGTCGGTGCCGCGCTGCTCGTCGGGGCCGTGCTCGTCGTGGGCGCCGTGCTCGACGTCGGTGGTGCAACGGCGGCGGTGGGGGGACGTGTCGCCGTGGTCGCCGCGACGCTGGCCCCAGGTGACCCGGTCACCGCGGCCGAGGTGCCCGGGTCCGGCGGGGCGGACGGCGCAGCCTTGGTGCTCACCGATCCCGGTCCGGGGCTGGGCGCAGGCGTCGGGGGCACCGGGGAGGTCTTGCCCAGCCTCGCTCCTGCCTCGGCCACCAGCTCGGAGTGCTTGCGCTCCAGGGCTTGCCGGCCCTGGGCGGAGTCGACGTCGGTCAGCTGGCGCTTCGCCGCGTCGAGCGAGGCCATCGCCTTCGTGGCGCTGCCCGCGTCGAGGGCCGCCTGCGCCTGCGACAGGTCAGCGCTGACCAGCACTGCCGCCTGGACCGACCGGGAGTGGGCCACGAAGAGGGTCTGCGACACGCCCCAGAGCGGGTCGCCCGGGGTGGACTGGTGGGCCCCGACCCCGATCCCCACGAGCGCCAGCCCGACGACGGCGGCGGCCGCGAGAGGAGCAGCCGTACGACGAGTCATCCACCACGACCGGCGGGGCGCGCCCTGCAGCGCGCGTGCCGCCTCGGCCAGCGTGGGACGGTCGGGCACGGGGTGGTGGTCTATGTCGTCACGCCACGCGACGAGCAGGGCGACGACGTCGTCAGGCGCGTCGGACGCGGAGAGCTCGCCCTTGCCGATGGCCTCGACCAGCGCGTCGTCGCTCAGCACCTCCGCCAGGTCGGGGGCGGGTGCACCGGGGGAAGGCCGCCGGGGGACGGCGGAGCTGTGTCCGTCAGCCACCGGACACCTCCTGGGCTCCGGCCATGATGTCCTTCAGACGGGCCAGGGCGCGGTGCTGGGCCACCCGTACCGAACCCGCTGTCCCGCCGACGGACTGGGCCGTCTCCTCGGCCGAGAGACCCACCACCAGCCGGAGCACCAGGATCTCGCGCTGGCGCTCGGGCAGCAGGTCGAGCAGCCCGGCCATGCGGCGGCTCGCGTCGGAGTCCAGCGCCCGTTGCTCCGGCCCGTCCTCCACCGACGGTGCGTCTGGCAGGTCCGGCACGGGTTCGCTGCGGTTGCGGGCGAAGCCGCGGTGCGCGTCGACCACCTTGTGGGCAGCGATGCCGTAGACGAACGCCATGAAGGGGCGGCCCTGCTCGCGATACCGGGGCAGTGCGGTGATCACGGCGAGACACACCTCCTGAGCAACGTCGTCGGCGGACACGGACACCCTGTCACCGGGTCCGATGCGAGCCCGGCAGTAACGCACCACCATGGGCCTTATCGTCTCCAGGACATGAGAGAGCGCTGGACGGTCACCCTGCACTGCAGCAGCGACCGACGCGTCCAGCGGGTCTCCCTGCACTGTCATCGGCGTGAGCGGTCCCAGCGTTACGGCACGCGGTGCGTGCGACGTCCCCCAGCGCCGGTCCGGTGACCGGCGCCACCCCACCGTAACGGCCCGGTCACCGGAACCAGCGGTGTCCGGCGCCGTCAAGCGGTCAGGACACCAGGCCGCGTCGGAAACCGTGGGCCACGGCCTGCGCCCGGTCCCGCACGCCGAGCTTGCGGAACAGTCGGCGCGCGTGGGTCTTGACGGTGTCCTCGGACAGGAAGAGCTCACGACCGATCTGACCGTTGCTCTTGCCCTGGCTCATCCCCCGCAGGACCTGCATCTCGCGCTCGGTGAGCCGCACGCTGGCGTCGCCGGAGGTGCGGGGCGCTGGGATCGTCGAGCTGACGAGGGTGTGGGCCAGGGCCGCCACGACCTCCGTCCGGCTCGCGTCCCAGCGCAGGTAGCCGCGCGCTCCCCCGGCGATCGCGGCGGCGATGCTGCCCGAGTCGTCCGGTGCTCCGAACACGATGACGTTGGCCTGGGGGTGAGCCCCGACCAGCCGCCGGGTGGCCTCGACCCCTGAGGCGAGCGCACGTTGGGTCCCGACGAGCACCACGTCGGCCGGTGCCCTCCCGAAACGGGCGAGCAGCTCGTCACCGGAGGAGACCGCGTCGATCCTGGTCACCCCGTGCACCGCCGTCATCACCCGCGTCAGACCTTCGCGGACGTTTCTCCGGTCGTCGCAGATGATGACTGTCGTCACGGTTGCCTCCTCCCTGCTCACGCGCGGCCGCCACCGCTACCCGACGGCCACCCTCACGATTGTCGGACCGAGGGCTACCGACCTTTAGCCCGGGCGGGTCGGCCACGTGCCGTGCCCCGCAAGCAGCATCGCACCCCATTGGGTGATCAGTCCATGACTCACCGTGTTCTTGATGTGCAGGTCCGCCTTGGACGCCCGCCCGCACGGTGCTCTCCCGCCCTCGCGCTCGCTCTCCGCCAACAGCAGCGTGCAGGCCCAGACCAGGGGGATCAACCGCTGCTGCTCAGCGACCGCGAGCACGTTCTCGGCCAGCTCCGTCGCGGGCGCGCCCGACAACGTGGCCGCCAGCACCAGGCCTGACTTCACCTGGTGCCGCAGGGAGGTGCCGGACTCGGCGAGCTCACGGCCTCGGTGGGCGTGTCCTCGTGCGGCGGCCCCCTGTCCCGCCACCAGCTCCGTCTCGGCGGCCACCCAGCACCAACGGATCTCGCACCGCGACGGCGCCTCACCGAGCTCGGCACGAGCCCGGGCCAGCAGAGCCCTGGCCAGACGCACCCGACCCGGGCCCAGGGCGTCCGCAGCCAGGCCCACCAGTGCGTCGCACCGGGCTTGTGCCGACGACCCGGCCAGGACGAGCGCAGCGCCGTCGTCGCCGCGCGCCCCCGTGTGGTTGCCGAGCTGGCGCCGGTGCGATGCGCGCGTGCTCAGCGCCAGCGAGCGCAGCTCCGGGGCGTGGTCAGCCGTGTCGAGGCGACCGAGCTCGGCCGCGGCCGCGGCGTAGCGCCCCTGTCCGCCGAGGGCCACCGCACGCTCCCACCGCTGCACCCCGAGCTCCGATCCGGGCAGCGGGTGCTCGCCCGGGCGGTCACCGAAGGCGGCCCGGTGCAGCAGCGCAGCCGCGCTCACCGACCCGCGGCGGCAGCCAGCGCGTCGCAGCCGGCCTCGAGGGTGGGAAGCAGGGTGACCGTGGCGGGCAGCACCACGTCGGTCCAACCCGGTCCCCCGACGAAGCACCGGGTCCGGGGGCGGGTCCGGGGCAAGGTGAGCAGCCCCTCCACCTCCGCGGTGTCGGTGAGCTGCGACCAGAGGAAGACCGCGGCCGGCGCCTGCCGGGTGATGGCCGACGCGAGGGCAGCGACGGGCAGGTCGGCGCCCATCACGCTCGTGGCCACCCGTCGCAGGGCCAGCTCGGCAGCCAGGAGCCTGCAGGGCAGGGTGTGGTAGTCCCCCGGCATCGATCCGAGCAGGACCGGGCGCGCCGACAGCGGCGGCGGGGCTTCGACCACCACCCGCGCGGTCACCGCGACCACGACCTCGCTGAGCAGGTGCTCGACCTCGACCCCGGCCCCGGTGTAGCGCCAGCGCTCGGCCACGGCGACGAGCACCGGCCGCACCACCGCGTCCCAGGTCGCGACCACGCCGCGAACCCGCATCTCCTCCAGCAACAGCTGCTGCGCGCCTCGTCCGTCGAGGGACAGGGCCGCCCGGGCGAGGCCCCGGGCGCGCGGCTCCGCGCCCGGCATCCGCAGCACGGTCCCGCCGACACGCACCGCCCCCGTCCGCCGCGCCGGATCGCCCTGCTCCTCGTGCGCGTCCTCGTCCCCGGTTTCGTCGCTCGTCCCGTCGGGAACCACCCTGATGAGTCGGGCGGCGGCGGCGGGCGTCGGCGGGTCGTCCACCTCGGCGGCCAGCGCCATCCGGGCGGCTTCGGCGGGAGCGGCACCGCGCAGCAGGGCTTGCTGCATGCGCTCCAGCCGGGCGAGGTCGCGCGCGCCGTAGCGGCGGTGGGAGCCGGCGGCGTGCTCACCGGGGCCCAGTCCGTAGCGGCGGTCCCACGTGCGCAACGTCGCGGGGGCGACGCCCAGGCGACGAGCGACGGCGGCAACGCTCAACCGCAGCTCGTCGGGGCCGGGGGGCGCTTCATGCGGCTGCATCGAGACCACTTCTCCCCCCACGCTCCCGTTCCTGTCCGCTGAAACCGACTCGGAGAGCCTGCACCACCCGGGTCGGGGGCGCTGTGGTCGGCCTCTCATGAACAACTATTGACTCGGTTGATGATAGCGGCCTATCGTTGCCCCAGCACTTCAGAAGGACACAACTGATCATCGCTCTTCGGGACCTCGCACCGGGGCTCCCTCGGTCCGGCGTAGGAGTTGACATGGCAGACGTTCGCAGGCTTCCCGGTCCCAACGCTGACATCTGGGACTGGCAGATGAAGGGGCTGTGCCGAGGGGTGGACTCCTCGTACTTCTTCCACCCCGATGGCGAGCGCGGGGCAGCCCGGGCCAAGCGTGAGGAGCGCGCGAAGGCGATGTGCGAACGCTGCCCCGTACTGCAGCAGTGCCGCACCCACGCCCTGGCCGTGCACGAGCCGTACGGCATCTGGGGCGGCATGTCGGAGTCGGAGCGGGAGAACATGGTGCGCTCCAGCCACCGGGAGCTCCAGGTCTGACCTGCTGACCCACAAGACCGCGAAAGAGCGGCACCCGCGTCCAGCGGGTGCCGCTCTTTCGTCTGTTCAG
>JBDTDI010000310.1:0-6438 GCA_039923155.1 Mycobacteriaceae bacterium | reverse complement strand
ACGGGCTGGCATCATCGGTGAGCGTGACCGAGACCGCAGCTCCCCTGGTCGGGCTCGCGCAGATCCGCGCCGCCGCCACGCTCCTCGCCCCGATCATCCGCCCCACCCCGCTCGTGGCCTCCCGGGTGCTGAGCGAGCGCACCGGGGTGGAGGTGCACCTGAAGTGCGAGAACCTGCAGCGCACCGGCTCGTTCAAGATCCGCGGCGCCTACACCCGCATCCACGGGCTCTCCGACGCCGAGCGCTCCCGGGGTGTGGTGGCCGCCAGCGCGGGCAACCACGCCCAGGGGGTGGCGCTCGCGGCGGACCTGCTCGGCGCGGAGTCCACCGTGTTCATGCCCACCGGGGCTCCGCTGCCCAAGCTGGCCGCCACCCGGGCCTACGGGGCGCAGGTGCACCTGGTGGGCACGGTGCTGGAGGACGCCCTCGCCGAGGCCGTCGCCTTCAGCGAGCGCACGGGCGCGATCTTCATCCACCCCTTCGAGCACCGCGCCGTGGTCGCCGGGCAGGGCACGGTGGGCCTGGAGATCGTGGCGCAGCTGCCCGAGGTCGCCACGGTGGTGGTGTGCACCGGCGGTGGTGGGCTGGTGTCCGGCGTGGCGGCCGCGGTCAAGGCGCTGCGGCCGGGGGTGCGGGTGGTGGCCGTGCAGGCCGAGGAGGCGGCGGCGTGGCCCGCGTCGCTGGCCGCCGGGCACCCGGTGCCGCTCAAGTCGATGTCCACCATGGCCGACGGCATCGCGGTCGGCACCCCGGGTCCGATCACCTTCGCGCACGTGTCCGCCCTCGTCGACGAGGTGGTGACGGTGAGCGAGGACGCGTTGAGCCGGGCGCTGGTGCTGTGCCTGGAACGCGCCAAGATGGTGGTCGAGCCGGCCGGGGCCGCGGCGGTGGCGGCCCTGCTGGACGGCAAGATCGACAACCTCGCCGGCCCGGTGTGCGTGGTGGTCAGCGGTGGCAACGTCGACCCGCTGCTGCTGGTGCACGTGGTGCAGCACGGGCTGGCGGCGGCGGGCCGCTTCCTGGCCCTGAGCGTGACGATCCCCGACTCCCCGGGATCGCTGGTCAAGCTGCTCAGGACGGTGAGCGACGCCGGGGCCAACGTCGTCGACGTGGCCCACTCCCGGCTGTCCGGCACGCTCGCCCTCGGCGAGGTCGAGGTCGCGCTGACCGTGGAGACCCGCGGCCGCGAGCACTGCTCCGCCCTGGTCGCCCAGCTACGGGCCGCGGGCTTCACCGTCGACGACCAGGCCCCCGCGGCCTGAGGTGCCCCGGTGGAGGCAGGTCCGGCCGCGGGGGTGAGGCCTACGAGCGGTACGGCTCGGCGCTGGTGAGCGTCACCTTCATCGTGCCGCCGCTGGGCAGGACGTACTCGCGGGTCTCGCCGACCTCGGCGTCCAGCAGAGCCCGGCCCAGGGGCGAGCCCGGTGAGTAGACCTCGAGCTCGCCGTGGCTGCCCTCCTCGCGGGTGGCGATGAGGAACGTCTCGTGGTCGCTCTCATCACCGTCGTAGTAGACCTTGACCACCGAGCCGGGCAGCGCGACACCGGAGCGGGTCGGCGCCTCGCCCACCTTCGCGTTGTTCAGCAGCTCCTGGAGCTGACGAATGCGTCGCTCCTGCTGACCCTGCTCCTCGCGGGCCGCGTGGTAGCCACCGTTCTCCTTGAGGTCGCCCTCCTCGCGGCGGTCGTTGATCTCCGCGGCGATGACCACGCGGTTGTCGATCAACCCGTCCAGCTCCGACTTCAGCCGCTCGTGCGACTCTTGCGTCAGCCAGGTCACCTGCGTGTCGGTCATGGGGCTCACTTCCTCAGATCGAACCGGGTCGGAACAGGGCGAACAACGAAAAAAACGGCCCCAACGCCGGGACCGTGCGTAAGCCTCAGGGTACCACGCAGCCGCCCCCGGAAAGGGGTTCTCGCAGGTCAGCGCAGGTTGGTGCAGCGTCAGCGCGCGGGCACCAGGTAGGCGGGCACCGTCGAGCCACACCCGTAGACGTCGCCCACCACCGGGGGCGCCGAGGTACGCACCGACGTGGACAGGCTCAGCACCGACTCCGGGCTCGGCGGCACGTAGACCTCGCGGCGGCCGGTCTCGCTGCCGTCGATCGAGCGGGCCCGCACGATGCACACCGCCGCCTTGGCGGGGTCGCTGCGGGTGACGGTGAAGCGCATCTCGACGGTGGAGCTGTTCACCACGTCGAAGGTGATGACCTCGGCCGTGACGGGCTTGTCGGCCAAGTTCCGGTAGCCGACGAACGCCACCACCAGCCCCGCGAGCGCACCCAGCACGGAGAGCGAGATCGCCCGCCGCCTGCTCTTCGGCGTGGGCGCGTCGGCGGGTGAGCGAGACGCGTTGCGGGAGTAGCGCCCCTCGGGCAACTGGGTGCTCACGGGCCTCCATCGGTGGTGCGGGCGCGCCAACCCGGGTTCGGGTGGGATCATTGCGACGGCCCGTGGCGTTCAACCCAGTGGGACGGTCGCTCGACGATACGTCGCGCGGGGGCAAGCGGCAGGCGACGGCTGAATCGGCGTGCAGGCCGCACGAGGTGCAGGAACGACGAGCAGTGCGAAAGGTGACGGACGGCAGTGAGCGGACTGAGGTTGATGGCGGTGCACGCGCACCCCGACGACGAGTCGAGCAAGGGCGCGGCGACGGTGGCGCGCTACGTCGCCGAGGGCAACGAGGTGACGGTGGTGAGCCTCACCGGGGGTGAGCGCGGCGACATCCTGAACCCGGCGATGGACACCCCTGGGGTGCACGAGCGCATCCACGAGGTCCGCCGTGAGGAGATGGCCCGGGCCGCGCAGATCCTGGGTGTGCAGCACCGGTGGCTGGGCTACGTCGACTCCGGCCTGCCCGAGGGCGACCCCCGCCCTCCGCTGCCCGAGGGCTGCTTCGCCCTGGCCGACCTCGACGAGGCGACCGGCAAGCTGGTGGCGCTGATCCGCGAGCTGCGACCCCACGTCATCACGACCTACGACGAGAACGGTGGCTACCCCCACCCCGACCACGTCCGCTGCCACGAGGTGTCGGTGGCCGCGTTCGAGGCGGCCGGTGATCCGGACCGCTACCCGGACGCTGGTGAGCCGTGGACGCCGCTGAAGCTCTACTACTCCCACGGCTTCTCCCGGCGGCGGATGGAGCTGTTCGACCAGGCGATGACCGATCGCGGCCTGGAGTCCCCGTTCACCGAGTGGCTGGCCGGGTGGGACCCGAAGCGCCCCGACGTGATGGAGCGGGTGACCACGCAGGTGGAGTGCGCAGAGTTCTTCGGTGTGCGCGACGACGCGCTGCGGGCCCACGCCACCCAGATCGACCCCACCGGGCGGTTCTTCGCGGTGCCGATGGAGCTGCAGGAGCAGCTGTGGCCGACTGAGGAGTACGAGCTCGCACGCTCCCTGGTGGACACCGAGGTGCCGGAGGACGACCTGTTCGCCGGGGTGCGGGAGCGGGTGCAGTCGTGATCGGGGCTGTGGCCGGCGCCGTGACCACCGTGGCCTGGGCCACCAACGACCTGCTGGCCCAGGGAACCACCCCGACGCCGAAGGGCAACCCGAACTCCAACGGCGCCGAGTTCGGCAAGGCCGCCCCGCTGGCGCTGGTCATCATCCTGCTGCTGATGGTCGCCCTGGTGCTGCTGATCCGGTCGATGAACGGCCACGTGCGCAAGCTGCCCGAAAGCTTCACCAGCACCACCGGCGACGGCAGCTCGACGGACACCGTCGATCAGTCGCCGGCGGCGCGATCCTTGACCGACGACGCGTAGACGTCGACGTACTCCTGCTCGGAGAGCTGGGCGATCGCCATCATGATTTGGTCGACGATGGCGCGCTCGGCCCACCGGTCGCCAATCATCCCGTCGTAGCGGGAGAACTCCAGCGGCGCGCCGAAACGGATGTCCACCCGGTGCGGGCGCCACAACGAGGTCCCCGGCGGGTTCAGCTTGTCGGTGCCGATCACGGCCACCGGGACCACGGGTGCACCGGTCTCCAGCGCCACCTTCGCCACCCCGGTCCGACCCTTGTACAGCCGTCCGTCGGGGGAGCGGGTGCCCTCGGGATAGATGCCGAAGGCCTGCCCGTCGCGCACCACCTCGACCACGACGTCCACCGACGCCGACGCCGCCGACGCCGTCTGCCGGTCCACCGGGATCATCCCGACCGCGGTGAAGAAAAATGCCTTGGCTCGACCCGCCACCCCGGTGCCCGTCACGTACTCCTGCTTGCCCAGGAAGAACACGCGTCGGTGCATCACCAACGGCACGACGAACGAGTCGGCCACCGACAGGTGGTTGCCGGCCAGGACCACCCCGCCGGTGGCGGGCACGTTCTCCAGCCCGGTGACCCTGGGGCGCGACCACAGGCGCATGAGCGGGCCCGGGAAGACGTGTCGCAGCAGCAGGTACAGCACGCAAGGAACTTAACAGCGCTCCCGGGCAGCCGTGGCCACCGTCGGTGCGCGAGCGGACACCGGCCCGAAGCGCCCGGCCCTCTGCCGCCCGTGGCCCCACCCGGGCTGGGGCAGCACCTGTCCCCCGTAAGGTGCACCGTGACGATCTGAGCCCCACGGTGCGGCTCCCCCTCTTTCTCCGACGAAAGCAGACATGACGCTGACCCTTGCCCGTCCTGCCCTACCCCGCCCCGTGTGGCTGAGCCCGAAGGTGGCGAAGGTCGAAGTTCTCGCCGGTCTCGTCGTCGCGCTGGCCCTGATCCCGGAGGCCATCAGCTTCTCCATCATCGCGGGGGTCGACCCCCGCGTGGGGCTGTTCGCCTCCTTCACCATGGCCGTGACCATCTCGATCGTGGGTGGGCGGCCGGCGATGATCTCGGCGGCCACCGGGTCCGTGGCGCTGGTCGTCGCCCCCCTGGCCCGTGAGCACGGGTTGCAGTACCTCATCGCCGCAGTGCTGCTCGGCGGGGCGCTGCAGGTGCTGCTCTCGGTGCTGGGGGTGGCCAAGCTGATGCGCTTCCTGCCCCGCAGCGTGATGGTGGGTTTCGTCAACGCCCTGGCCATCCTGATCTTCTCCTCACAGCTGACCTACCTGCGGAACGTGCCCTGGACGGTGTACGCGCTGCTGGTCGTCGGCCTGGTGGTCATGCTCGCGCTGCCCCGGGTCACCACGGTGGTGCCCGCGCCGCTGGTGGCGATCGTCGCCCTGACCGGGTTCACGATCCTGGCTGCGGTCAGCGTGCCCACGGTCGGCGACCAGGGTGCGCTGCCGAGATCCCTGCCGACCCTCGGTCTTCCCGACGTCCCGTTCACCCTCCACACGCTGCGGCTCGTCGCCCCGTTCGCCCTGGCCATCGCCCTCGTCGGCCTGATCGAGTCGTTGATGACCGCGAAGCTCGTCGACGGAATCACCGACACCCACTCGAACAAGACGCGGGAGTCCTGGGGTCAGGGTGTGGCCAACATCGTGACGGGCTTCTTCGGCGGCATGGGTGGCTGCGCGATGATCGGCCAGACGATGATCAACATCAAGAGCGGTGCGCGGACCCGGTTGTCGACGTTCCTGGCCGGAGTCTTCCTGCTCATCCTGGTCGTGGCGCTCGGGGACGTCGTCGCGCGGATCCCGATGGCCGCGCTCGTCGGGGTGATGATCATGGTCGCGGTGGGGACGTTCGACTGGCACTCGGTGCGGCCGACGACCCTGCGACGCATGCCGCTGAGCGAGACCCTGGTGATGGTGTCCACGGTCGCGGTCACCGTGGCCACCAACAACCTGAGCTACGGCGTCGGGGTGGGGGTGCTCGTCGCGCTGGTCGCCTTCGCCCGCCGGGTCGCCCACGTCGTCGACGTCAGCCGGGTCGTGGACCCCGACGGCACCACGGTCCACTACCGGGTCACCGGCAACCTGTTCTTCGCCTCCTCCAACGACCTGGTGTTCAGCTTCGACTACCCCAACGACCCCGCCACCGTCGTCATCGACCTGAGCGAGGCCCACATCTGGGACGCCTCCACCGTCGCCGCGCTCGACGCCATCACCACCAAGTACGCATCCCGGGGGACCGCGGTGTCGATCACCGGGATGAACGTCCTCTCGCAGGACCGCCACACCCGCCTGGCCGGACACCTGGACGCCGGGCACTGACCCCCGGGGTGATGACCGCACTGCTCCGACCGTCACTTCTCACCCGCGAGTCACCCCGGGGTGCTCGGCCAGGGGCCGGCCGGTGCGACCGGTGCAGAACAAAGTTGAGTCGGGCAGCTTCTCGGCTTCGTCGACCTCAGCTCCGACCTCGACGCCGTGGGTCAGGGTGGTTCGCCGCCGGTCAGGACGGGTTCCGCGGTTCCGAGGGGTGCGGGTTTGGGGGTTCCGTTGACTCTGGGGGTTCGGGTGGGGTCGAGCCAGGCGGGGGTGGTCCAGGTGATCCGCCCGTGTTCGCCCATCGTGACGGTGTAGCCGTCGTGGGTGATGAGGTGGTGATCAAAGCTGCA
>JBDTDI010000309.1:0-4673 GCA_039923155.1 Mycobacteriaceae bacterium | reverse complement strand
GAGGCGGGCACCTTCTCGGCGGTGGTCACCTTGCTGGGCGCGGCCTTGCTGGGCGTCGGTGCCGGCTTCTGCTTCTGCTTCAGGGTTTCCGTCGTCGGGCTCGGGGTGGGCTTGGCCTCGGGTGCGTTGTTCGGTGATCGGTTCGAGGACAGGGCGGTGGAGCCGTCGCTGAGGGTTGCGTCCCGATGCCCGCCCGAGGTCGCTGACCTCGAGGGTGGCGCCGAGTTTTGCGCCGTCTCGGGGATGTAGTCGGACAGGAACTCGTGCCACGTGGCGTCGACCGATGCGGGGTCGTCCAGGTAGCGCTGGTACATCTCGTCGACCAACCACTGGTTGGCGCCGAACTGCGAGCTTGCGCTGCTGGACGCTGCACTGCTGGACGCTGCACTCGTGGACACGGTGGGTGTCGCCTCGTTTCTGCTTCGATCGCCGACCTGCCGTACTCGTCCGTCGAGGTTAGACCTGCGGCCTGTTGCCGTCGGCGTGTGGTGGGGCTGGGCGCGTCCGCGTCCGGTGTGGTCGAGATGTCGGACTCGTCGGCTAAACCTCGACGGAGGCGTGGCCTGCGCGCCACAGCCGGGCGTAGGGGCCATCAGCATCGAGCAGGTTCGCGTGCGTGCCCTGTTCGACGACGCGGCCGGCATCGACCACCACGACCAGGTCGGCGCGGGCGGCCGTCGCGAGGCGGTGGGCGACGATGACGGCCGTCCGCGAGCGCAGCAGCCGGTCGCTGGCGTCGAGCACCGCCCCCTCGGTGGCCGGGTCGAGGGCCGCGGTTGCCTCGTCCAGCAGCAGCAGGTCCGGATCAACCAGCTCGGCGCGCGCCAGGGCGACCAGCTGGCGCTGCCCGGCGGAGAGACCCTGGCCGCGCTCGCCGGTCGGCTGGCGCAGGGCCGCGGGCAGGGCGCCGAGGACTTCGAGGGCGCCCACGTCGCGGGCTGCGGCCTCGATCTCGGCTCTCGTGGCCTCGGGCCGGCCGAAGGCGATGTTGCTGGCCACGTCACCGGTGAACAGGTGCGCCTCTTGAGGCACGACACCGAGACGATGACGGTAGGCGGCCAGGTCGAGCTCGCGGACGTCGGTGCCGTCGACGAGCACGGCGCCGGAGGTGACGTCGTAGAAGCGGGCCAGCAGCTTGACGATCGTCGACTTGCCTGCGCCGGTGGCGCCCACCAGGGCGACGGTGGCGCCTGCGGGGATGTGCAGGTTGACGTCGGTCAGAGCGTCGGTGGGTGCGCCGGCGTAGCGGAAGCTGACTCCCTGCAGAACTACATCGCCCCGCAGGTGCGCAGGAACGGGTTTGGGATGGGCCACGGGCAGCACCGAGCTCGGTGTGCGCAGGAGGTCACCGATGCGACGCAGTCCAACGCGGGCTTGTTGGTAACCGTCGAAGACCTGTGACAGCTGCTGAACCGGGGTGAAGAACAGGCTGAGGTAGAGGATGAACGCAGTGAGTGCCCCGGCCGTGGTGGCACCGGAGGCGACGCGGCCGGCTCCGACGAGAAGCACGCCGGCCTGAGCGAGGTCGGCGAGCAGACCCACGAACGGGAAGAAGACCGCGATCCCGGTCTGTGCCCGCATCCGGGAGCGTCGGTAGGCGGCGCTGCGGGCGACGAAGGTCTCGGCCGAGCGGTCCTCGCGGACGTAGGCCTGCGCGGTGCGCATCCCGGCGACGTTCTCCTGCAGGTCGGCGTTGACGAGGCTGACCTTCTCCCTGGCCTCGCTGTAGGCGGCGGCGGCGAAGCGCCGGAAGAAGACGGTGACCACGGCGAGGAAGGGCAGCACCGCCAACGCCAGCAGGCCGAGCTCGAGATCGATGAGCAGCAGGGCGACGGAGATGCCGAGAATCGTGATGACGCTGACGACGGCGGTGGCCAGACCGGTCTGGAGAAACGTGGAGAGCGCGTCCACGTCGGTGGTCATCCGCGTCATGATTCGGCCCGACAGCTCGCGCTCGTAGTAGTCCAGGCCCAGGCGCTGCAGGTGGGAGTAGCTGCGGACCCGCAGCGCGTACAGGACCCGTTCCCCGGCCCGAGCGGTGAGCACGGTCTGCGTGGCCACCACCGCCCAGTCGATCGCAACCACGGCGAGGCCGACCAGGGCCGCCACCCGCAGAGCACCTTCCGACCCGCCGACCACCCCGGCGTCGATGGCGTGCTTGACCAGGGACGGGAAGGCGATGGTGGCGCCGGCGTCCAGGGCCACGAGGGTCACGACGCCGGCCAGCGCCCAGCGCACCGGACGCAACAGGGTGGCGAGACGGAACATCGGGTCGGCGGCCCGCAGGTCGGTCGAGTCGCGCCCTGGGGTGTCGGTGGCGGGTTTCAGCGCGGCAACCGCCGCCGCCAGACCGGGGGTGAGCGGTACCCCGGAGAGTGCTCCGCTGATCGCGCCGCCACCACCACCCCGGCCCGGGCTGGTGCCCCCGGTCGGGCTCGTCTGGTGTGGGGCGCTGCCTTCCTCGGTGTCGGGCCACAGCACCCGTTCCGACCGCGACTCGCTCCTGGCTTCGTCCAGCGCCTCGCCGGGGCCGGCGAGCAGCGCCCGGAACAGCCCGCACCGCTCCTGCAGCTGTTGCTGGGTGCCGATGTCCACCACCCGGCCCTCGTCGAGCACGGCGATGCGGTGGGCCAGAGCCAAGGTGGAGCGGCGGTGCGCGACGAGCAGGGTGGTCCGGTTGGCGGTGACGGTGCGCAGGGTGTCCTGGATGGCGGCCTCGGTGGCTGCGTCCACGGCCGAGGTCGCGTCGTCCAGCAGCAGCACCCGTGGGTCTGTGAGCAGCGCACGGGCCAGGGCGATGCGCTGACGCTGCCCCCCGGACAGGGTCAGCCCCCGTTCGCCGACCACGGTCTGGTAGCCCTCGGGCAGGTCGGTGACGAAGGCGTCGGCCTGCGCCATTGCTGCGGCGGCGCGAACTTGGTCGTCGGTCGCGTCGGGCCGGCCGTAGGCGATGTTCGCGGCGATCGTGTCCGAGAACAGGAACGAGTCCTCGAACACCACACCGAGACCCGCCCGCAGGGCGTGCAGGCCGAGGGTGCGCACGTCGACCCCTCCCAGGCGCACCGCCCCGTCGCCCACGTCGTAGAAGCGGGGTAGCAACAGGGCAACGGTCGACTTGCCGGAACCCGCGCGACCCACCAACGCGACCGTCTCCCCGGGCGCGACGTGCAGGTTCAACCCACTCAGGACCGGCGCGTCGGGGGTGTAGCCGAAGCTGACGTCGTCGAGGTCGATGCCCAGGGGACCGTCCGGGAGGGCCGCACCCTCCACG
Organism: Mycobacteriaceae bacterium; assembly: GCA_039923155.1. GTDB lineage: Bacteria > Actinomycetota > Actinomycetes > Mycobacteriales > Mycobacteriaceae > Rhodococcus_D. The sequence continues at coordinate 1,402 of JBDTDI010000309.1, read as the reverse complement.
GTGTCGACCACCTCGGCCTCGGCGTCGACGACCTCGAACACCCGCTCCACGGCGGCGCGGGCGAGCTGGGCGTTGACGACCAGGGCCGCGATGGTGCGCGCGACCCCGGACAGTGCGGTCACGTAGGTGGCGAAGGCCAGGAACGTGCCCAGGGTGATCTGGCCCCGCAGGGCGAGGTAGCCGCCCAGCGCGATCACCCCGACCAGCCCCAGCTGGGGCAGGGCCGCCAACGTGGGTGCGAACCGGGAGTTGATCCTGGCCACCCGGAGCCGTTCGGCGTAGAGCCTGCGCGCTGAACCTTCCAGCTCGGTGATCGCGCGCTGTTCCTGGCCGAAGCCTTTGACGACCCGGACCCCGGTGACGGTTTCCTCCACGTGCTGGGCCACGTCGGCGGCCCGCTGCTGGGCGGACCAGGTGGCCGGGAACAACGAGCGCCGGGAGACGGCCGCCGACACGCCGACCAGCGGGGCCACGACCAGGGCGACGACGGTGAGCAGGGGCGAGAGGTAGATCATTGCGGCGACCGAGATGGTCAGCTGCAGCATCGAGCCCAGGGCGAGCGGGACGATCGCGAGCAGGCCCTGCACCAGCTGCAGGTCGGTGATGGACCGGGAGACCACCTGACCGGTCCGCAGCCGGTCTTGCGCTGCACCGTCGAGGCGCTGCAGGGCCCTGAACAACGTGCTCCGAAGGTCGTGCTGGACCGAGAGGCTGAGCTTGCCGGCGAGGAAGCGGCGGGCGAACAGAGCAGCAAACTGCAGCAGCGCGAGCCCGACCAGGGCGGCAACCACCGGGGCCACGACACGAGTCGTGCCGGACACGGCCCCGTCGACGGCGAGGCGGGTGAGCAGGGGGACGGTTGCCTCGATGCCGGTGCCGATTGCCGAAACCGTCAGCGCCCCGACGACCAGGGCCCGGTGCTGCCAGCACGCGGCGAGCAGGCGTCGCGACCAGCTCCGGCCCGCGCTCGACTCGAGCCCGCGATCCCCGCTGCGGCTGGCCCGAGGGGAGGAGCCCGGCAGGGTCGTCGTGCTCACTGTCCTGAGGTTAGACGTGGTCGGGTCTCACCACCGTCGGACGCCCCGCCAAGCACGGGGTGACGAACCAGCATTGTTGCGTGGTGCCCCCGGCAGGATTCGAACCTGCGCCTACGCCTCCGGAGGGCGCCGCTCTATCCCCTGAGCTACGGGGGCGGACCGATCTCACGGCCTGCCTTGGTGACCGCAGAACCTTAGCGCACCCGCACCGTGCCGCGGTCGCGCCTCGAGCAGGCTCAGAACGGTGGTGGTTGGTGGGGGTCGTGGAGGTGGGAGGGCTCGAGGTCGGGGCTCGACCAGGGCGCGTCGAGCTGGGCGCGGCGGTGGACCTGGGTGGGTCTGAGGTCCTGGTGGTCGAGTGCCGC
>JBDTDI010000308.1:0-4576 GCA_039923155.1 Mycobacteriaceae bacterium | reverse complement strand
GGTGCGGTCGGGGCCTCGCCCTCCCGCCCGGTCCGGTCCCCGCCCACCGGTCAGGGGCGGCCCCCGCCCGCTCGGTCGGACGCAGCCGCGCGCCGATGCGTCGGGAGGTGGTGGTGGCCGTGCCGGGGCGATGAACCGGTCGGCCGGGGCGCTCGCCGCGACGGCGAGGTCCGGCGCCGGGACCCGTACGTCGGCGGCGCAACGGGCCTACGAGCGTCGTCTCGACCGCAGCACGCGCCTGCGGCAGGTCGTTGCGGCCGAGCCGACGTCGGTGGCACGGGTGCCCTTCGTCGTGCTGGTCATCGGTTTGCTGGCGGCCGGCTTGGTGACCACCCTGTGGCTGTCCACCAGCTCCGCGCAGGCCTCCTACGCGATCGGTGCGGCCCAGGAGCACAACCAACAGCTCAGCGAGCAGGCAGAGGGGCTTCGACGTGAGGTCGCCTCGAAGGGGTCTGCCTCGGCGCTGGCCGAGCAGGCGGCTGCGCTCGGCATGGTGCCTGCGGGCGACGTCGCCCACCTGGTGGTCGGAGCCGACAGAAAGGTGACCGTGGTCGGTGTGCCCAAGGCGGCCTCCGGCACGCCCGCCCCCTCCCTCATCAATGCCGCTAGTGCAGCGCCGGTGCCGCCGGCACCGGCAGCAGCTCCAACCCCGGCCGCCGCGCCGGTGCCCGGAGCCGCGCCCGTGCCCGCAGCCGCGCCCGTGCCGGCCACCGCGCCGGTGCCTGGTGCCGCGCCGGTGCCTGGTGCCGCGCCGGTGCCAGCTGCCGGTACGCCGGGACCGAGCGCCCCAGTAGGCATCCAACCCGGAGCCGACCCGGCAGCGAACGCCGGAGGTGCCTGATGGCGAGAACCCGTGGCCCCGCCCCGGTGCGCTCCCAGCGCAGCCGTGTCCAGCACCGTTCCACCGGTGTGGGAGGCGACCCCCGACGACACCGCGTCGGACGGTGGGCCATCTTCGGCGCCCTCACCCTGGCCGCCCTGCAGCTGATCCGGGTACAGGCCATCGACGCGCCCGCCCTCGCAGCCAAGGCCGACGCGCAGCGCACCTCGACGACGATCCTGCCTGCGGTGCGTGGGGCGATCACCGACCGCGATGGAGCTCCGCTGGCCTTCACCACGACGGCCAGGGAGCTGTCGTTCCAGCCCGTGATCGTGCGGAACAACCTCGACAAGGTGCACGCCACCGACCCGAGCGCCCCCACCGCGCAACAGCGCATCGAGGCGATCGCCGAGCGCATCCACCAGCTGGTGCCCAGCGCCGGGCGCGCCGACCTCTACACCGCGATGAGCGGCGACTCCGGCTTCGTCTACCTGGCGAAGAAGGTCGACCCCGCGGTGGCGTCGAAGATCACCGCAGAGTTCCCCGAGGTGGGATCGGACCGGCAACCGCTCCGGGAGTACCCGGGAGGAGCACTCGCGGCGAACCTCGTCGGCTCGGTCGGCGGCGACGGGCACGGCCTGGTCGGCCTGGAGGCCTCGATGGACGCCCAGCTCGCGGGAACCAACGGCCGCCGGGTCGTGGAACGCGGCGAGGACGGTACCGTCATCCCGGGCAGCCAGCGCCAGGACGTTCCCGCCGTGGACGGCACCTCGGTGCGGTTGACGATCGACGAGAACGTGCAGTGGTACGTGCAGCAGGCGGTGCAGAAGACCAAGAACCTCTCCGGGGCTCAGCACGTGTCGGCGGTGGTGCTGGACGTGAAGACGGGCCAGGTCCTCGCGATGGCCAACAACGGCACCTTCGATCCCAACACCCAGCTGGCTACCGCGAGCGCGGCCGCGCTGGGCAACCCATCGGTCAGCGCACCGTTCGAGCCGGGTTCGGTGAACAAGATCATCGCCGCCTCCACCGTGATCAACGATCACCTCTCCACACCTACCGAGGTGCTCTCGGTGCCGGGACAGATCCGGATGGGCGGCATCACCGTGCGCGACGCCTGGGTGCACGGCCCGCTCGCGCTGACCACGACGGGTGTGTTCGGCAAGTCCTCCAACGTGGGGACGTTGATGTTGGCCCAGCGCATCGGGCCGGAGCGCTACGCCGACATGCTGACCAAGTTCGGTCTCGGGGCCCGCACCGACGTGGGCCTGCCCGGTGAGAGTGCGGGCCTCGTGCCGCCGCGGTCACAGTGGTCGGGCGCCACGTTCGCGAACCTGCCCATCGGTCAGGGCCTGTCGATGACCCTGCTGCAGATGACGGGGATGTACCAGGCGATCGCGAACGACGGGGTCCGCATCCCGCCCCGCGTCGTCGCCGCCACGACTGCCCCCGACGGCACCGTCACGGTGGCCCCCCGCCCCAAGGGGGTCGAGGTGGTCAGCCCGCAGGCGGCAAGGACCGTGCGCGACATGTTCCGTGCCGTGGTGCAGACCGACACCGGCGAGCAGCGCGGCACCGGGACGAAGGCGGCGGTGGCCGGCTACGAGGTCTCGGGCAAGACGGGCACCGCCCAGCAGGTGAACCCGGCCTGCGGCTGCTACTCCAACTCCGCCTACAACATCACCTTCGCCGGCATGGCCCCGGTGGCCGACCCCCGGTTCGTCGTGGGGATCATGATCGACAACCCGGTGCGCAGCTCCGACGGTTCGGGAGGGCTGTCGGCGGCACCGCTGTTCCACGACATCGCCGCGTGGCTGCTGCAGCACGACGGCGTGGCGCCCTCGGCGCAGCCGGCCCCCAAGCTCACCCTGGTGGCGGCCGGCTGACGAACTCGACACCCAGCCCCGGCGCGGGCACCCGGCTTCCCTCGAGGACTCGCTCCCGCCGTCATCCGGCGGGAGCGAGTCCGACTCGAGACCCTGCGCCGGTAACCTCGCTGCCCGTGCCCACCGAGTTCCGCCCGCGAACCGACCCGAGAGGATGCAGGTGAGCCCAGCAGCCCCGTCCTCGCGTCCGGCGCGCGTGGAACCCGTCGCCCTCGGCGTGATCGCCGACCTCGACCCCGACCTGACGACGGCCGAGTCGGAGCGGTCCGTGCTGGTGACCGGGGTCACGCTGCGGGCGCAGGAGGCAGTGCCCGGTGATCTGTTCGCGGCGCTCTCCGGGCAGAGCACCCACGGGGCGGCCCACGCCCGCGCCGCGATCGACCGTGGTGCAGTCGCGGTGCTGACCGATCACCGTGGCGCCGAGGTGGTGCGTGAGTGCGGTGTGCCGGTGTTGGTGCACCCCGATCCGCGCACCGTGCTCGGCCCGGTGAGCGACACGGTCTACGGCCGTCCGTCGCAGCGGCTGGAGGTCATCGGGATCACCGGCACCGCAGGCAAGACGACCACCGCGTACCTCGTCGAGGCCGGGCTCCGCCGGGCGGGCCGCCGCACCGGTCTCATCGGCACGATCGAGACCCGCGTCGACGGCGAAGCGATCCCGAGCGCGTTCACCACGCCGGAGGCGCCCGACCTGCAGGCTTTGCTCGCCCTGATGCTCAGCCGAGGGGTGCAATCGGTCGTCATGGAGGTCTCCAGCCACGCGCTGGCCCTCGGACGGGTGGACGGCACCCGCTTCTCCGTGGGGGCGTTCACCAACCTCTCCCGAGAACACCTGGACTTCCACCGCGACATGGACGACTACTTCCAGGCCAAGGCCCGCCTGCTGGACCCGGCGTCGTCCGTGGCGGCGGCCCGGGCGGTGGTGTGCACCGACGACGAGTGGGGGGTGCGGATGGCGGCCCTGGCGGGCCACGACGTGGTGACCGTCAGCGGGGGAAGCCCTGCAGCTGGGTCGGTCAGCGGGGGAGCCGCTGCTGCCGACTGGACGGCGCAGCCCATCCTGGTCGACGGGGACGGCCGCCAGCACGTGCGGGTGTCCGGTCCGGGCGGCGTCGAGTGCGACCTCGTCGTTCGCCTGCCCGGCGCGTACAACGTGACCAACGCGGTCCTCGCCGTCGGGGTCCTGGCCCAGGTTGGCGTCGACCCGAGGATCGCCGCCGAGGCCATGGCCGACGTGGACGTGCCCGGGCGGATGCAGCGCGTGCACAGCACGGACGCAGGTCAGGGCTGCGGGGGAGCCGTCGAGGCCGAGCCTCGCATCACTGCGGTGGTCGACTACGCGCACAAGCCCGCGGCGCTCGCCGCGGTGATCGAGGCCCTGCGAGCCGGTGCCGGCTCGGGGCGCCTCGCCGTGGTGGTTGGCGCCGGTGGCAACCGTGACGCGGGCAAGCGACCACTCATGGGTGAGGCGGCGGCCCGCGGGGCCGACCTGTTGGTGGTGACCGACGACAACCCGCGCGGCGAGGACCCCGCCGTGATCCGTGCCGCGGTGCTCGCCGGCGCGCAGGTGGTGCCCGTCCCGGAGCGGGCCGAGGTCCGCGAGGTTGCCGGGCGAGCCGCGGCCATCCGCGTCGCGGTGGACTGGGCCCGGCCCGGCGACGTGGTGCTGGTGGCCGGCAAGGGCCACGAGACCGGCCAGGAGGTCGGCGGGGTGCGGCACCCGTTCGACGATCGCACCGAGCTCGGCTCCGCACTCGCTGAACGGGGACAGCAATGATCACGATGACCCTCACCGAGGTGGCGACGGCGGTCGGCGGCACCCTGCACGACTGCCCCGACCCGCAGGCCCAGGTCACCTCGTCGGTCGAGT
>JBDTDI010000307.1:0-7747 GCA_039923155.1 Mycobacteriaceae bacterium | reverse complement strand
GTGACGATGGGCGCTGGGGACGTCACCATGCTCGGCCCGGAGATTCTCCGACACCTGGCGGCACGCGCGCCGGCGGCCGCCGACGGCACGGCCGCCGAGGTGGCGCCATGAGCACGCCGACCCGCAGCCGGTCTGGCGCACGTGCCGGCGCGCAGACCGACCGGTCCCGCTCCACCCGGGGGACCTCCCGGCCGCGGCGGACGCTCGGGCTGCGTCGGCGCACGATGGTGCTGCTCGTCCTGCTGGTGGTGGTGTGCCTGGCGGCCGCAGCGTGGTTCAGCCCGCTGCTCGTGGTTCGGTCGATCACCGTGCGGGGCACCGACGTCCTCACCCGCGCGCAGGTCGTCAGCGCCCTCGAGGTGGGAGAGGGAACGCGGCTGCTGCCCCTGGACACGAGCGCGGCGGCCGAGCGGGTGCTGAGCGCGCTGCCCCGTGCCGCCACGGTGCGGGTGACCCGCTCGTTGCCGTCGGGACTGACGGTGGCGGTCACGGAGCGGACCGCGGTGGCCTGGGTCCGGGAGAACGGCGCGCAACACCTCGTGGACTCCAACGGGGTCGACTTCGCCACTGCGGTACCCCCGCCCGGGCTGCCCGAGCTCACCGGCGTCCCCGGGGGAGCGGCTTCGGCCGGCGGGCGCGCGGCGCTGAACGTCCTGGACTCCCTTCCTGCGCCGCTGCGCAGCCAGGTGCTGTCCGTGTCGGCCGCCACCCCCGACGCGGTGACGCTGACCCTGACGAACGACCGTCGGCTGGTCTGGGGAAGCACGGTCGACTCCCCACGCAAGGCGGCCGTGGCCCTGGCGCTGCTCACCCAGCCCGCCAAGACCTACGACGTGTCCAGCCCGGACCTGCCGACCACCAGCTGAGCGTGCCCGGGCAGCCATCCAGCCACAGGCAACCACAGACAGCCACGAACGCCCTCGGCGCGCCTGCTGGCGTCCGGCACCGCGCGTGCCTACCGTCTGCGCCAGCACAGGTTGACATAACTGTAAGCCTGTGGTTGAGGTTGAAGGTTACTCCACCACCCACCAGCCGGAAGGCGACAGCCAGTGAGGTCCACACCATGACGCCCCCGCACAACTACCTGGCCGTGATCAAGGTCGTCGGCATCGGCGGCGGCGGGGTCAACGCGGTGAACCGCATGATCGACGTCGGCCTGAAGGGCGTCGAGTTCATCGCGATCAACACCGACGCCCAAGCCCTGCTCATGAGCGACGCCGACGTCAAGCTCGACGTGGGCCGTGAGCTCACCCGTGGTCTCGGCGCCGGTGCCGACCCGGAGGTGGGACGCCGTGCCGCCGAGGACCACAAGGACGAGATCGAAGAGGTGCTCAAGGGCGCCGACATGGTCTTCGTCACCGCGGGCGAGGGCGGTGGCACCGGTACCGGCGGGGCCCCGGTGGTGGCCAGCATCGCCCGCAAGCTCGGTGCGCTGACCATCGGCGTCGTCACCCACCCCTTCTCCTTCGAGGGCAAGCGGCGCGGCGGGCAGGCCGAGGAGGGGATCACCGGTCTCCGCGAGTCCTGCGACACCCTCATCGTCATACCCAACGACCGGTTGCTCAAGATGGGCGACCCCGGCCAGAGCCTGATGGATGCGTTCAAGTCCGCCGACGAGGTGCTGCTGAACGGGGTCTCCGGCATCACCGACCTCATCACCACCCCCGGGCTCATCAACGTCGACTTCGCCGACGTGAAGAGCGTGATGTCCGGCGCAGGAAGTGCCCTCATGGGTATCGGCTCCGCCCGCGGCGACGGGCGGGCCGTCACCGCCGCGCAGATGGCGATCAACTCGCCGCTGCTGGAGGCGTCCATGGACGGTGCACGGGGGGTGCTGCTGTCGATCGCCGGTGGTTCCGACCTCGGCCTGTTCGAGATCAACGAGGCCGCGACCCTCGTGCAGGAGTCCGCGCACCCCGAGAGCAACATCATCTTCGGCACGGTGATCGACGACTCGCTCGGCGACGAGGTGCGGGTGACCGTCATCGCGGCCGGCTTCGACACCGAGGGACTGCCGCGCAAGAACCTGGACCCGACGATGGGTCACGGCAGGTCGCAACCGGGCACGGTCCAGCCGGGGCAGGTGGGCTCCTTGCAGGGTCTGCCCCCCACCCGCCCCTCGGCCTTCGAGACGCCTGCCAGCCAACAGCCCGGTGCGGTCGGCTCCACCGGCCAGGGTGCGGCCCAGAACGGACCGGGTGGGTTGCCGCCGCGCAGCGGTGGCCGTCCCGCCAGCTTCGGCAGCGGTCGGACGGTGCCGGTGGAGGACGACGGTGACGACGAGGTGGACGTGCCACCCTTCATGCGCAGGTGAGCGCGCCCGCGTTCCGCGTGCGCCGGGTGATCACCACCCGGGCCGGGGGTGTCTCCGACGGGGCCTACGAAAGCTTCAACCTGGGGGACAACGTCGGTGACGACCCCGCCGCGGTCACCCAGAACCGAGAACGTGTGCGTCGTGAGCTCGGTCTCACCGCGGGGCTGGTGTGGATGGAGCAGGTGCACAGCGCCACCGTGGTCGTGGTCGTCGAGGCTCCGCGGGAACCGCTGGAGGTGACCGACGGTGTGGTCACCGCGACGCCGGGTCTCGGTCTGGCGGTGCTGGCCGCCGACTGCGTGCCCGTGCTGCTGGGCGACGAGCACAGCGGCGTGGTCGCGGCGGTGCACGCCGGTCGGGTGGGGGCTCGTATCGGGGTGCTCACCGCGGCCCTGGACGCGATGCGCGCCGCCGGGGCCCGCACGGGTGACATCGAGGTGCTGCTCGGACCGGCGGTGTGCGGACGGTGCTACGAGGTGCCCGCACGCATGCAGGCCGACGTCGAGGCCCACCTGCCCGGTAGTGCGAGCAAGACCCGGGCGGGCACCCCAGGCCTGGACATCCGGGCCGGGCTGGCCCGAGCGCTGCGTGAGGCCGGGGTGGGCGGCCTGGCCCAGGACCCGCGCTGCACCATGGAGAGCCGCGAGCTGTACAGCCACCGCCGCGGGGCGCCGACCGGGCGACTGGCGGGAGTGGTGTGGGCGGAACGCCGGTGACGCCCAACGAGGTAGATCCCAACGAGGTAGATCCCAACGAGGTACATCCCCGCGCGGCGGAGATCGCGCAGGCGCTGGCGGAGGTGCGGGCCCGGATGAGCTCGGCCTGCGCCGCCGCCGGCCGCGACCCGGCCGACGTCCGGCTGCTGGCGGTCACGAAGACCTTCCCCGCCACCGACGTGGTGCACCTGCTGGACCTGGGCTGCACCGAGCTGGCGGAGGCCCGCGAGCAGGAGGCCACAGGCAAGGTGGCGGAGGTCGCCCGGCTGCGGCCGGCCGCGGCCCCCCGCTGGACTCTGCTGGGCCGCCTGCAGCGCAACAAGACGCGGGCGGTGTGCCGATGGGCGAGCGCCGTGCAGTCGGTCGACAGCCCGCGCCTGCTCGACGCGCTGTCCAGGGCCACCGGCAACGCGCTGGAGGCGGGGGAGCGGACCGCTCCCCTGGAGGTGCTGCTGCAGCTCAGCCTGGACGCCGACCCCGACCGCGGCGGGTGCCCCGAGGCCGACATCGACGCGCTGGCCGACCGGGCCGCCGGCGCTGAGCACCTGGTGCTGCGCGGGCTGATGGCCGTCGCGCCCCGGTCGGCCGCTGCGGACCAGGCCTTCGCCCGCCTCGCGACCGTGGCCGACCGGGTTCGCACCGCGCACCCCGGCGCGGTCGAGCTCTCGGCGGGCATGTCGGGCGACCTCGAGGCGGCGGTGCGGCAGGGATCTACATGTGTGCGTGTCGGAACCGCCCTGCTGGGGCCCCGCCCGCTAGCGTCGCCATGACCGTTGCACGGGCGAGAACTCGACCCGGCCAGCACCCGGCACCACCTGCGAGGAAGGGTCGTTCGATGAGCTCCCTGCACAAGCTCAAGGCGTACTTCGGCATGGTCCCCGTCGAGGAGTACGACGAGTACTCCCCCGACTACACGGATCACCCCGAGGATGCCGACCACTCGGGCGAGTACTCGCGTGCGCCCGATGCCGACCACTCCCGGTACGCGGACCCGCGCACGGCTGAGTGGGCGGAGCAGGACGTGGCGCCACTGCGGTCGCGGGGTGCCCGCCCCGATCGACAGCCAGTGGGCGCCGGGGTCGGACGGGGTGCCGATCGTCACCTGGAGTCCGCCTCATCGCGGCTGGAGCCGCTGCCCGGCGCTGGACGTCGGTCCGGCGGAGGAGCCGGTGTGCGGGGGGCACTCGCCCTGGATGAGACGCGCGAGACGTCGAGGCGGGCGAGCAACCCGTTCCCGGAGGCGGGACACCCGCTGGCGACGATCACCACCTTGCACCCGCGCACCTACAACGAGGCCCGCACCATCGGCGAGCGCTACCGCGAGGGCAACCCGGTGATCATGAACCTCACGGAGATGAGCGACGCGGACGCCAAGCGGCTCGTGGACTTCGCCGCCGGACTGGCCTTCGCGATGCACGGCGCGATCGACAAGGTCACCAACAAGGTGTTCCTGCTGTCGCCGTCGGACGTCGACGTCTCCGCCGAGGATCGCAGGCGCCTCGCGGAGACAGGCTTCTTCCAGTAGTCACCTCGCCCGGCTGCCCCGGTGGGGCGGCCATCAGGCACAGTGGTGGGGTGAACGTCGTGTGGAATGTCGCGTACTTCGCCCTGTTTGCGTTCTGGGTGCTGCTGATCGCGCGCATCGTGGCCGAGACGGTGCGCTCGTTCGCCAGGGACTGGAGTCCGAGCGGTCCGGTCGCGGTGGGACTGGAGGCGGTGTTCACCGTGACCGACCCACCGGTGCGGGGTCTCCGGCGACTGATTCCGAGCGTGCCGATCGGTGGTGCGCGCCTGGACGTCTCAATTATGGTTCTGCTGCTCGTGGTGTACATACTGATGTACGTGGTGCAGGTGGCGGCGGTGTCGTGACGGTGGGCGCCGCGACCCTTCCCCTGCGGTGCTCGTCGGCCCGACCGTGCGCCGACTGCTCGCTGTTGCACCCCCTACCGTTCCCTGACCGGGACCTTCGAGGATTGCTTGAGGTGATCGTCTGATGCGACTGACTCCCGCGGACGTGCACAACGTCGCGTTCAGCAAGCCCCCGATCGGCAAGCGGGGCTACAACGAGGACGAGGTCGACGCGTTCCTCGACCTCGTCGAGGCCGAGCTCGCTCGTCTGGTGGAGGAAAACAACGACCTCCGCCAGCGTGTCCAGGAGCTCGACGACCAGGTGGCGCAGGCCCAGCACGCGGGCAGTGGCGCGCAGGAAGGTGTCCTCGGTTCCGCCGAGGTGGTCTCCACGCCCACCAGCGGCACGGTGGCCGAGGCACGCGACGGCGAGGTGCACGACGACGAGGTGCACGACGGGGCCTCCGACGGCGCGGCGAGCACCCCGAGTGCCACGGAGACGGCGACCGGTGGTCAGTCGGGTCGGACCTCGACCCCCGCGCCCACCGCGTCCGGTCAGGACGTGGGCGACCACAACCTGCGGGCCGCGAAGGTCCTGGCACTGGCGCAGGAGATGGCCGACCGCCTCACTGGTGAGGCGCGCGGCGAGGCCGAGGCGGTGACCACCTCGGCGAAGTCCTCGGCGGACACCCTGCTCGGGGACGCAACGTTCAGGTCGGAGAAGATGCTCGCCGACGCCACCGCGAAGTCGGAAAAGCTCACCTCCGACGCCCGGGCCAAGTCCGACGCGCAGCTCGCCGACGCCCGCACCCGTGCGGAGACCCTGCAGCGGCAGGCCAAGGAGAAGGCCGACGCGCTCACTGCGGAGGCCGAGCGCAAGCACACCGAGGTGGTCGGCTCGATGAACACCCAGCGCACCGAGCTGGAGGGCAAGATCGAGGAGCTGCGGACCTTCGAGCGTGAGTACCGGACACGGCTGAAGAGCTACCTCGAGTCGCAGCTGCAGGAGCTGGGCCAGCGTGGGTCCGCGGCTCCCGCCGAAGCGGCGCGCACCGGCCCGGGCCCGTCGCCCGCCGCCGGCGGCTTCAGCTCCAGCTTCGGGTCCAAGTCCGAGCGCAACGGCTGAGGTAGCTCCTTCTCGTGCTGCTGCTCGCGCTGGGCGCGGTCGTCGTCGGCTTTGCGTTCCTCGTGGTCGCCCTGCTCAGCCAGGACGCGAGCTGGGCGTGGGGCTGCATCGCCGCGTGCGTCGTGGGCGCCGGGTTCGTGGTGGCCGACGCGGTGCGCCGCCGGCACGCTCCGCGTGCCGTGCCGGAACTCGCCGCAGCACCGGGCGGACCGGGCACGGAGCAGGTCGTGGCACAGCTCGAGGAGCCCACGCCGGAACCCACCGACGGACACGGTGACGACCCGGATGTCACTGGCTCGGTCGAGGTGAGCCCGGGACCCCTCGCCGCAGACACCGGACCCGCGGAGGAATCGGCGGAAGCAGCCGACGCCCTGCGCCTGTCCGGGCTGGCGGTGAGCGTGCTGGTGGTCGACGAGCACCCGCGGTTCCACGTCGCCGGGTGCTCCTGGTTGGAGGGCCGAACGACCATGACGCTGCCGGTCGGTGAGGCGGTGGACCTCGAGTTCACCCCGTGCGCGTGGTGCACGCCGGTGGTCCGGCTGGCGGGGTCCCCGCCGGGGCCGGGCAGCGACTAGACTTTCCGTACCAGGCGTTGATCCGGCCATCACCGGGGAGCTTCCGGAAGAACGAGACGCGGGCACCCGTGCGAGGCGTCTTCAGTAGAACCGGACGGGTGGGCCCGTCACAGCCGCACGAGAGTGGCCTCGGTCCGCCGGGGCAAGCGGGGTGGTACCGCGGAGCCGAGGCCTTTGCCTCCGCCTCGTCCCCGTGCCGAGAGAACAGGCACGAGGAGACAGCCGACGATGACCCAGCCCGACCAGGTCGAGCGCACCCGCACCTACCCCCTGCACGACCTCAGCGGTGGTCGGGGCGGCTCGCCGTCGTTCCCCGAGATGGAGGAGCGGGTGCTCGCCGCGTGGGCGTCCGACGCGACCTTCGAGGCCAGCGTCGACAACCGGGCCGGCCGGGACGAGTACGTCTTCTACGACGGCCCCCCGTTCGCCAACGGCCTGCCCCACTACGGGCACCTGCTGACCGGGTACGTCAAGGACGTCGTGCCCCGGTTCCGGACCATGACCGGGGCGCGGGTCGAGCGTCGCTTCGGCTGGGACTGCCACGGTCTGCCCGCCGAGGTCGAGGCCGAGAAGCAGCTGGGGATCAAGCACAAGTACGAGATCGAGGAGATGGGGGTCGCCGAGTTCAACGCGGCCTGTCGGAGCTCGGTGCTGCGCTACACCGACGAGTGGCGCACCTACGTCACCCGTCAGGCCCGCTGGGTCGACTTCGACCACGACTACAAGACCCTGGACACCGACTACATGGAGTCGGTGATGTGGGCGTTCAAGGCGCTGTGGGACAAGGGCCTGATCTACGAGGGGTTCCGTGTCCTGCCGTACTGCTGGCACGACGGGACGCCGCTGAGCAACCACGAGACGCGGATGGACGACACCTACCGCTCCCGGCAGGACCCGGCCGTCACCGTGTCGATGCCGCTGGTGGCCCCGGGCTCCTCGCTCGACGGGGCGCAGGCGCTGATCTGGACGACCACCCCGTGGACGCTGCCGTCCAACCTGGCCATGGCGGTGCACCCGGACATCGACTACGTGCAGGTGCGCGTCGTGAGTGAACACGGTGAGGGCACGCGGTACGTGCTCGCCGCCGCCCGCCTCTGTCACTACGCCCGCGAGCTCGGGGAGGAGCCGGAGGTGCTCAGCCACCACGCGGGCACCGAGCTGCTCGGAC
>JBDTDI010000306.1:0-7948 GCA_039923155.1 Mycobacteriaceae bacterium | reverse complement strand
AGGAGGCCCCATCCCCCAACCGGGAGCGACACCCCCGCAGCTGAGCCCGCCGGGGTGCCGTCACCGGCCCAGCCCCCACCGGGCTGCTGCCTGCGGTGCCACGAGGTGGGGGCCGCCGCCATCCTGGACCGGTGGCACCCGCTCGTCCCCCGAGCACCGGGCTCAGCTCGGGTGGTGGATGGCGCCCACGGTGGCGGTGAGGTTGTCGCCGTCGCCGCCCCAGCGGCCGGCGATGATCTCCGCGGCGATGCTCACCGCCGTCTCCTCGGGGGTGCGCGCCCCCAGGTTGAGACCGATGGGGCTGTGCAGGCGCGCGAGCTGGTCGTCCGTCATCCCCCGTTCCCGGAGCCGTTCGTCGCGGTCGTCGTGGGTGCGGCGGCTGCCCATGGCACCGACGTAGGCCGGACGCACCGTCCAGCCCTCGTCACCCAGGGCCACCTCCAGCAGCGGGACGTCGAACTTCGGGTCGTGGGTGAGCACGCAGAGCACGGTCCGCTCGTCCAGGCGCCCCGCGTCCCGCTCGGCGAGCAGGTACTGGTGCGGCCACGCCACCACCACCTCGTCGGCGTCGGGGAAGCGCTTGGGCGTGGCGAACACCGCGCGGGCGTCGCACACGGTCACGTGGTAGCCCAGGAAGTGCCCGATCCGTGCCGCCGCGGCCGCGAAGTCGATGGCCCCGAACACCAGCATCCTGGCCTTGGGGGCGTAGCTGGCGACGAACACCTCCATGCCGTCGCCCAGACGCTCACCGTCGGGTCCGTAGCGCAGGGTGCCGTTGCGCCCGGCCGCCAGCAAGCCCGCTGCGTCGTCGGTCACCGCGGCGTCGCACCGGGGCGAGCCCAGGGTCCCCCTCACGCTGCCGTCTCCACCGTGAACACCACTGCCGCCGAACAGCACTCGGCGCTGCCCGACCCGAGCCGGGTCCGGGTGCACGGTGGTGGTGACCACCGCCACCGGGCGGCCGGCCTCGATGGCGGCGGCCACGTCCCCGAGCTCGGGGAAGCTGTGCTGGTCCACCCGTTCCACGAACACGTCGATGATCCCCCCGCAGGTCAGTCCGACCGCGAACGCGTCGTCGTCGGAGATGCCGTACCGGGTGAGCACCGGGACCCCGTCGGCCACCACCTGCTGGGCCAGCTCGTAGACCGCTCCTTCCACGCAGCCCCCGCTGACGCTGCCCACCACGGCTCCGTCGCCGCCGAGCAGCATCGACGCTCCCGGCTGTCGCGGGGAGGAGCGCCAGGTGCCCACCACGGTGGCCAGCGCCACCGGGGCGCCGGCGCTCCACCAGTGCAGGGTCTCGGTCAGGACGTCACGCATCTGCCACCACCTCCACCAGCTCCTCCAGCGAGAGCAACGAGTGACCGGACAACAACCGGTGCAAGGCCGGCAGCGCGGCGACGATTCCCGACTGCACCGGCGCGTAGCCGACGTGACCGACGTGCGGGTTGGACCAGATGACCGCGCGGGCCAGCCGGGACAGCCGTGCGGTCTGCTCCCCCAGCAGCGCGGCGTCGCCCCGCTCCCAGCCGTCGGAGAACACGACCACCACCGCCCCCCTGGCCAGGCCCCGCTGACCCCACCGGTCGATGAACACCTTCAGGGTCTCCCCCAGCCGGGTACCACCGGCGTAGTCGGGCACGGCAGCGGCCACCGCGCGCAGCGCCACCTCCGGGTCGCGGTGCTGCATGGCGCGGGTCAGCCGGGTCAGCCGCGTACCGAGGGTGAACGTCTCCACCGTGGCGGGGGCGGCGGTGGTGAGGACGTGGGCGAAGCGCAGCAGGGAGTCGGCGTAGGGCGACATGGAGCCGGAGACGTCGATCAGCAGGACCAGGCGCCGGGGTCGCTGCGACCGGCGGTGGTGCAGGGGTCGAGTGAGCTCGCCCCCCGCGCGGAGCATCGCCCGCACCGTGGCTCGCGGGTCGACCGGGCCCCGAGCACTCCGCCGACGGCGCACCGCCCTGCGCGTAGCCGGCCGGTAGCGCAAGGTCGCGAGCAGCTGGGCCAGGTGCACCCGCTCCGCCGGGGTCAGCTCGCTGAAGTCCTTGTGACGCAGCACCTCGGTCGCGCTGGCGGCCGTGGTCAGCTCCTCCGGGGTGCGCTCGTCGCGCCGCGGATCCGTGGGTTTGCCGGTGAGGGAGGCCTGCAGGCTGGGAGCGCTGACCTGGGCAGGCGCAGCGACCGGGGGGTGGGTGGTGGCACCGGAGTACCAGGCGGAGAAGGCCGCGTCGAAGCGCGCGAGGTCGTCGGCCTGGCTGCAGAGGGTGAGCCGACCCGCCCAGTACGTCAGCACAGGACCGGCGGGGGCGTCGGGCTGCCCCAGCGTGGCCACGGCCCGGAGGTAGGCCTGCGCCCGAGCCGGATCGGCGCTGACCCCGGCGGCGCGGAGCACGCGCACGAAGCCCAGGTGTGCGCGCAGCAGCTCGGGGTGGGGCTCGGGCTCGGGCTCGAGCGGGTGCGGGGCCTGGGGCTGGGGCTGGGGCTGCGTCATCGGAACAGCAACCCGTCGAGGCCGAGCTGGGTGACCTTGTCGCCGTCCTCGCGGTACTTGAGCACCGCGCCCAGCGTCGCCGAGGCGGACTCCACGTCGAGCTCGGTGCGTCCCAGTGCGTACAGGGCGGCCGCCCAGTCGAGGGTCTCGGCCACCCCCGGGGGCTTGAGCAGGTCCGCGCCGCGCAGCGCGCGGGTCGCCACGGCCACCTGACGGGCCAGGGTCGCCGAGACCTGCGGCAGCCGTTCACGCACGATGGCCACCTCGCGCTCGAGGTCGGGGTGGTCGACCCAGTGGTAGAGGCAGCGGCGCTTCAGCGCGTCGTGCACCTCACGGGTCCGGTTGGAGGTGAGCACCACCAGCGGGGGCACGTCCGCCACGATCTCCCCCAGCTCGGGGATGCTGACCCGGTTCTCGGCGAGCACCTGCAGCAGGAACGCCTCGAACTCGTCGTCGGCGCGGTCGATCTCGTCGACCAGCAGCACGCACGGCGCCAGCCGCAGCGCCTGCAGCAGGGGGCGGGCGAGCAGGAACCGCTCGGAGTACCGCTCTCCCTCGGCGGTCTCGGTGGACGCGCCGGTGCTCTCCAGGGCTCGCAGGTGCAGCAGCTGGCGGGGGAAGTCCCAGTCGTAGAGGGCCTGGCTGGCGTCGATGCCCTCGTGGCACTGCAGCCGCACGATCGGCAGCCCCAGGGCCTGGGCCAGCGCCTCGGCGAGCGCGGTCTTGCCGGTGCCGGGCTCTCCCTCGCAGAACAGCGGCCGCCCCATGGCCAGCGCGAGGTAGGCCGCGGTCGCCACGCCGTCGTCGGGCAGGTAGCCGGTGGTGCGCAGCGCGGCGGCCATGTCGTCCGGGGAGGTGATGTCCACGTCCTCGAGAGTAGGCGGGCTGTGACCAGCGCCACCACCTGGTCACGCCCCTGGTCCCGGAGCCCGGCACACTGGGTGTGTACCCGCGCACCCGACCTCGACCGAGGAGCCACCGTGCCCATCGCCGGAATCACCGACTACAACCACGTCCGGATCACCGTCACCGACTTCGAGCGGTCGAAAGCGTTCTACGACAAAGTCTTCGGTTTCGACGTCGCGATCGAGCTGCCGGCCGACCCCGATCAGGCGACGAAGGACGCCCTGTGGTGGGTGTTCGGCGGGTGCGTCTACTCCTTCCCCGGTGGCCTGCTCGGACTGCGGCCCGTGGCCTCCGGGGCCGACGCCTTCGACGCCGACCGGGTGGGCCTGGACCACCTCAGCTTCTCCGTCGGCAGCCGCGCCGAGATCGAGGCCGCCGCGACCACCTTGGACGAGCTGGGCGTCGCGCACGAAGGGGTGAAGGAGCTGACCGACGCGGGCATGGCCATCCTCGAGTTCGACGACCCCGACGGCGTGGCGCTGGAGCTCAGCAGCCCGCTGTGAGCACCACTGAGCTCCTCCCGGGCTTCGTGCGCACCCGGATCTCCACCACGGACGGAACGCAGATCGCGGTGGCGCACGCCGGGACCGGGCCCCCGCTGCTCCTGCTGCACGGGTACCCGCAGTCGGGTGCGATGTGGCACGAGCTCGCGCCCGTGCTCGCGCAGACCCACCACGTGGTGGTGTCGGACCTGCGTGGCTACGGCGACTCCGACCGACCCACCACGGTGGCCGGGGCGAACCACGTCGAGCACTCGTTCCGGGCCATGGCCGACGACCAGGTGCAGGTGATGGCGGCGCTCGGCCACGAGCACTTCGCCGTCGTCGGGCACGACCGCGGAGCCCGGACCGCGCACCGGATGGCCCTGGACCACCCCGGCGTCGTTGAGCGCCTGGCGGTGCTGGACATCGTGCCCACCCGCCACGTGCTGGCCACGGTCGATCGCACGGTGGCCCAGGCCTACTACCACTGGTTCTTCCTCACCCAGCCCGAGCCGCTGCCGGAGACGCTGATCGGCGCCGACCCCGTCGGGTTCCTGCGGCTGAGCCTTTCCGGTGCGCTGGCCGGGTCGTCGTCGGTGTTCACCGCCGAAGCCATGGAGGAGTACGAGCGTTGCTTCGACCTGCCGGGTGCGGTGCACTCGGTGTGCGAGGACTACCGGGCCGCCGGGTCGATCGACCAGCTTCACGACGACGCGGACGCCCACCGCCTGCTCACCCAGCCGCTGCTCGCGCTGTGGGGTACCCAGGGCCTGGTCGGTCGGCACTACGACGTCGGCGCCGCCTGGCGCCAGTGCGCCCAGGACGTGCGCACCGCCTCGGTGCACGCAGGGCACTTCCTCGTCGAGCAGGCCCCCGCCGAGACCTTGGCGGTGCTGCAGGACTGGCTGGCCCCTCCCGGCAAGTAGCACCCCCCTAGTCGCCAAGTAGCACCCTTCTAGTACAGATTCCCGGCCTGGCGCGTGCAAGAAGGGTGCTACTTGCCCGGGGGTGGACGGCGAGACGTCAGGCGGGACCCGCTGGGGCGACCTACCGTGGTCGACCATGACCGACTCACTGGCTCAGCGCACCGTCTCCCTGGCCCTGGACAACGTCGCCGACGGGGGAAAGCCGTTCGCCTGCATCGTGGTCGAGGCCGCCACGGGTCGGGTGCTGACCGAGGCCACCAACCAGGTCGCGCAGAGCGGGGACAAGACCGCGCACGCGGAGATCGTAGCCATCCGTGACCTCGCCGCGGGTGGGCGCACCGACCTGAGCGGGTGCGACGTCTACGTCACGGCCTACCCGTGCCCGATGTGCCTGGGCGCCTTGTACTACACCGCCCCGGAGCAGGTGATCTTCGCCGCGACCCGGGAGCAGGAGAACGAGCACTACGAGGACGGGGGGCGCTACATGAGCCTGTCCACGTTCTACGACGAGTACGCCAAGGCCCCTGCGGATCGGACGCTGCCGACGAGCCAGGCGCAGACGTCAGACCCGAGCGCCCCGTTCCGGGCCTGGACGAAGGCCCACCCGGAGTAGAGCGTCAGCTGCGACCCGAATCCGCCTCCGCAGCACCGTCCGGGGTGTCGATGTCCAGACCGGTGGCCAGGTCGCCGCACTCCACCGCGACCACGTCGGCCCGACCGGCCAGGTAGCTCCGTGCCCCGTGGTCACCGGTGGCACGCTCAGCGACCGGGGCCCAGTGTGCGCGGGCGAGCACCACCGGGTGCCCACCCTTGCCGCCGTAGGTGGCCCGGGCCAGCGGTGCGCCCGCGGCCAGCACGCGGGCCACCACGTCGGCGCCCACGTCGGGGGTGTCGACCAGGTGCAGCACCACCCTGCTCGCGGACGTCGCCTCGGCGGCGGCAAGACCGGCGCGCAGCGACGCACTCATCCCCCTCGCCCAGTCCGGGGCCACCACCACCTGGGTGTGTGGCGGCACCAGCCGCCCGGCGTCGGCGGCCCGGGCACCCAGCACCACCACCACCTGGGTGCAGCCCCCGTCGCGCAGCGCCGTCACCCCAACGCGCAGCCACGCCCCGCCGTGCGCGAGCGCCTTGGGCGAGCCGTACCGCGAGCCGGCCCCGGCCGCGAGCAGCACCCCGACCGCGTCCACCCCGTGATCTTGCACGCGTCCATCCTGCACGCGCCGATCCTGCACCCGCCGATCCTGCACCCACGGCGGGAACAGGCCCTCGCGGACCGCGGTTGCGCCTGACGTGCCCACGCTCACCCGACCGGCCGCGTTCTGGCTGGTCGGTGGTGTGCTGGCCCTGTTCATGGCCGCCGCGGCGGCCCCGTCGCCGTTGTACGTCGTCTACCAGTCCGAGCTCGGCTTCTCCGCGCTGACCTTGACGCTCGTGTTCGGCGTGTACTCGTTGGCGCTGCTGGTGGCCCTGGTGACGGTGGGGTCGGTGTCCGACCACGTGGGACGACGTCCGGTGCTGGTGGGCGCGCTGCTCGCCGGCGCCGCCGCGATGGTGCTGTTCCTGCTCCCCGCGGCCACCGGGTGGCTGCTCGCGGCGCGGTCGCTGCAGGGCCTGGCCACCGGGGCCGTGCTCGGCGCGGTGAGCGCCACGTTGGTCGACCTGGCGCCGCCGGGAAACCCGCGCCTGGCCGCCATGGTCACCAGCACCGCCACCAGCGGCGGGCTCGTGCTCGGCGCGCTCGGCGCCGGTCTGCTCGTCGAGTACGCGCCCGGGCCGACCCGCACCGTCTTCGTGGTGCTGCTGGTGGCGTTCGTGCTGCTCGCCGTCGGCGTGCTCGCGGTCGGGGAGACGGTGGAGAAGATGGTCGGTGCGTGGGCGTCGTTGCGGCCGGTGATCAGCTTCCCGTCCCGCATCCGTCCGCAGGTGCTGGCCCTGCTGCCGTGCCTGGTCGCGACCTGGGCCCTGGGTGGGTTCTACCTCTCCCTCGGTCCGTCGGTGGCCGCCTCGGTGTTGGGGGTCAGCAACCACCTCGTGGGCGGCGCGGTGATCGCGGCGCTGAACGTCCCCGGGGTGGCTGCCGCACTGTGGTTGCGCGACGCCGACGCCCACCGGGCGATGTCCGGGGGTTCGACGGTGTTTGCGCTGGGGGTCGGTGCCACGGTGGGTGGGGTCGCCCTGGGCTCGACGTGGGGGTTCCTGCTCGGCACGGGGGTCGCCGGGCTCGGTTTCGGGGCGGCGATCCTCGGGGTGTTCCGGGTGCTGGGCGAGCTGGCCGACCCGCGCGAGCGGGCCGGGTTGTTCGCCGCCGCCTACGTCATGAGCTATCTCGCGTACTCGGCCCCCGCGGTGGTGGCTGGGCTGGCCGTCACCCAGGTGGGGCTGCGCACGACCGCGCTCGGCTTCGGTGGGACGGTCGCGGCGCTGGCGGTGCTGTCGTTGCTGCTCAGCGGCCGCACCCGGACCCGCGGCGTGGTGGCCGGCT
Organism: Mycobacteriaceae bacterium; assembly: GCA_039923155.1. Taxonomy (GTDB): domain Bacteria; phylum Actinomycetota; class Actinomycetes; order Mycobacteriales; family Mycobacteriaceae; genus Rhodococcus_D. Next base: position 658 of record JBDTDI010000306.1, on the reverse strand, counting down.
CCCCGGGGTGAGGCGTGCTCAGTCCTCCCGTGCCGCGTCCCGGGCCTTGCGGCCCACCGCGAAGCGCGGGCCGGAGTGCACCCGCCTGATCGTGCCTCGACGAAGACCGCGCCGCACGATCACGACGACAGCCACGACGACGCACAGGAAGATCACCAGTGACGCGAGCAAAGCCGGCACGGTCGACCACATCCCCTCGTAGGTCAATCCCTACAGACCCGCGGCGCGCGCGATGAGCATCAGCTGCACCTCGGTCGTACCCTCCCCGATCTCCAGGATCTTCGAGTCCCGGTAGTGCCGCGCCACCAGGTAGTCGTTCATGTACCCGTAGCCACCATGAACCTGGCACGCATCACGGGCGTTGTCCATCGCCGCCTCCCCGGCAACGAGCTTGGCGATGGAGGCCTCGGTCTTGAACGGCAGGCCTGCGAGCATCCGCGCCGCCGCGTCGTAGTAGGCGGTGCGGGCGGTGTACGCGCGGGCCTGCATCCGCGCGATCGTGAAGGCCACCGCCTGGTTCGCGCCGATCGGCCGCCCGAAAGCCTCGCGCTCCTTCGCGTAGCGCACGCTCTCGTCGACGCACCCCTGGGCCACCCCGGTGCCGAGCGCGGCGATCGCGATCCGACCCTCGTCAAGGATCTGCAGGAACCCGGCGTAG
>JBDTDI010000305.1:0-4143 GCA_039923155.1 Mycobacteriaceae bacterium | reverse complement strand
GGCGGGCCCGCTGGTCTACCGCTACAGCGGGATGGCCGACGAGGAGAGCGCCTTCATCGCCTGCTCGTACTGGCTCGTCGAGGCTTACGCCCGGTGTGGTCGGGCCCAGGAGGCGCGAGAGCTGATGGACTCCCTCAACGACGTCGCCAACGACGTGGGCCTGCTCACCGAGATGTGCACGCCCGGCACGGGCGAGCTGGTGGGCAACGTGCCGCAGGCGCTGAGCCACCTCGCCGTGATCATGGCCGCCGAGGCCCTGCGCAAGATCGAGACCGAGAACGACCAACCCCGAAAGGAACGTTCATGAGCGCCACCAAGAAGATTGCGGTCGTCACCGGAGGAACCGGTGGAGTAGGGCGTTGCACCGTCCGCGAGCTCGCCGCCGCCGGGTACGACGTCGCCATCCTCGCGCGCGGCCAGGCCGGCCTCGACGCCGCTGTCGCGGAGGTGCAGGCCGCCGGCCAGCGCGGCCTGGGCATCCCCACCGACGTCGCCGACCTCGACGCGGTGGAGTCGGCCACCGACCGGGTGGAGGCCGAGCTGGGGGCCATCACCGTCTGGGTGAACGTCGCCTTCGCCGGGTCGCTCGCCTTCCTGTGGGACACCACCCAGGAGGAGTTCAAGCGGATGACCGAGGTGACCTACTTCGGGCAGGTGCACGGGGTGCGCGCCGCGCTGAGGGTCATGCGACCGCGCAACGCCGGCTCGATCGTCAACGTCACCTCCGCGATGGCCTACCGCGGCATTCCGCTGCAGTCGGCGTACTGCGGGGCCAAGCACGCGATCAAGGGGTTCACCGAGTCGGTCATCACCGAGCTGCGCCACGAGCACAGCAAGGTGACCATCGGCATGGTGACCCTGCCCGGGGTGAACACCACCCAGTTCTCCTGGAACCTGAACAAGATGCCCAAGCACCCCATCCCGGTTCCGCCCATCTTCCAGCCCGAGGTGTGCGCGCGGGCCATCGTCTTCTCCGCCGAGCACCCGCGTCGCAACAGCTGGGTCGGGGTGTCCACCGCCTACACCGTGCTGGGCAACCGGGTGGCCCCGCTGTTCGTGGACTGGTACCTCGGCAAGACCGGGGTGGGCTCGCAGCAGACCACGCGTGACGCCCCCCGGCACGGGTCGAACGTGTTCGAGCCTCAGGACGCCGAGGAAGACCGTGGTGCGCACGGCTCGTTCGACGACAAGGCCTGGAACAGCGACCCGGTGTCGTTCCTCTCCCGCTACCGCCGCCAGATCGGGATCGGCAGTGCTGCCGCCGCGGTGATCGGCGTGGTTGCCGGGGCGCGCAAGTGACCCTGCGCTGGATCGAGGTCGGGCGGGGGGCCTGGGGCGCGGCGCTGCTGCTCGCCCCTCGGCGAGCGTTGCGGGCCACGCACGCCACCCTCGACACGACCTCGGTCAACGTCACCCGGGTCCTCGGCGCGCGCCAGCTCGCGCAGGCCGCGCTGTCGGGGGTGAACCCCAGCCCCGAGGTGCTCGCCACCGGGGTCTGGGTCGACGCGGCGCACAGCGCCACCGCCATCGCCCTGGCGGTGACCGACCACCGCCGCGCTCGAGCCGGGCTGGTCGATGCGGCGGTGGCCGCGGTGTGGGCCGGCATCGGGGCGCGGGACCTGTCCCACGCCGAACCGACCGCGCCGGGCCACGACCGGATCCGGGACCGCCTGGCCCGGTTGGTGCTGCCCCGGCTCCCGGGTGGCTCGGCGCTGCTGCGCCGGGCACGCCGACGCAGGACCTAGGAGGACGTGATGGACGTCACCTTTGCGCAGTCGACCTTTCCGCCGCTGGCCCTCGGCTTCTTCGGCCTGGGCACCGGCTACCTGATCTGGGGACCGCAGGAGCTGTTCGGGTTCCCCCCGCGCGACGAGCGGGTCGACCGCTCCCTGGGAATCTGGGGAATCTTCCTGCCCGGGCTCTGCCAGCTCCTCGCAGGCCTCATCTTGTTCGTCGGCCTGGGCTGGTTCCAGGTGTTCAGCTCCTCCCCCGCGCTGTACATGGCCGCGCTCGCGTTCTCGGTGTACGGGATCCACTGGTTCGCGCTGGGCTGGAACCGGTACCGGGGAAATGATGCGCGACCCAACGCCGGCATGTCGGTGGCGTTCATGGTCGTCTCGGCCATGGGGGCGCTGGTGTTCTTCACGGTCGGCGACTGGCCGGTCGGCCTGCTGTTCCTCGGTCTGTTCGTCATCTACTTCGCGGACTTCTTCGTCGCGGTCGGCGTGAGCGCTGCCGAGCGTCTGCTCGGTCTCGTCCACGTCGCGACCGGCGCCTGGCTGATGTACCTCGCCTTCGCCGTTGCGGTCGACTTCTCGATCGGCTACCACTGGCCGACCTGAGGCGTTCCCGCCCATCCTGGAGCGGCGACGCTGCGCACGTACGATCGGCCGGTTGCAGATCACCACCGAGGCCAGGAGAGCCATGACCCAGCACGCAGAGGAAGACACCGGGCTCGGCGGGCTGGCTGTCCTGGCGCAAGAGTTCACGCAGCTGGTCGAGCTGCTCTACGAGGGTGAACCCACCACCCTCACCACGGCCCGCATCGTGGAGGTGGCCGCACACGCGGTGGGCGCGGCCGAGCACGCCGCCCTCACCGTCATGTCCAACGGGGAGCTGCGGACCGAGGCGACCACCAGCGCCACGGCAACCACGATCGATCAGATCACCGCAGAAGTCGGACACGGGCCCGTGTTCGACTCCATGCGCACCAGCTCAGTCGTCGTCGCGCACGACCTGGCCGCCGACGACACCCACTGGCCCAAGCTGGGGCGCCGTCTGATCGAGGAGACCTCGGTGCGCAGCATCCTGGCGTGCCGCATCCTCATCTCGCACGAGCACAAGGCGTCGCTGAACCTGTACTCGTCCTGGCCGCACGCCTTCGACGACCACGCGGTGCCCACCACCGCCATCCTCGCCTCCTACTGCTCCCTGGCCCTGTACCTGCAGCTGCTCGACGGGGGCGCTGCTCATCCCGACCGGCTGCGGGAGTCCCACCGCGAGGTGGGGATCGCCATCGGTCTCCTCATGGCGCGTCACGACGTCAGCGCCGACCGCGCCTACGCCGACCTGCGCCGGGCGAGCACCGCCTTGAACAAGAGCCTGTCCTACATCGCGTCGCAGGTCACCGGCCGGAGCTGAGCTAGCGGTTCTTGAGCCAGGTACCGCCGCCCGGCAGCTCCGGCATCAGCGCGGTGACCGACGGCCGGACCAGCTCGCGCAGCCGCGCGCAGCCGTCCTCGCCGAGAAGACTCCAGCAGCCCGCCGTCAGCTCGTCGGTACGGTCCTCGACCCACTGGCGCGTCGCCAACCCGTCCGCGGTGAGACCACCGGTCTCGTCGAGCCACCCGCGGTCCTGCACCGATTCGACGCCCGCCGCCCACGCCTCGTCCGACCACGCACGGGTGCTCTGCAGCGTGCCCGGGGGCAGCACTCCGGTTGCCTGGTGAATGACCAGGGCCTCGACACCGGAAAGCCCCTGCGTGGTCATCGCGGCGATGTGACCGTCGCCGCGGAACTCGCGCAACAACGTCTGCGCCCACCACAGCACCAGGTGCGGTTGCGTCGGCCAGTCCTGCGCCGCGTGTCCGGCGTACAGCGGATGACCCTCGAGGTAGCAACCACCGCTCGCCACCTTCGCAAGCTCGGCCGCCTCCGCGATCTCGGGCCCGTCGGCGGCGTCACCGAGCACCCGCCGCAGCGCAGCGTCAGCGGCGCCGATCCTCGCGGCGAGAACCTGTTCGGGGCTCGCCAAGCTCCAGGCCTCGGGGAGGGCGGCACGCACCACCTCGGGGTTGAAGTTGAAGAAGGTGCTGATCACCGTCTCGGGACCCACCGGTCCCATGGCGGCCGAGCGGGACGCGAAGTAACCCATCCGGCCGACGATCCCGAGCTCGGCGTAGGCCCTCGCCGCCTCGGGGACGAAGTAGATGATCCCGTGATAGGGCTCGAGGCTGCGGTGCATCGCACGGATCTGTGGGTAATCCATCAAGAGCTCTCCTCTGCAGGGCGTGGTGCTCGCAGCCGACCGGGCGGGCACCAGGACAGGTGGCTGTGAACCGTCCCACAGCGAGGAGGGGGCCAGTCACCCGCTCCCTGCCCGGCACCCCGTCTGCCCGCGAGTGCTCATGGGCGTGCATCCAA
>JBDTDI010000304.1:0-2897 GCA_039923155.1 Mycobacteriaceae bacterium | reverse complement strand
GCTGACGATGCCGGAGGTGACCGTGCCGGCCAACCCGAGGGGGGAACCGACAGCGACGACGGGCTGTCCGACGGCGAGGTTCCCGGAGGTGCCGATGGTCATCGGCTTGAGGTTGTCCTTGCCGTCGACCTTGATCACGGCGATGTCGGCGGAGGGGTCGCGACCGACGATGGTCGCGGTCGCGGTGGTGCCGTCGTTGAACGCCACGGTGATCGCGCCAGGCGCGGCCTTGGCGGCATCGGCCACCACGTGGTTGTTGGTCAGGATGTAACCGTCGCCGGACAGCACGATGCCGGAGCCTTCGCCGCCGGACTGACCCACGACAACCTGGATCTGGACGACGCTGGGCAGCACCTTGGCGGCCACCTGCTGGACGGACCCGTCCGTCGGCCGGCTCACCGGCTGGGTGGTGCTGGCGCTGCTCAGGGCCGTCGTCGACGTCGCGGAGCCGTTGTCGAGCAGGGTCGCGACCCCGCCACCGATCCCGCCGGCGACCAGGGCGAGCACCACGGCCCCGGCCACGAGACCACCGCGACCCCGCTTGGGCGCGGGGGCGGCGGGGTAGCTGCCACCCTGCTGCGGGCCGCCGCCGTAAGGGCCCGCCTGTCCGTAGCCCGACGACGGGGCACCGTAGGGGGGGTAGGACGAGGTCGGCGACGAGCCGGACCAGGAAGCGGGTCCACCCTGCGGCTGGTAGCCCTGGGGGCTCTGGCCCTGCTGCGGGTAGTACCGCGGCTGCCCTTGGGGATTCCCTTGGGGACTGCTGCCCTGGGGGTTTCGGCCCTGCTGGCTCCACCAGGGAGTGGTGCCGCCGGGCCCCTGCTCGGACGACCCCCGCTCGGGGTTGGCGCGCGGGGGTGCCCACTCGGAGCCGTGCGGCTCGGGGCCGGGCCCCTGGTTCTCGGGGTGCTGCTGCTCGCCGCCTGCCGGGCGGGAGCCCTGCGACTCCGCCCCGCCCGAACCCCACTGAGGGTTCTCGGGCCGGTCGTCGCCGGAGGATGGGTGCTGGTCGTTGCCGTCGCTCATGGAAACGAGTCTGTCCTCCAGGGCTGAGATGCGCCTGAGATCTGGCTGTACGTCGCCCGTGTTTCTCAGACCGGGCGCCCGGGCAGGCGCAGCCGCAACCGGGTGCCCCCGGTCGGCGACCCTTCGGCCCAGACCGCACCGCCGTGCTTGCCCACCACCTGCTTGACGATCGCCAGCCCCAGGCCGGAGCCGGGCATGGAGCGCGAGGTCGTCGAGCGGTAGAAGCGCTCGAACACCAGAGCCCGGTCGGCGGGCGCGATACCGGGACCTGAGTCGTCCACCGTCAGCTCGGCCGCGTCCGCGGACACCGGGTACAGGCTCACCACGACCTGGGCGCCCGCGGGGCTCCACTTGACCGCGTTGTCGAGGACGTTGAGCACGGCCCGCCCCATGCCCGCAGCGTCACCGACCATCGTCCACGGCGCGAGCCGGGCGGTCACGGTCACCTCGCTGCTGCGACGTCGGGCACGTTCCATCGCCCGCTCGACCAGGTCCGCGAGGTCGACGGGCTCGTGCACCACCGCCGGGGCATCCTCCCGGGCGAGGTCCACCAGGTCCCCCACCAGCGTCGAGAGCTCGGAGATCTGCGCCTCCACGTCGGCCAGCAGGTCTACCCGGTCCTGCTCTGCGAGCACCGGCGCACCGGGCTGCTGAGAGGCCGCCAGCAGCTCCATGTTGGTGCGCAGCGACGTCAGCGGGGTGCGCAGCTCGTGCCCAGCGTCGGCCACCAGCCGCCGCTGCCGCTCCCGTGACTCCCCCACCGAGCGCAGCATCCGGTTGAAGCTCTGGGTCAGGCTGGCCAGCTCGTCGTCCCCGGTCACCGGGATCGGGGTGAGGTCGTCGGTGGCGGCCACCCGCTCCGCGGCGGCGGTCAGACGCGCGACCGGGCGCAGCCCGGCCCGGCCCACCGCGGCCCCGGCCACCATCGCCACGAGCACCCCGGCCGCGCCGACGATCCCCAGCACCGAACCGAGCCGCTTGAGCACCTCCCGGGTGGGGACCAGGGACTGCGCGAGCACCACGGTCGTCCCGTCCGGGGCGCGTTGGGCCAGCACCCGGAAGTCGTCGACGGTGCGCAGCGACTGCGGGGCGCGACCGGTGGCCACCGCCTGCTCCGGCGCACCGAGCGGTGGCGGCTGCTGGGTGATGGTGCGCCCGTCGATGACGACCGCCACGCGCAGGTCGCTGGAGAACAACGACGACACCCCGAGCACGCTGCCGGGGTCGGAGCGGGCCAACACGTCCGCACTGGCCACCAGGGTGTTGGACCGCGCCTGCAGCTGCGTGTCGACGTTGTCGTACAAGGCGCGTTGCATGACCAGGAACGCCGACGTCGCGAGCACCGCCACCGCGACCCCGACGACCGCAGCAGCCATCACCGTGACCCGTCCGCGCAGCGAGACGTTGCGGGTGAGCGAGGTCGGGGCCCGCATCCGGGCGGGTGGCGGGCCGACGGACACGGGGGCGGGACGAGGGTCGGGGGCTTGGTTGCTCACCGCGTTCAGGGCGCCGTCTCCCGCAGCACGTAGCCCACCCCCCGGACGGTGTGGATGAGCCGCGGCTCGTCGTCGGCCTCGGTCTTGCGCCGCAGGTACCCGATGTAGACCTCCAGGGCGTTGCCCGAGGTCGGGAAGTCGTAGCCCCACACGTCCTCGAGGATGCGGCTACGGCTGAGCACCCGCCTCGGGTTGGCCATCAACATCTCCAGCAGCGAGAACTCGGTGCGGGTGAGGCTGATCGCGCGGTCTCCACGGTTGACCTCCCTGGTCACCGGGTCGAGGCTGAGGCCGCCGAAGGCGAGGACCTCGCTGTCGTCGTCCTCGGGGCCGGCGGCGCGGCGCAACAGCGCCCGCAGCCGAGCCAGCAGCTCC
>JBDTDI010000303.1:0-3613 GCA_039923155.1 Mycobacteriaceae bacterium | reverse complement strand
AAGCGGGACGGTGTCGGTGCCAGAGCAGTCGAAGTCCGCCGACGGCAAGCTCCACCATGGCAGGTCTACTCCCACCTCATCGGTAACGACCCGGTGTGGCGCCGTTCGCGGAGCAGTTGCGCCCCGTGGTGGGAGGTGCGCACCGTGGCGTCGGCGTCCCAGCCGTGTCGGGTGAAGAAGCGCCGGGACGCCTCGTCGTTCTCGGCGACCCACACCTGCGCGCGCTGGGCGCCGCCCGCGTGCAGCCGCGCCGCGAGGGTGCCGAGCAGGCGGCCACCGTGTCCGCGGCGGCCCCAGCGTGGGTCGACGAGCAGGGTCGCGACTTCTGCGCCCGACCCGGCGGCGAAGCCGGTGACCTCGCCGCCCTCCAACGCCACCAGCACGTGCGCGTCCCCGGGTGTGCCCACGGCTTGCGCCCAGGAGCCGGCGACGGCGTCGTCGTCGAGCCCGTCGACGACGGCCGTGGGCAGGAAGTCCGCGAACACGGTGCGCCACACCGTGAGCTGGACCCGGGCGATGGCGGTGGCGTCCTCGACGGTGGCGTCGCGCACGGTGGCCTCGCTCATGACAGCCCCGCGGTGATCGTCGCGGCGACGCTGTTCAGGGTGGCCACCCCGTCGTCGTAGCCGCCCTGGCCGTCGAGCGAGCTCATCATGGCCAGCGTCCACCGCTGTCCGGGGCCCACGAAGCCCACCGAGTTGATCACCCAGCCCCCCTGTTCCCGCGACCAGCCGTCCTTGTTGCCCGGCGCGAGGCGCGGACCCGACCCCCACACGCCCCACTGTTGGTCCGGGGCCACGTGCTGCAGCTGGTCGACGATGTACCTGCGGTCCGGGGCATCGAGGTCGGTGAGCACGTAGTGGATCAGCCGGTCCAGATCCTCCGAAGTGGTCTTCTGAAAACCCCAGTACGGGTAGTACCGGGAGAACCCGCGTTGCGGGGTGAGGTCGCTCAGCCCGTAGGCGGGGAAGTCGTGGTTCCACCTCAGGTGGTCGGTGCCCGCGTAGCGGTACCAGAGCGCGTCGGCGGCGTCGTCGTCGGAGGAGTGCAGCATCGCCTGAATCTCGTTGCGGTCCACCGGGGTCAGCGTGATCTGGCCCCGCCCGGCCCGGGTGAACAGGTCCACCACCATCGCCAGCTTGATCGTCGAGGCCGTCCACACCATGGTCGAGGCGTACGAGTTTGCCCAGACAGCCCCGGTCTGCCGGTCCCGCAGGACGATTCCCGTGGTGCCGGGTCGGTTGGCCAACGACCGCTCGGCGGAGCTGATGTCGTCCTGCTCGGCGCAGGTGAACCCGGTGGTGGGCAGCGGACAGCTCACCGCGGCCGGAGTCGGGGCCGGACTGCTCAGGGGTGGCGCGAGACGAGCGGCTGGCAGCGGGTGAGTGGTTGGCGCCGGGTCCGTGGTCGGGGGCGCCATCGGGGAGGTCCGGGGCGTAGCCGTCGTCGCTGGGGTGGTCGACGCCGGCGCGGCGATCGGGGCGTCCAGGGGGGTCCGGGTGCCGCACGCGGTGAGCACCAGCGTGGCCACCGCCAGGAGCCCCACCGTCCGCGACCTCACGGCGTCCAGGGTGCCACAGCGGCCGGGCTCCTGGGCCCTGCTGGCAGGCTGGAGGCTGTGCCCGCAGCGAGGACGACGGAGTCGATGAGCCCGGCCGCCGCCCGGCGCACCGCGCTCGCCGCCCAGGGGTTCAGCGACCGGCCACCCACCGGTCCGGTGACGCGGCGGCACCTGCAGCGGGTGCTCGCCCGCACCCGGCTGCTGCAGCTGGACTCGGTGTCGGTGGCCGTGCGCGCGCACCAGATGCCCGTGTTCAGCCGGCTCGGTGCCTACGACCGTGACCTGCTCGACGCGGCCGCGTGGTGCGACACCGCCCGCCGACCGCGGCTGCTCGCCGAGTACTGGGCGCACGAGGCGGCTCTCATCCCGGTGCAGGACTGGCCGCTGCTGCGCTGGCGGATGCGGGCCCGGGCTGAGCTGGGGTGGCGCGCGCACGAGCACGCCCTGGTCCGCAGCCCAGCCCTGGTGGACGACGTGCTGGCCGCGGTGACCGAGCTGGGGCCGTCGACGGCCGGGCAGCTGGAGGCCGCGCTCGAGGTCGGCCGGGTGGGCGCCAAAGGCCCGTGGTGGGACCGCAGCGACACCAAGATCGTCTGCGAGCACCTGTTCAGCGCCGGGGTCCTGACCACCGCCACCCGGGTGGCGTTCGCGCGCCACTACGACCTCGCCGAGCGGGTCCTGCCCCCTGACGTCCTGGCCCGCGAGGTCGACGACGACGAGGCGGTGCGCACCCTGGTGGCGCAGGCCGCGACCGCGCTCGGGGTGGCGACCGAGCCCGACCTGCGCGACTACTACCGGCTGCCCCCGGGGCGCAGCCAGGCGGCCGTCGCGGACCTGGTCGAGGCAGGGGTGCTGGTGGCCACGACGGTCCCGGGCTGGCCAACGGCCTACCTGCACCGCGACGCCCCGACCCCGAGGTGGGTGCGGGGCGCGGCCCTGCTGTGCCCCTTTGATCCGCTCATCTTCTGCCGGGCCCGCACCGAGCGGGTGTTCGGCTTCCGCTACCGCCTGGAGATCTACACCCCGCAGGCCAGGCGCACCTTCGGCTACTACGTGTTCCCGTTCCTGCTCGACGGCGAGCTCGTCGCGCGGGTCGACCTCAAGACTGACCGCGCCATCGGGACGCTGCGGGTGCTCGGTGCGTTCTGCGAGGACGGCCGGGATCGGGCCGTGGTGGCCGAGGCCCTCACGCGCGCGCTGGAGGAGATGGCGGCGTGGCTGGGGGTGGAGGCGGTGACGGTCGGGGACCGTGGGGACCTGGCCGAGCCCCTCAGGCGGTCGGTGGGCTCGCGTGGCTGAACCACTCCGGCGCGAGCACACCGAAGACCAGCTCGTCGGTCCACTCGCCCTTGACCCACTCGTTCTCCCGCAGGTGTGCCTCCCGACGCATTCCCAGGCGCGTCATGAGGGTGGCCGAGGCGGTGTTGCGTGCGTCACACTGACCGAAGACCCGGTGCAGCCGCACCCCGCTGAACGCCAGCTCCAGCACCGCCGCCACGGCCTCGGTGGCGTAACCCCGCCCACCGGCGTCGGGGTCGAAGACGAACCCGATCTCGCCCTGGCGGTGCTCACCGCTGGCCCAGCGCAGCAGGACGTCGCCAATCACCCGACCCTCGTGCTCCACGGCCAGGGACAGGACGTCACCGGGGGAGACCAGGCGGTCCTGCACCATGGCCCGTCGCAGCCAGTCCGCGCCCGAGCGCCGGTCCAGCACGTCTGCGTAGAGGTAGCGGACCACCTCCGGTCGCGACCGGGCGGCGAGCAGGTCGTCGAGGTCGCGGGGCTGGAACGGGCGCAGCAGCAGACGCGGGGTCTGCAGACGAAGACTGGGCACGGCTGCCCATCCTCTCAGGTGGGTGTCCGGTGATCGCCGAGCCGGCAGAGCCCGACGCGCAGGTGGTTGCCGTGCTGCGCACCGCCGGCTGTGTGTTCGCCGAGGAGGAGGCGCAGCTGATCTGTGCGGCCGCCCCCGCAGGAGCGGCCCGCGACGCGCTGGTGGCCCGGCGGGCGCAGGGGCAGCCGCTGGAGCACCTGCTGGGCTGGGTGGAGTTC
>JBDTDI010000302.1:0-13817 GCA_039923155.1 Mycobacteriaceae bacterium | reverse complement strand
AGCAGGAGCTTCGGCTACGGGCTGTTCTCCTTCCAGCCGGCCGCGTTCGTCGGCGACGACCGACGCTGGCACGACGCGTACTCCGAGGCGGCCGGGGACCGGGTGTGGGCGGAGGTGGAGCGCGGGGCGGGAACCGATGAGCATGACCCACGGTGACGTCGACGCCGACTACCTGCGGGCGCTGGTGCTCGGGCCGGACGGGCGCCGACGCCTGGACCGGGTCTCCTTCGCCGGACACTTCGACATGCTCATGTTCGGTCGACGCGGCATCCCCCGGCCCCCGGACGAGGCGTCGCTGAACCCCTACCGCAAGCGCTTCGCCGACGACGTCCGCGCGCTGCGGCGCGCGCACGGGGTGCGCAGCTTCCTGGCCCACAACATGACCGTCACCCCCCGCAACGTCGACCAGCTGGCCGGGGTCGTGCGCGCCGCCCGGGGCTTCGGCTACGGGTTGTTCTCCTTCCAGCCGGCCGCCTTCGTCGGCGACGAGCGGCGCTGGCACGACGCGTACTCCGAGGCCGCCGGTGACCGGGTGTGGGCGGAGGTGGAGCGTGGGGCAGGCACCCGGTTGCCCTACCGCGCGATCCAGCACGGCGACCCGCGCTGCAACCGGACCACCTACGGCTTCTACCTGGGCGAACGCTACTTCCCGCTGCTCGACGACACCGATCCCCGCGACCTCGCCGTGCGGGACAGCTTCTTCACCCACCTGGGCGGGATCGGTGTCACCGACGTGTCCCCGCTGCGGGTGGGGGTGCGCCTGGCCCGGGTGCTGGCCGCCCACCCGAGCGTGGCCCGGCACTTCGGGGGCTGGCTCGCGCGGACCGTGCGACGCACCAGCGCCCGCGCCCTGCTCCGGCACCGGATCCGGCCGACCACGTTCGTCATGCACTCCTTCATGGACGCCGCCGACGTGGGCCCGGCGTGGCAGCGTATGCAGCGCGGGTCACCGGCCGAGACCCCCCGTGGGCAGGAGACCCAGGAGCGTCTCGCCGCCTGCTCCTACGCCATGGCCCACCCCGAGACCGGCGAGCTGGTACCGGCGTGCGTGCAGCACAGCGTGCTCGACCCGGCCGAGAACGCCGGCCTGCGGGTGGAGCTGCCGCTGCCCCCTGGTCGTCGGCTGCTGCCCCTGACCCCCGAGACCGTCGGTGCTTGACCGCCGCGCCCGGGCGGTGCTGGCCCGGCCGTTGGACGCGGCGGGGGCCCGCGCCGCAGCCGCGGGGATCGCCCCGAACACCCTCACCGCGATCGGCTGGGTCGTCGGGGTGGGGGCGTGCGTGGCCGCCGGACTCGGCGGGGTCTGGTCCGGGGCGTGGTGGCTCGCGCTGGTGCTGTGGCTGGTCAACCGGCTCTTCGACGGCCTCGACGGGCCGCTCGCCCGGCACGTGGGTGCGACCGAGCGGGGCGGGTTCCTCGACATCGTCGCCGACTTCAGCGTTTACGGCGGGTTCATCATCGGGGTGGCGGTCGCGGTGCCCGACGCCCGGCTGGCCTGTGTGGTCCTGCTCGCGGCGTACTACTGCTCGGGCACCGCGTTCCTGGCCCTGTCGTCGCTGCTGGAGAAGCAGGGCCGGGCCGGGAACGACGAACGGTCGCTGCGCTTCGTGGGCGGGCTCGCCGAGGGCACCGAGACGGTCATCGCCTACGTCCTGTTCTGCCTGCTGCCCGCCCACGCCGGCGTCATCGCCTGGGTGTTCGCGGCCATGGTCGCCGTCACCGCGCTGCAGCGGGTGGTCACTGCGGTGGTGCTGTTGTCACCGGGACGGGCGGACGTCCCCGGACCGTCACCGCTGCCGCAGGGTGGCACCAGCGGCGGGGCCCGCACACTGTGACGGCCTCGACCCGACCACCCGGGAGTCACCCCGTGCCCCAGTCCCGTCGTCAGTTCCTCGGGCTCACCGTCGCCGCCGCGCTCGGCGCGCTGACCCTCGGCGGCTGCGGTACCTCCGACGCCGCCGGTGCACCGGTCCCGCTGGGCAGCTGGGAGCAGGTGCTGGCGCAGGCGAAGGGCCAGACCGTGCGCTGGTACATGTACGGCGGCGACGACACCCTGAACGCCTTCGTGACCGGTCACGTCGCCGATGCCCTGCGCCCGCTCGGGGTGACCCTGGTGCAGGTCAAGGTGACCGACACCGCCGACGCGGTCAACAAGGTGCTGGGCGAGACACAGGCCGGGCGCACCACCGACGGGGGCAGCGTCGACGCCATCTGGGTCAACGGGGAGAACTTCGCCACCGGGCGCCAGGCCGGTCTCTGGTACTGCGACTGGGCGTCGCGACTGCCCAACGCCCGCTACCTCGACGGCGACGACCCGTCGAACACCACCGACTTCGGGGTCCCGACCGGGGGCTGCGAGGCGCCGTGGCAGCGCGCCAGCTCCGCCCTGGTCTACGACAGCGCCGCGATGACCCCCGCCGACGTCGCCTCGATGAGCAGCCTGTTCGACTGGGCGCGGGCCCACCCGGGCCGCCTCGCCTACCCGGCCCCCCCGGACTTCACCGGCTCGCTGTTCGTGCGGCGCGTCCTCTACGACACCCTGGGCGGCCCGGGGTCGCTGCGTGGGGCGTTCTCCCCGACCGCCTACGAGAAGGCGGCGGCGCAGCTGTGGCCCCGGCTGCGCGGGCTCGCGCCGCACCTGTGGCGCGGGGGTGCCACCTACCCGCAGAGCCAGGTCGAGGTCGAGAAGCTGTACGCGAGCGGGCAGATCAGCGCCTTCTACACCTACGGGCCGGGCGCGGTGGGTGAGCAGGTGCGCAAGGGTGTCTACCCGTCGACCACCCGGGAGGCCGTGCTCGCCGGCGGCAACATCGCCAACGTCAGCTTTCTGGGCATCCCGGCCAACGCCAGCCACAAGCCGGCCGCCCTGGTGCTGGCCAACGTGCTGACCGACCCGGCCACCCAGCTCGAGCTGTACCGGGCCGAGGGCGCCTACCCGGCCATCGACCTCACCCGCATCCCGGCCGCGGTGCGGACCTCCTTCACCGCCGTCGCGCCGAGTCCGTCCGTGCTGGGTCTGGCGGAGCTGAACGCGAACAGCCAACCCGAGCTGGCCGCCGGCTACGTCGCCGCGCTGGACAAGGGCTGGCGGACGAGCGTGCTGCAGCGGTGATCGGCTCCCCGACCGCCCGGCCCCACCGCCCCCTCCCGCGCGGCCTGCGGATCGCTGTCCTGCTGACCCCGGCCCTGGTCGTGGTCGCGGTGTTCTTCGGGGCCGGGGTGGTGCAGACGGTCGTGCAGAGCTTCGGCTACCAGCCCTACCTGCCCGGTTCCCGGCTCAGCCTGGACGCCTACCGCACCCTGGCCACCGACCCCGCGGTGCGGGCGTCGCTGCTGCTGACCGCCCGCATCGCGCTGGTCTCGACCGCGGCCGCCGCCGTGCTGGGTGTCGTCGCGGCCCTGGGGATCCGCCGACTGGGCCGCGGGCAGCGCTGGGTGACCGGTGCGTTCACCGCAAACCTGGCCGTGCCGCACCTGGTGGGCGCACTGTGCATGCTGCTGCTGCTCGGCCAGGCCGGGTTCGTCTCCCGGCTCACCCACGCCCTGGGGCTGACCGGCGACCCGGGGGCGTTCCCGGCCCTGACCAACGACGCCTTCGGTGTGGCGATCATCGCCGAGTACGTGTGGAAGGAGGCGCCGTTCCTCACCGTGCTGGCCCTGGCCGCGCTGAACCGTGGGGCCGACGAGCTCGCCGACGCCGCGCGCACCCTGGGCGCGGGGCGTCTCCAACGTCTGCGCCACGTCACCCTGCCGCTGCTGGTGCCCGCCGTCGGCGCCGGTTCCGTGCTCGTGCTCGCCTTCACGGCCGGGTCCTACGAGGTCCCGTTCCTGCTCGGACAGCCCTACCCGGCGACCCTGCCCGTCGTGGCCCTGAGCTACTACCGCGACACCGACCTGGGTCAACGGCCGGTGGCCATGGCGGTGGCGGTGGGCATCACCGTGCTGACGTCGCTGGTGGTGGCGGTGTACCTGCACCTGGTGGGCCGGCTGGGGCGGCGATCGGTGTGAGGGCCGGGATCGGCCCGCGGTTGTTCGTCGCGCTGGCGCTGCTGGCGGTCGCCGCACCCCTGGTGCCGCTGCTGGGGTGGGCGGTGGCCGGCCAGTGGCGCTACCCGGCCCTGCTGCCCACCCGGCTCAGCGGCCGCGGCCTGGCCCTGCTGGGCGACCCGCGGACGCAGGTGCTGCACGGCCTGCTCACCTCGCTGGGCATCGCGGTGCCGGTGACCGTGCTCGCGGTGGGCATCGGCTACCCGGCCGGGCGGGCGATCGGGCTGTACACCTTCCGCGGGCGGCGGCTGGTGCAGTTCCTGCTGCTGGCCCCGGTCATCGTGCCCGGGCTGGCCGTCACCCTGGGCCTGCAGGTGTTCTTCGTCCGCGCCGGGCTGTCGGACACCGAGGCCGGGGTGGTGGCGGTGCAGCTGTTGCCCACCGTGCCCTACACCGCGACCGTGCTGGGCGGGGCGTTCGCCAACCTCGACCTCGACCACGAGCGAGCGGCGCGGGTGCTGGGGGCCGGGCCGGGGCGCACCCTGGTGTTCGTGACCCTCCCGCTGCTGCGACCGGCCATCGTCGCGGCAGCCCTGTTCGCGTTCCTCATCTCCTGGAGCGAGTACGTGCTGACCCTGCTGGTGGGCGGCGGCACCGTGGCCACCCTGCCGCTGCTGCTGTTCGCGGCGATCGGGGGCACGGACACCACCGCGGCGGCGGCCCTCGGGGTGCTGGTGGTGGCGGTCCCGCTGCTCGCGGTGCTGGCTGCCGGGCGGGTGCTGGGGGTTCGCTCGGGCGCCGGGCTGGGCGGGTTCGGCCGGCTGTGAACGCGCGGGCAGCGAGCATCCAGGCGGTGGGGGTCAGCCGGCGCTTCGGCGACACCCTCGCGCTGGACGACGTGTCGCTGGCGCTGCGGCCCGGGGAGCTGATGGCCCTGCTCGGGCCGTCCGGCTGCGGCAAGTCGAGCCTGCTGGCGGTGCTCGCGGGCCTGCAGAGCCCGGACACGGGCGACGTCCTCCTGGGCGGCGCGTCGGTGACCGGTGTGCCCGCCGAGCGTCGACCCGTGTCGCTGGTGTTCCAGAGGCCGCTGCTGTTCCCGCACCTCACGGTGGCGGCCAACGTGGGCTTCGGGCTGCGGATGGCCAGGGTCGGGCGGGCGGAGACCCGACGGCGGGTCGACGCCGCGCTCGCCCAGGTGCGCCTGGACGGGCTCGGGTCCCGGCGGGTGGGGGAGCTCTCGGGCGGACAGGAGCAACGCGCGGCCCTGGCCCGCGCGCTCGTGCTGGCCCCCGAGGTGCTGCTGCTCGACGAGCCGTTCTCGGCGCTCGACGCGGCGCTGCGCTCCGAGATGCGGGCCCTGGTGCGGACGCTGCACACCGAGACGGGGGTGAGCACCCTGTTCGTGACCCACGACCAGGCCGAGGCCGTCGAGGTCGCCGACCGGGTCACGCTGATGGAGGCAGGCCGCATCACCGGGGTCGGCGAGCCCGAGATGTTCTACCGGCACCCGCCGAACCTGGCGGCCGCCCGCTTCTTCGGGGTGCGCAACGAGCTGGGCGGGGTGGTGACCGCCGGGCGGTTCACCGGCGGCGGGGTCCGGGCGCACACCGCGGCGAAGGACGGACCGTCCGTGCTCGTCGTCCGCCCCGAGGCCCTGCGCCTGCACCCGGCCCCCGGCGCGGGCAGCGGCGCGGGTCCCGGCGCCGGCGGTGCACCCGTGCACGCAGAGAAAAGCGAGCTGGACGTGGTGGTCACCTCCGCCCGGTTCGCCGGTACCCACGTCGTCGTCGAGGTCGTCTCGCGTGCCGACGCCGGTGCCACCTGGACCGTGCACACCACGCTCGAGCAGCAGCTGCCGGTCGGCTCCGGCGCCACCCTGGTCGTCGATCCGTCGACGTGCACGGTGTTCCCGGCATGACCCGCACGGCGCTCGGGCTGCGGCTGGGAGGCATCGTCGTGCTCGTCGTCGCGGCGGTGTGGGTCGCAGTCGCGGTGGGGGTGCCCGACCTGACCTCCGTGCGGCGCGAGGTGGCGGCGCTCGGCTGGCGGGCCGGGCCGTTGTTTGCCGCGCTGTACGCGGTGGTCAGCCTGTCGCCGCTGCCGAAGACGGTGTTCACCCTGGCCGCCGGTGCCGTGTTCGGCGTGAGCGTGGGGCTGTTGGTCGTGGTGTGCGGCGCCACCGTCGGCGCCGTCCTGGGCTTCTACCTCGGCCGGCTCCTGGGACGCGAGCTGCTGCGCCGCTACACCGGGCGCACGGTGGAGCGGGTGGACGTCCAGCTGCGGCGCTACGGGGTGTGGGCGGTGCTGGTGCTGAGGTTGGTTCCGTTCGTGCCGTTCACCGCCCTGAACTACGTGGCCGGGGTGACCGCGGTGCGCCTGCGCGACTTCGTTCTCGGCACCGCCGTCGGCATCGTTCCCGCGACCGCGGCCACCGTGGCCCTGGGTGCCTACGGCGAGAACCCGGTGTCGTGGCCGTTCGCCGCGGCCGCACTCGCGCTGGTGGCCCTCACCGTGGCGGGTGCGGTCTACACCCGTCGGAGCTACAGCCACAACCGTCGGCCGGAGTGAGCGCCGGCGTGCCGACCCGGAACAACCGCAGCTGCATCGCCAGCATCGAGTAGTAGCCGACCAGCACGGTCACCTCGACCAGCTGGCGCTCACCGAGGGTGCGTCGGGCCTGCTCGTACGAGGGCCAGGGCTGCGGCCTCCGCCGGATGGAGCCCGTCGACCGGCTTGCCGCCGACGACCGCGGTGACCTGCTCCTGCGTCAGACCCACGCTCCGGGCGATGGGGCCGTGCGCATGCAGCTCGAACTCGCTGGTCCAGTGACCCGCCACGGCCAGCACCACCACCTCACGAACCCGGTCGCTCACCGCCGCGCCGTAGCGCAACGCTGCCCCGAGCTCTTGGACAGCAGCGCCCACTCCCGGACTGTGCAGCATGATCCCGAACGGACCGGTGAGGTGTCCCTCGTCGTCGACCAGGTCGAACAGCTGTGGACCCTGGCCCCGGGGGCCACCAAGGATTGCGGCCCGCAGGGCGGACTGCTCCGACGTCAGCGACCCGGGCTCGAGCTGCGGCAGCCTCACGACACCCCCAAGTAGCTTTCCTGGACCCGCTTGTCGGCCAGCAGCTCGCCAGCCTGCCCGGAGAGCACCACGTGTCCGATCTCCAGCACGTAGCCACGTTCGGCGACCGAGAGCGCTGCGTCGACATCCTGCTCGACCAGCAGCACCGCCGTCCCGGACGCGGCGATGTCGGGCAGCTTGGCAATGATCTCCTCCACGATGACCGGCGCCAGCCCCATGGAGAGCTCGTCGATGACCATCAGCTCCGGCAGGCCCATCAGACCGCGGCCGATGGCCACCATCTGCTGTTCACCCCCGCTCATGCTCCCTGCGGTCTGGTTCAGCCGCTCACCCACCCGGGGGAACAGGGAGACGACGCGGTCGATGTCGTCGTTGCCGTTGCGCCACCCGCCGAGCTTGAGGTTGTCGCGCACGGTGAGGCCGGGAAACAGTCGCCGTCCTTCCGGGACGTGGGCGATCCCCAGGTCGGCGATGCGCTCGATCGACAGCCCGGCCAGCTGGCGGCCCCGGAAGCTCATCGTCCCGGACATGACGGGAATCATCCCCGACACCGCCCGCAGCAACGTCGACTTTCCTGCCCCGTTGGGGCCGACCAGGGCCACGATCTCGTTCTGCCCGACCGTCAGGTTCACGTCCCACAGCACCTGACCGCGGCCGTAACCGGCGCACAGGTCGGTGAGCTCCAGCATGGCGCTCATGCCTGGTGCCGCTTCGCGTACTTGGGGCCGAGGTAGGCCTCCACCACGCGCGGGTCGCCCAGCACCTCGCGCGGGTCACCCGAGGTCAGGACGCGGCCCTGGTGCAGCACCAGCACCTCGTCGCTGATCGCCAGGATCGCCTTCATGACGTGCTCGACCGCGATGATGGTCATTCCTTCCTTCTTCAGGCTGTCGATGAGCTCCAGGCTGGGTTCGATCTCGCTGTGTCGCAGCCCGGCCATCACCTCGTCCAGCAGCAGCAGCTTCGGTTTCAGCGCCAGCGCCTTGGCGAACTCGAGCCGGCGGGCGTCGGCCACGGTCAGCTCGCTCGGCGCGGCGTTGGCCTGGGACTCCAGCCCCACCCGGTTCAGCACCTCGTCGGCGATCAGCAGCGCGCGGCTCATCGACGACGTGCCCTCGGGTCCGTGCAGGACCCCCACGGCGACGTTCTCCCGCACCGTCATGCCCCGGAACGGCTTGACGATCTGGAACGTGCGGGCGACCCCGGCTCGGGCCACCGCCCAGGGCTTGGCTCCGGTCATGTCCTTGCCATCGATCAGCACGGTGCCCGAGGTCGGCCGGATGTGGCCGGTGACCAGGTTGATGAAGGTGCTCTTGCCTGCTCCGTTCGGTCCGATCACCCCGAGCGTTCGGCCGGCGGCGACCGAGAAGCTGACGTCGCGGACCGCGTCGAGTCCACCGAAGCGCCGGCCCAGCCCGCGGGTCTCGAGCACCGGTGTCGCCGCGTTCACAACCGGTACCTGCGCACGTTGGCCAGCAGCGAGAACTCTCGTCGGCGGCGACCTTCCCGGACGTAGGTCACGATGCCCTGCGGCAGGAGCACGACCGCCACGATGATGATCGCGCCGAGGAGAAAGGTGTGCACGGTCGTGTAGTTCTGGCGCAGGTACTCCGAGACGAACTGCAGGCCGACGGCGCCCACGATCGGACCCAGGACGGTGCCGCTACCGCCGAGCACCACCATGATCACCATCAGCACGGTGATGTTGACGTCGAACAGCCGCTCCGGAAAAATCGTCACCTGCTGGAAGGCGTAGGCCGCGCCGACCACACCGGTGACGAACCCGGACAGCGAGAACACGGCCACCTTGTTCCAGGTGGTGCGCACCCCCATGGCGCCGGCGGCGTCCTCGTCCTGGTTGATCGCCCGCAGCGCGAAGCCGAACTTGCTCCGGCTGACCAGGCCGCTGATCACGATCGCGCCCGCCGCCAAGCCGAGGAAGAGCAGGTAGAAGCCGTCGTTGCCCAGGTAGGCGGTGGTGGCCGCCGCGCCCACCGTGGGCAGCGTGATGCCGGCGCCGCCGCCGGTCAGCGACGGCACGTTGGTGACCACCTCGCGCATCCCCTCGGCGACGCCGAGGGTGGCGATCGCGAAGTAGTGGCCCCGCAGCCGCAGCAGCGGCAAGCCGATCAAGACCCCGAAAAGTGCAGCCACCAGCCCGCTGACCACCAGCGACACCCAGAAGCTCTGGTGTGCGTGCACCATCAGCACGGCGGTGCTGTAGCCCCCGATGCCGAAGAAGACCACCTGGCCGAAGCAGGCGTACCCGGTGAAGCCGCCGATCAGGTTCCAACCCTGGGCCAGGGCGACGAACATGAAGATCGTCGTGACCGTGCGCTCCTGGCCGGTGAACAGCTGCGACTGCAGGCCCAGGCAACCCAGGAGCACCACCACCCCCGCCAACCAGGGCGCCCAACGTCGAACCTGCTCGGGGCGTGTTCGCGAGCGGTCAGCTGCCGACCGTCGGCCGGTTGCTCCCGTCGCGGTCGCTTCCGTCTTCATCGATGCCACTTCACACCTCCACACGGGCTGAGTAGAACGCCCGGCCGACGAGACCGGACGGTCGGAAGATCAACACGAGCACCAGGGCGAGGAAGGCGATCGCGTTCACCCAGGTGCCGGGCAGGAACTGGCCGCTCCAGGCCTCCACCAGGCCGATCAGCAGCCCACCGACCAGCGATCCGTACATGTTCCCGAGACCACCGAGGACCGCTATGACGAAGGCCAGCAACGTGAAGTTGGCTGCGGCGGCGGGTTGGAAGGTGCCCACCGTGCCGACCATGGCCCCGGCCATGCCGGCCAGCCCGGCCGCGATGCCGAAGGTCAGCGCGTAGACGTGCCTGGCCCGGATCCCCATCAGCCGGGCCGCTCCACGGTCCATCCCGGTAGCGGTGATCGACAGTCCGGTGCGGGTGCGGCCGATCAGCCTCACCAGCAACAGGGTCACCACGATCGCCACCCCGAAGGCGGCCAGACGTCCGTAGGGGATGCGCACGTCGCCGAAAGCCAGGCTGTTGGAGGCGTAGGAGGTGGGGATGCTGCGGTAGTCGGCGGAGAACACGATGTTCATGCCCTGCACCAGGAGCAGATCCAGGCCGAACGTCAGCAGCAGGGTCACGAAGATCGGTGCGTTCACCACCAGGTTGATCAGGTAGCGCTGGAGCACGTAGCCGAGCACGAACAGCGCTGCCGCAGAGGCGAACATGCCCAGGAACGGGTCCAGGCCGAACGCCTGGTTGAGCTCCCAGGCGACGTAGGCCCCGAGGATGACGAAGGAGCCGTGCGCCAGGTTGACGATGTTCATCACCCCCCACACCAGCGAGAACCCGACCGCGACGAGCGCGAGCAGCCCTCCCTGGAGCAGGCCGTAGATGGTTGCCTGCAGCAGCGAGCTCATGCGCCGCTGGCCGGCCAGATGAGCGGCGCGGACGCCGACGCCTTGGGCCACACGTCGACGGACTTGCCCTGCTGGATCTGGATGACCGACATGGGCTTGAACGTGTTCTGCCCGGTCTTGTCGAACTTGATCTTGCCGAAGAACGTGGTCGCGTCGAGGTTCGCCACCGCGTCCCGGATCTTGGCCGCGTCGGTCGAGCCGGCCTTCTGCGCGGCTAGGACGATGGCCAGGCAGGCCGCGCTGGCCTCCGCGTTGTGGTAGTCCGGCGCGTGGTGGTAGGTGTCGGTCAGCAGCTTGGCGTAGTCCTTGGCGGTGCCGAAGTACTCGTCGCTGCCCGCGGTCTGTGCGGTCCACTGGCTCGAGCCGAGCACCCCGTTGGCCAGCGGTCCGAGGGTCTTGGCGAAGTCTGGTGTGGGGGGCGCGACGCTCTCCCCGATTCCGCCGGACGGGGTGATGCCGAGCTCCTTGGCCTGCTTGACGATGGCGATGCCCTCGACCAGGTGCACCGAGCCGATGATCACGTCGGGGTGCTGGTCCTTGATCTTGGTCAGCGCCGAGCTGACGTCGGTGGCGCCGTTGGGGAAGAACTCGGTCGGCAGGACGGTGAAGCCCTCCTTCTTCGCCTCCGCGACACCGCCCTCGGCCACCGTCTTGGAGAAGCCGTCATCGGCGGAGAGGAACGCGATGGTCTTGGGCCTGGGCTTGGCGAGCTCACCGATGGCCTTGACGATGGACGCGGCGTACTCGGTGGCCGGCGACAGCACGGCGAAGGTGTGGGTGTATCCCTTGGAGAAGATCTTGTTGTCCGAGCCGGCTGAGTCGAGCATGACCTGGCCGTTGCGCTCCACCACGGCGGCCTGGGCCTCGGTGTTGGCGGAGCCGTAGGAGCTGAGGATCAGCTTGATGCCCTGGTCGTTGAACTGGGACACCAGCTGGGCAGCAGTGTCCGGCGCGGAGGTGTCGTCCTGGAAGTGGATGTCCAGCTTCAGCTTCTTGTCGCCGACCTGCACGCCGCCCTTCTTGTTGACCACCGTCTGGCACAGCTGGTAGCCCTCCTTGGTCAGCGTCCCCTCCCGGGCCAGCTTGCCGGTCAGGCTCATCGCCGCCCCGATCGCCAGCACGCCGGAGCCGCCCCCCGAGGCGTTCTCCGTCTGCGCGCCCTTAGCGCCGCAACCGCTGGCGACCAGCGCCACGGTCAACGCCGTCCCGATCACTACCGCTCGCCTGGTGCGCACGGCTCACCCTCTCGTTGATGAATAAGACTGATGCTGTGTATACAGTGACCGAGTTAACAGTGCAAGACCGTTTCACGTCCCCGGTCAGCGCCGCAGCAGCGGGTCCTGGTGGTCGTCGTGCGGGCTGGGCGCCTCGTTCATCGCGTCGATCAAAGTCGCCTGGGCCCGCAGGATGGCCTGGCGGATCTCCTGCTCCAGGGCGGCGGGGTCATCGGCGCGCAGGGCGGCGACCATCGCTTCGCGCTGCTCCTGCAGCTGGGTGCGCGAACCCAGCACGTGGGCGTGCACCCGGGCGTAGGGCTCGACGAGGTTGAGCACCTGCACGACGAGGCGGACGACGTGGCGCTGGTCGGACAGCTCGTACAGACGTCGTTTGAACGCGTAGTTGAGGTTCGACCACTCCTCGGACTGGTGCGCGCCCAGCGCCTGCATCTCGGCGACCATCCCGGCCAGCTGATCGATGTCGGCTCGTCGAACGTTGGTGGTGACCGGTAGGGCCAGGCCCGGTTCGAGGGACAGTCGTAGCCCGTAGAGCTCGTTGACCTCAGCCGCCTGGAGCTCGGTGACGACCGCCCCCAGACCCGGCTGCATGATGATCAGCCCCTCGCCGACGAGGGTGCGCAGCGCTTCCCGCAGGGGAATGCGGCTCACCCCGAAGCGACGGGCGAGCTCGTCCTGGTTCAGCGCCTCCCCGGGAGCCAACACCCGTTCGCGCACCGCGCGCCGCAACGACGCGGCGATCTGATCAGGTCGCAACCGTGCCATCAATACCCTCCAACTGGTCTGTGGCTCATGGTCCGGCCGCTGTCGGCGCAGCCGAGGAACCCCGGACGATGGTGGCAGGCAGCCCTCCGCAGGAGATGACCACCACGCCGATCGACACCGCGACCAGCAGGACCAGCCCACCCCAACCTGCCCCCCCGTAGGCGAGACCGCCGACGAAGCCCAGGATGCTCGAGCCCAGGTGGTAGCAGAGCAGGTAGAACGACGAGGCCTGGGCGCGCCGCACCCTCGTCTGCGCACCGACCCAGCCGCTGGCGGTCGCGTGCGCACCGAAGAACCCGAAGGTGACCAGGCCGGTGCTGACCAGGACGAGCCACAGGGTCGTCGTCAGGCTGAGCAGCGTCCCGGCGAGCATGATGAGGGCACCGGCCAGCAGCAGCGCTCGTCGGCCCCGGCGATCAGCCAGCCGGCCGAACAAGTTCGCACTGACGGTGCCGGCAAGGTAGAGCAGGAAGACCAGCGCCGCGGTCCTCTCCGAGAGCCCGAACGGCGCGCGCTCCAGGCGGTAGAGCAGGAAGTTGAAGTAGGCGACCATGGCGCCCATCAGGGCGAAGCCGCAGACGAACAGCCTGAGCAGCACGGTGTCGCGCCAGTGCAGGCCGGAGGCCCGGAGCTGGGTCAGCAGCCCCTCGGGGTGCGAGGAGAAGTGGCGCGACGCAGGAAGGGTGCACATGACGTAGGCGGTGCCGCACGACGCCAGCAGGCCCACTCCGAGGTAGCCCGCCTGCCAGCCCGTTCCGGACAGGAGACCACCGATCAACCGTCCCGCCAGTCCGCCGAGACCGGTGCCGCTGATGTAGAGCCCCATCGATGAACCGAGGCGGCCGAGGACGGCCTCCTCGGCGACGTAGGCCATCGCTACGGCCGGCAGTCCCGCGATGGCCAGCCCCGTGGCGACCCGCAGCCCCAGCAACACCGGAAAAGATGGGCTCGCCGCGGTGGCCAGCGTGCACAGCGACGCGGCCAGCAACGAGCCGATCAACATCCCGCGCCGTCCGACCCGCTCGGACAGCGATGCCGCCACCACCACGCCCAGGGCCAACGGGAGGGTGGTCAGGCTGACGGTCAGGGCAGCCGTGGCGGGCGACACGGAGAATGCGCTGCTCACCGCAGGCAGAGCCCCCTGGGCCACGTAGAGCATCGCGAAGGCCGAGAAGCCCGCCACGAAGACGGCCCGGTTGCGGCTGCGGGCCGCGGTGGCGCTGGACGGGGCCGAGCGGGCGCGCGCGGGGGTGGCGTCTTGCCTTGCGTGCGGTCGTGACACGAGACCTCCCCGGGACGTGTATACACCGAATCCAGCGAACCGGCGGCCTCGGCGGGCGCGTT
>JBDTDI010000301.1:0-8396 GCA_039923155.1 Mycobacteriaceae bacterium | reverse complement strand
CGGCGTCGCGGAAGCGGTTCATGGCGCCATTGTGCTCGTGCGGGCCCGAGGGGGCCTGTCGACGAGGTGCGCCGCACGACCTACCCGGCGACGAACGCGCGGGCCTCCCCCAGGTACGCGGCCAGGGTCTGCTGGTCGGACGGGCGCAGCTGGACCCACTCGCGCATCGGCCGGCCCGCCCGGGGTGAGCAGGGTGTGCCCCCGCCGTCGGCCACCAGCTGCTGGACGCGGCCCTGCGGCAGCTTGACGATGACGTCGTCGCCAGGGCAGAACGCGTAGAAGCGGCCGCCGGTGCGCAGCCCGGGCGAGCTCAGCATCCGGCCGGAGCCGTCCTCGGGGTGTTCGGCGAGCAGCACGCCGGCAGCACGGGCGAACCACTCGGCGAGCACGGTCACGGGGTGGCCTCCCCTCTCGGGCCCCACCAGTGTGAACGAAAGCTCGCCTCCTGGGTCCAGACATCACGCACGGGGGGTCAGCCCAGACCGTGCTCGATGGCGTACCGGGCGAGCTCCACGCGGTTGGCCAGCTGCAGCTTGCGCAGGGTGGACTGGACGTGGTTCTCCACCGTGCGGTGGCTGATGACGAGCTTGGCGGCGACCTGCCGGGCGCTCATCCCCTTGGCGACCAGACGCAGCACCTCGGTCTCCCGCTCGGTCAGCTGGGGCAGCTCGGTGTCGGGCCCGTCGGGGCCGCTGGCCATGCGCCGATACTCCCCGAGCACCAGGCCCGCGAGGCCCGGGGTGAACACCGGCTGCCCGGCTGCCGTCGCCTGCACGGCGGCCACCAGCTCCTCGATGGACGCGCTCTTGACCAGGTACCCGGTGGCACCGGCCTTCACCGCGTCGAGCACGTCGGACTGCTCGCCGGAGGCCGAGAGCACCAGCACCTTGCTCTGCGGGCTCACCTGCAGCACCTGCACGGTGGCGTCCACACCGGAGCCGGTACCGAGCCGCATGTCCATCAGCACCACGTCCGGGGTGACGGCCCGGGCCCGACGGGCCGCCGAGTCGACCCCGTCTGCGGCGGCGACCACGTGGAAGCCCCGGGCGTCCAGGTCGCGGGCCACCCCGTCGCGCCACATCGGGTGGTCGTCGACCACCATCACCGTCACCCGCACCTCGGTCCCCACCTCGTCCTTGGCTGAGGTGTTGCCCCCTACCCCGGCTGAGGTGTTGCCCCCCACCCCGCCCAGGTCTGCGTCCGGCTCAGCCACGTCCACCCCTTCCGGCGCGGGGGACCCGCACCTCCCACTCGGTGCCGGCACCGGGCGCGGTCTCGAGCACCGCGGTGCCCTCCAGCTCGGCGACGCGACCCAGGATGGAGCTCGACACGCCCCGGCGTCCCTCCCGCTCCGCCTGCTCCAGACGACCAGTGTCGATGCCGACGCCGTCGTCGCGGACGCTGAGCACCACCTCGTCGCGGAGGTCCTCCAGCAAGATCCACGACCGCGCCTCGGCCCCGGCGTGCACAGCGGTGTTGCTCAACGCCGCCCGGGCCACCGCCGCCAGCTCGCCGGCCACGGCGGCAGGCAGCAGCACCGGCGTCGCGGGCACGGCCACCGACACCGCGGAGGTGGCCTGGGCCTGCAGCAGGGCCCGCAGGTCCACGTCGCCGGTGAGCGCGTCCGGGGCGGGGGCGAACACCAGTGTTCGCAGCGCCACCTCCTGGTCGCCGGCCAGCTGCGCGAGCTCCGCCGCCGGCCCACCGAGCAGCGTCCCCTCCCGTCGCACGTAGGCCAGCACCTGCAGGACGCTGTCGTGCACCGCGCGCGCGAGCCGCTCCCGCTCGGCCAGCACCGCCTCCGCGCGCAGGGCGACGGCCAGGGCGGCGTGTGCGCGCCGGGCGGTCTCGGCGACCAGCCCGAGCACCAGACCGGCGAGCAGCAGCAGCGCGGAGTCACGGGCGATGGAGACCGTGACGTGGTCGTTGAGCAGGATCGAGGAGACGGCGACGACGGCTCCAGCCGCGGCGCCGATCCGTGCGCCGCCCAGGATGGCCACCGTCACCACCGGGGCGGAGGTCCACAGGGTGGTGATCGTGGGGGTGGGCCCGTACACCTGCTCGGGGGTCTGCACGGCCAGCGTGGAGAACATCAGGGCGAGCACGACGACGAGGTCGGTCAGCGCGAACCACCAGCATCGGCCCGCGTCGACGCTGAACGCCGCCACCGTGACCGCGGTCCAGGCCACGATCAGTCCGACCAGCACCCAGCCCAGCGTGGGGTGGGCGTAGTCGCGCACGTAGACCAGGTGCACGCCGACGACGAAGAACAGGGTCGCCACGCGGTACAGCAGCGCACCTCGCCACATCGGGGTGAGCGGGTCGATCGCCGAGTCCCCACGTGAGGGCCCCCGTCCCGTCCCGGGAGCCGCCCGCCGCGCCGGGAGGCGGCTGCGGCGGACGGCGGTGGCGGGCACGCCGTCATCCTGCCCGAGCGCGGTGGACAACGGGGTGGTTGTCGGGCAGGTGACGACGCGCGCGCGCCGGTCATCTCGGCGATGCTGGGCCCATGAGCGACCCGACCCCCGTCCTCGACGGTCAGCTGGCTCTGGTCACCGGCGCCAGCCGAGGCATCGGGGCGGTGATCGCCCGCGGGCTCGCGGTCCGGGGAGCCACCGTGATCTGCCTGGCCCGCGACAGCGAGCGTCTGATCGAGCAGGTGCAGGCCATGGTCGACGACGGGCTCGACACGGTGGCGCTGGGCTGCGACCTCGGACAGGAACGTGACCTGGACACCCTGCGGGACCGGCTGGCCCAGACCGGCGAGGTCGACGTGCTCGTGCACTGTGCCGCAGTGATGAGCGAGCAGACCGCAAAAACTCTGCGCACCACCCCGCAGGAGTGGCGACGGGTGATGAGCACCGACCTGGACGCCGCGTTTCGGCTCACCACCACCGTCGGCCCGGGCATGGTGCAGCGCCGCCGCGGGCGCATCGTTCACTACAGCGCCTGCCTCGGCCGGATGTCGGGGCCCGGTAACGCCGGCGGCCTCGCGCCCTACCGGATCGCCAAGGCCGGGGTGAACGCCATGGTGCGCAACCTGTCCCACGAGCTGGGGCACGGACGCCGCGGGGTGCTCGTCGACGCGGTGTGCCCGGGGCACTGCCGGACCGACATGGGCGGGGCGGAGGCACCCCGCTCACCCGAGGAGGGCGCCGACACCGGTCTGTGGCTCGTCGAGCGGGACGCGCCGGCCTCGCAGGGCCCGAACGGAGTGGACACCCTCACCGGCCTGCTGTGGGAGGACCGCACCCCCGTGCCCTGGTAGGGGCTAGTCCCGAGCTAGTCCCCGTCCGTGCGTGTCCCGTCCGCCCCGGCGTCGGCGGGAACCTCGCTGTCGTCGGACTCCTCGGGGGGCATGCCCTCGTCGGGGTCGCTGGCCTCGATCGCGTCCGGTTCCGCCGCGCGGCCCTCCGCCAGGGAGTGGACCGCCGCGTTGGCCACCGCCACCAGGGGCACGGCCAACAGGGCGCCCACCACCCCCGCCACGACCAGGCCGACCGCGATGGCCAGGACGACGGCCAGCGGGTGCAGCGCGACTGCGCGTCCCAGCAGCAGCGGCTGCAACACGTGCGCCTCGAGCTGCTGCACCCCGATGATGATGCCCAGCACGATGAGGGCGACGACGAAGCCCTGGGTCACCAGCGCCACCAGGACCGCCACCAACCCGCTGACGAACGCCCCGATGATGGGCACGAACGCCCCGAGGAAGACCAGGGCGGCCAGCGGCAGGGCCAGCGGCACCCGGAGCGCGACGAGCCCGATGCCGATGCCGATCGCGTCCACCGCGGCGACCGCGACCGTGGCCCGCACGTAGCCGACGAGGGACGCAAAGCCGCGGTTGCCGGCCACGTCGACCTGCGGGCGGACCCCGGACGGGACGAAGCGCAGCAGGAACGACCACACCCGGGCCCCGTCGTAGACCAGGAAGATGGTGGTGAACAACGCGATCGCGAGGCCGGCGAGGAAGTGGGTCAACGAGTTCGCCGTGTTCAGGGCGCCGGAGGTGATCGCGTCCCGGTTGTTGCCCAACGACTTGCTGATCGAGTTGAACGCGTTGTCGATCTGGCTCTGTCGCAACCCCAGCGGACCCTTCACCAGGTACCGCTGGACCTGGTCGACGCTCGCCGAGACCTGGTCGGTCAGGTCGGGGAGCCCGTTGATGAACGCCCGCACCACGAACGTCAGCACGCCCGACACCGCGGCGATGCTGGCGACGAGCGCGATCGCGGTGGCCGGACCCCGGGGCACCCCGTGGTGCTGCATCCAGGTCACGAACGGGGTGATCAACGCCGCCAGCAGGATGGAGACCCCAACGGGGATGACGACCTCGCTGAGCGCGCCGAGCCCGTAACCGAGCACCGCCAGGCCGGCGACCACGACGAGCAGGCGCCACGACCACGAGGCCGCGACCCGCAGCCCCCAGGTCACCGTCTCCGCGCTCGATCCGCGCGGGGACCTCACGGCCCTCCCACCGTCCAACGCTCGTGCCCCGTTCATCCGGGCAGCGTAGATGAGCAGGACCGACAGGGCCCTGCGGTCCTCAGCGGTCGAAGATGCCGCTGTACACGTTCAGGGCCGGCTGTCCGCCGAGGTGGGCGTAGAGCACCGTGCTGTCCGGGGCGATCTCGCCGCTGCTGACGAGATCGATCAGCCCGGCCATCGACTTCCCCTCGTAGACCGGGTCGATGATCATGGCTTCGAGGCGCCCGGACAGTCGTATCGCCTCGACCGTCGAGTCGACCGGAATCCCGTAGCGCTCGCCCGCCCACCCCTGGAGCACCGTGATCTCGTCGTCCCGGATCGCTCGCTGCACCCCGATCAGCTCGGCGGTGCTGCGGGCGATGCGACCGACCTGGGCGCGGGTCTTGTCGATCGTCGCGGAGGCGTCGATCCCGAGCACCCGCCGCGGTCGGCCGCCGGCCTCGCTGAGCGCGGCGAAGCCGGCGATCATCCCCGCGTGGGTCGATCCCGTCACCGCGCACACCACGATGGTGTCGAAGAAGACCCCGAGCGCCCGCTCCTGCTCGACCACCTCGTAGGCCCAGGCGGCAAAACCGAGCCCGCCGAGCGGGTGCTCGGACGCGCCGGCCGGGACGGCGTAGGGCTTGCCCCCATCAGCTTCCACCTCGTCCAGGGCGGCCTGCCAGGAGCGGCGGATCCCGATGTCGAAGCCGGCGGGGTCAAGGCGGGTGTCGGCGCCCATGATGCGCGAGAGCAGGATGTTGCCGACCTTGTCGTTGCCGAGGTCGTCCCATTCCACCCAGCGCTCCTGCACCAGGCGGACCTTCAGGCCCAGCTTGGCGCCGACGGCCGCGACCTGCCGGGTGTGGTTGGACTGGTAGCCGCCGATCGAGACCAGGGTGTCGGCGCCGGAGGCCAGCACGTCGGGGGACGATGTACTCGAGCTTGCGGGTCTTGTTGCCACCGAAGGCCAGTCCGGAGCTACAGTCCTCCCGCTTGGCCCAGATCGCGGCGCCACCAAGGTGTTCGGTGAGTCGGTCGAGCTTGTGCACCGGGCTGGGTCCGAAGGTCAGCGGGTAGCGCTCGAAGTCGGTGATGGCCATGCGGTTCTCCTCCTGGTCAGCCTGGGGTGATGCGTGCACGAGCCGCACGCTTCTCGGGGACTGGACGATGGCCGGCCACTGATGCAGGTGATGCGGTACTGTCAGCACCATGCGCACCACGGTCAGCATCGACGACGAGCTGCTCAGGGCGGCCAAGGAACGAGCAGCGCGTCGCGGTGTCAGCCTGGGTGACGTGGTCAACCAGGCCCTGCAGCGGGAGCTCCTTCGAGAGCCGGCCACCGGCGGTCCGGAGATTCCCGTGTTCCGCGGCGGGACGGGACCTGCGCCCGGCGTGGACCTCCGCTCGAACGCGGCGCTGCACGACCTGCTCGACGAGGACGCCCTGCAGCGTCAGCGACGTTGACGTGCTGCTCTTCGACGTCAACGTCCTGCTCGCCGCGCACCGGGCGGACCATCCCGATCACGACGTGGCGGCCGCCGAGCTCGGCGCGGCCACGAGGGGGGACGAACCGTTCACGGTGCCCGCCTTCGTGTGGGCCTCGCTCCTGCGGCTGGCCACGAACCGTCGTGTGTTCGGGGTCCCCAGCTCGCTCGACGACGTCTTCACGTTCATCGACGCCGTGATCGGCCAACGGGGGTTCGTGGCCGCCGAACCGGGCGCCCGACACCTGCCCCTGGTGAGGCAGGCGTGTGCCGACGCGGGCGCTTCCGGCAACCTGGTCCCCGACGCCGTCCTGGCGGCCATGGCCGTGGAGCTTGGTGCCACCGTGGTGTCGTTCGACCACGACTTCGACCGTTTCCGGGTCCGTCACCGACGCCCGGGCGGGTGACCGGGAGCTCGCCCGAAGGTGGTGCAGCCGTTGCGCTACGACAAGCGAATTGGTGTCATCCCTCGGGATCGCCGTACCCGGGCCACCAGGGCCACGGCAACCGCCACCCAGACCACGCCGACGGCGATGGCGAACCCGAGCGGGTAGCTCCGGTCCAGGACGGTCTGGTTGCCGACGCCGTGGCTGCGGAAGAGCACCGGTGCGGCGACACCCACCAGGGCCAACGTGGCGAGGACCCCGTACACCAGCGGGCCGCGCACCGACGACGGCAGGACACGCGCCGCTCCCACCCCGCCCCCGACGAGCAGCGGTGAGAGCAGGAAGTCGTGGACGATCACGCCTCCGGCGAACCACAGGGCCACCGAGACCGGGTCCCTCATCGGACCGAAGAGCAGCAGGACGAGCCCGTACACGCCCGCCGCCACGCCCAGCGTGACCAGGACGCTGCGGGTGGCGGTCACAGCAGCTCCTCCGTCGTGACGGCGGTCACAGCAGCTCCTCCGTCGTGACGGCGGTCATAGCAATTCCATCGTCGTGACCCACTTGGTCTGGGTGACCCCGGGCCGCGACGGCGCGATGAGGCGGGCGGGGTAACCGTGGTCGAGGTCCAGCACCTGGCCGTTGACCTGCAGGGCGAGCAGCGTCCACCGGTCGCGCGCGTGCCGGGCAGGCAGCACCGAGGTGCCGTAGAGCCCCGGATCCAGGCTGGAGAAGCGGACGTCCGCGTCCGGCGACCCGCCGACCGCCGCGACGAGGTCAGCCACCGGCACCCCGGTCCAGGTGGCACTCGCCGACCAACCCTCCACGCACGCGATGGGCAGCGACCGGGTGGACTGCTCCATCGCCCGCAGGTCGTCCAGGGTGAAGCTGCGCGAGGTGGTGGGCCCCGTGACCGTGAGCTTCCATCCCGGGGCGCTGGCCCTGGCGACCACGCCGGCGCCCTTGGCGGTCTTGTTGACCGGCAGGGCCTGCGGTCCGGCGCCGGTGCGGGTGCCGAGCAGCGACACGTGGCGCAGCACGGGAATCGTGACCCCGGCGGTGGCCAGCACCGCGACGCCCGCCGAGACCCAGGTGGCCCGCAGGAACGAGCGACGGGACAGCCCCCCCTGCCGTGGGGGAGCTTGCGGTTCGGCCTCGGCGACCTCGAGGGTCTCCACGTCGAGCTGGGCGCCCACCGGCACCCCGAGGGCGCGCCGGATGATCGGCAGCTTGATCGCGACGTGCACCGCCAACGCGCCGATCGCGACCCAGGCCATGGCGTAGTGCGCGGTGGTGAAGAAGAACGCCCACGGGTAGTACTGCGCGGTGTCGAACAGCCCGGTGAGCAGCTCGAAGATGGCCGCGCCCACCAGCACCAGGATCGAGCCACGCTCCACCGCGGTGACCAGGGCCGCCCGGGTCGGGGCCAGGCGGAAGGGGGCGAACAGCTTCGGGAACACCGACCACAGCTTGGCGCCGAGCAGCGGGATGGCCGCCGTTCCGCTGATGACGTGCAGCCCCTGCGTCCAGCGGTAGAGGCCGACCGGGCGGGTGGGCCACACGAAGAAGAACGGCGGGTGCTGCAGGAAGTGGCTGACCAGGCCGGTGACGAAGCAGACCGCGAAGCTGATGCCGAGCCACAGCCCGATCCGCGCGGTCACCGTCGGGCCGCGCAAGCCGGAGCGAAAGTGGTGGGAGTGGGGTGCGGGCAGCGGCAGCCGGTCCCGCAGCAGGGCCTTCACGTCGTCACTCACGTGCGGACCCCCCCGCGGATCTCGGGGCGACGGGTCAGCACAGCCAGGGTCCGTCCGTGCAGGGTGGTGGTCTGTCGCACCTGCAGTCCCGCGGCGGCGGCCAGGTCCGGCAGCGAGGCTGCCCCGACCCGGGCCCAGCGGAACCAGGGCGAGTCCCCGTGGTCGGTCTCGATGCACAGCCGCTGCACCGTGGTCGGACCGTCGTCGGCCACCTCCAGCACGACGAGACCGTCCTGGGCGAGCAGCTCGGCGGCGCGGTGCAGCACCCGGAGGGGGTCCCCACCGATGCCCACGTTGCCGTCTGC
>JBDTDI010000300.1:0-14748 GCA_039923155.1 Mycobacteriaceae bacterium | reverse complement strand
CCGGGACGAGGTGGCCCGCACCGTGCGACGGGTCGTGGACAAGCTGCTGCACGCCCCGACCGTGCGGGTCAAGCAGCTCGCGTCCGCCCCGGGCGGGGACAGCTACGCCGAGGCGCTGCGCGAGCTGTTCGGGCTCGAGCCCGGCACGGTCGACGCCGTGGCCTCCGGGGCCTCCGGGGCATCAGCCTCGGAGAACACCCGCCCGCCGCCGGAACCGATCGGGAGCGAGCAGTGAGCGCCGCCGCTGCCCCCGTCCCGAGCCGCCTCCCGTTGCGGGTCGGCACCCGGGGCAGCGTTCTGGCGCTGACCCAGGCCGGCACCGTGCGGGACGCGATCGTCGCGGCCGGCACCCCGGCCGAGCTGGTCGTGGTGCACACCGCAGGAGACGCCTCGGCGGCCCCCGTCGAGCAGATTGGGGTCGGGGTGTTCACCGCGGCGCTGCGCGAGGCGCTGGCGCGCGGTGACGTGGACGTGGCCGTGCACTCCTACAAGGACCTGCCCACCGCACCCGACGAGCGCATCAACCTGGCCGCCGTGCCGCCGCGGGAGGACACCAGGGACGCGCTGGTCGCCCGCGACGGGCTCGTGCTCGGTGCGCTGCCCGACGGTGCCACCGTGGGCACTTCGGCGCCGCGGCGCGCGGCTCAGCTTCGCGCGCTCGGGCTGGGGCTGCAGGTGGTGCCGCTGCGCGGCAACATCGACACCCGGCTGCGGAAGGTGAGATCGGGTGAGCTCGACGCCGTCGTGGTGGCCCGCGCGGGGCTCGCCCGGGTCGGTCGGCTGGCCGAGGTGACCCAGTCGCTCGACCCCCTGGACATGCTGCCCGCCCCGGCACAGGGGGCCCTCGCCGTCGAGTGCCGTGCGGACGACGAGCGCACCATCGCCCTGCTGTCAACTTTGGACGATCCGCTCTCGCGTGCCACGGTGGACGCGGAACGGGCGCTGCTGGCCATGCTGGAGGCGGGGTGCACGGCTCCGGTCGGCGCGTTGGCCGAGGTGGTGTCGTCGATGTCCGACGACGGTGTGGTGTTCGACGAGCTGTCTCTGCGAGGCTGCGCCGGCGCGCTCAACGGGTCCGTGATGTTGCGGGCCTCCGCGGTGGGAGCGCTGGACGACCCCGCGTCGCTGGGCCGCGCCGTCGCGGCTGAGCTGCTCGAGCTCGGGGCGGCGGGTCTGATGGACCCCGCCCGCCCCGAGGTTCCTGGTTCCGACCCTGTTGATCCCGCCCCGCCGACCGATGACAATCTGCTGGAGAACCCGCGATGAGTCGATCCCGCAAGCCCACCCCCGGACGGGTCCTGTTCGTCGGCTCCGGGCCCGGCGACCCGGCCCTGCTGACCGTCCGTGCCCAGGGGGCGCTGACGGCCGCCTCGCTGGTGGTGGTGGACCCCGACGTCAACGAGGAGATCGCCACGCTGTTCACCGACGCGGAGGTCCGGGCGGCCGTCGGTGAGCCCGCCGAGGTGGCCAAGACGTTGCTCGCCGAGGCACGCGCGGGGCGAGACGTGGTGCGCCTGGTCGCCGGTGACCCGCTGACCAGCGACGCGGTGGTGAGCGAGGCGAACGCCGTGGCCCGCACCTCGGTGCCCTTCGAGGTGGTTCCCGGACTGCCCGCCGGCACCGCGGTTCCCAGCTACGCCGGGCTCGCGCTCGGCTCGACGCACACCGAGGTCGACGTCCGTGGGACGGTCGACTGGGCGGCGGTGGCGGCGGCGCCCGGCCCGCTGGTCCTGCACGCCTCCGCCGAGCACCTGTCGGAGACGGCGAGCGCACTGGTGGAGCACGGTCTGGCGGCGCAGACCCCGGTGGCGGTCACCTCCGACGGCACGACCAGCAGCCAGCACACCGTGGACACGACCCTGGCTGCCCTGCACGAGCTCGGCGACGAGGTCCGCGGCACGGTGGTGCTCACCGTCGGCAAGCTGGTCGGGCAGCGCGCGCGGCTGTCCTGGTGGGAGAACCGCGCCCTGTTCGGGTGGCGTGTGCTGGTGCCCAGGACCAAGGACCAGGCCCCGGCCATGAGTGAGCGGCTGACGGCCCACGGAGCGGTGCCCGTCGAGGTGCCGACCATCGCGGTGGAGCCGCCGCGCAGCCCGGCCCAGATGGAACGGGCCGTCAAGGGTCTCGTCGACGGTCGCTACCAGTGGGTGGTGTTCACCTCCACCAACGCCGTGCGGGCCGTGTGGGAGAAGTTCGCCGAGTTCGGGCTCGACGCGCGGGCGTTCTCCGGGGTGAAGATCGCCTGCGTCGGGGAGCCGACCGCGGACGCGGTGCGCGCCTTCGGGATCAACCCCGAGCTCCTGCCGAGCGGCGAGCAGTCCAGCGTCGGGCTGCTGGAGGACTTCCCGCCCTTCGACGAGGTCTTCGACCCCGTCGACCGGGTGCTGCTGCCGCGCGCCGACATCGCCACCGAGACCCTGGCCGAAGGGCTGCGGGAACGAGGCTGGGAGATCGACGACGTCACCGCGTACCGCACGGTCCGGGCGGCCCCCCCAGCGGCGGGGACCCGCGAGATGATCAAGTCGGGCGGGTTCGACGCGGTCTGCTTCACCAGCTCCTCCACGGTGCGCAACCTGGTGGGGATCGCGGGCAAGCCGCACCACCGCACCATCGTCGCCTGCATCGGACCCCGCACCGCCGAGACCGCCACCGAGTTCGGGTTGCGGGTCGACGTCCAGCCCGAGACCGCGGACGTGCCCGCGCTGGTCGACGCGCTGGCCGCGCACGCCACCCGTCTGCGCGCCGAGGGCGCTCTGCCCCCGCCACCGAAGAAGGTGCGCCGCGGCGCCCGAGCCTGATGGCGCCCGACCATGTGGCGCACGAGCGTGAGAAGGAACCGATGATCCAACGGCCTCGACGGCTGCGGGCGATCCCGGCGCTGCGGCGCCTCGTGGCCGAGACGACACTGGCTCCCCGTCAGCTGGTGCTCCCGATGTTCGTGGCCGAGGCGATCACCGAGCCGAGGGAGATCTCCTCGATGCCGGGGGTGTACCAGCACACCTTCGACAGCGTGCGCGCGGCCGCGGTGCAGGCGGTGGCCGCGGGCGTCGGCGGAATCATGGTCTTCGGGGTCCCATCCCGCCGCGACGCCACCGGTTCTGGTGCGACCGACCCGCACGGTGTGCTCAACGCGGCGCTGCGGCTGCTGCGCAACGAGCTCGGCGACGACACGGTGCTGATGGCCGACACCTGCCTCGACGAGTTCACCGACCACGGTCACTGCGGGGTGCTCGCCGCCGACGGCTCCGTCGACAACGACGCGACCTTGGCCCGCTACGTCGACATGGCCCTGGCGCAGTCCGAGAGCGGGGCGCACCTGCTCGGCCCCAGCGGGATGATGGACGGTCAGGTCGGCGCGATCCGCGAGGCGCTCGAGCACGCCGGGCACACCGACACCGGGATCCTCGCCTACACCGCGAAGTACGCCAGCGCGTTCTACGGACCGTTCCGGGAGGCCGTGGGGTCGACGCTGCGCGGTGACCGCAAGACCTACCAGCAGGACCCGGCGAACCGCCGGGAGAGCCTGCGGGAGCTCGATCTCGACCTCGCCGAGGGTGCCGACCTGGTGATGGTGAAGCCAGCGATGGCGTACCTCGACGTGCTGCGCGAGGTGGCCGACCGCTCACCGGTGCCGGTGGCCGCCTACCAGGTCAGCGGGGAGTACGCGATGATCACCGCGGCCGCGCAGCGGGGTTGGATCGACCGCGACCGGGCGGTCCTGGAGAGTCTCACCAGCATCCGCCGTGCCGGCGCCGACATCGTGCTGACCTACTGGGCGGCGGAGGTCTCGGGGTGGCTGGACCAGGCGCCGGGCTGAGGTGAAGCCCCGCGCCGACGTGTTCCACGGCCCCGCGCCGGCCCCCGCGGAGCTTCGCCTGGCGACGTGGTTGTGGCTGGGCAGCATCGCCGTCGGGGCGGTCCTCGTCGTGGCCTCGTTGTTCTCCGTCGACGAGACGGCCCGGATGGCGGTGCGCACCGAGCTGGCCGGTCAGCCCGCGCTGGACGGTGTACCGCTGGACACCCTGGTCCGGCTGGTGACCGTGGTGGGTGCGGTGCTGTCCCTGCTGTGGTCGGCCGCGAAGGTCGGGCTCGTCCTGGTCATGCGTTCGGGTCGCGGGTGGGCGCGCACGGTGCTCACGGTCGTCGGCGCGGTGGAGGTGGTCCTGACCGTGGCGGTGCTCGGCGACACGACGGTGCCGGACGCAGTCGCGCGGCTGGTCGGTGCGGCGCTCGTGCTGGCCGCGGGGGTGGCGATGTTCACCGGTGACGCCAACCCCTACCTGGCCCCGCGCCGCACACGGAACCGGCCGGGCGGGGGGCGCAGGTGAGCACGCTCTCCCTCCCCCGGACGACGATCACACGCCCGGGCTGGAACACTGGTCGACGTGACCACGACACGAGGTAGTACTGCCCGGTCGGAGGCGCTGTTCGCCCGGGCCAGCACCGTCATTCCCGGGGGGGTCAACTCCCCCGTACGGGCCTTCCGCTCCGTCGGCGGCACCCCACGGTTCATGGTCGACGGATCCGGTCCGTGGCTCACCGACGCCGACGGCCACCGCTACGTGGACCTCATCTCCTCCTGGGGCCCGATGATCCTCGGCCACGCCCACCCGGCCGTCGTCGAGGCGGTGCGGGTCGCCGCCGGTCGAGGGCTCAGCTTCGGCACCCCCACCGAGGGGGAGATCGAGCTGGCCGAGGAGATCATCGCCCGGGTCGAGCCGGTGCAGCAGCTACGGCTGGTCAGCTCCGGCACCGAGGCGTGCATGAGCGCGGTCCGGCTCGCGCGAGGCTTCACCGGCCGCAGCCTGATCGTGAAGTTCGCGGGCTGCTACCACGGTCACGTCGACGCGCTGCTCGCCGAGGCCGGCTCCGGAGTGGCCACCCTGGGGCTGCCCTCGACGCCCGGCGTGACGGGCGCGCAGGCCGCCAGCACGGTCGTGTGCGAGTACAACAACCTCGAGGCGGTCGCCGCGGTCTTCGCCGAGCGGGGTGACGAGATCGCGTGCGTCATCACCGAGGCGGCCGCCGGCAACATGGGTGCGGTGCCGCCGGCGCCAGGCTTTAACGCCGGCCTCGCCCGGCTCTGCACCGACAACGGTGCCTTGTTGATCATGGACGAGGTGATGACCGGGTTCCGGGTCAGCGCCGGCGGTTGGTACGGCCTGGAGGGCGTGGCGGGGGACCTCTACACCTTCGGCAAGGTGATGAGCGGGGGCCTGCCCGCCGCCGCCTTCGGCGGTCGCGCCGACGTGATGGCCCACCTCGCCCCCGTCGGACCCGTCTACCAGGCCGGCACCCTCAGCGGGAACCCGGTGGCCGTCGCCGCCGGTCTGACCACCCTGCGCCACGCGGACGCCGCCGTGTACGCCGCCCTCGACGCCAACGCCGACCAGCTGGCGGGCATGGTCCACGACGCGCTGTCCGCGGAAGGCGTCTCCCACCACGTGCAGCGCGCGGGCAGCATGTTCAACCCGGTGTTCAGCCCGACCCCGATAACCAGCTACGCCGGGGCGAAGGCGGCGCAGACGTGGCGCTACCCGGCGTTCTTCCACGCGCTGCTGGACCACGGCGTATACGCACCGCCGAGCGCGTTCGAGGCCTGGTTCATCTCGGCCGCGCTCGACTCCGAGACCTTCGACGTGATCGCCGACGCGCTGCCGCACGCCGCCCGGGCCGCCGCGGCGGCGCAGGAGCCGGGCCGGTGAGCGGGCCCGCGACCGTGGTGCACGTCGTGCGCCACGGCGAGGTGCACAACCCGGAGGGGGTGCTCTACGGCCGCCTTCCCGGCTTTGGACTCTCCGACGTCGGCCACGCCCAGGCCAGGGCCGTGGGGCGCGCGCTGGCCGACCACGACATCACCCACGTGGTGGCCTCACCGCTGCAGCGGGCGCAGGAGACCGCCGCTCCGCTCGGGGTGTCGCACGGCCTCGAGGTGGCCTGCGACGACGACCTGATCGAGGCCGCGAACGCGTTCGAAGGACTGCAGGTCTCGGTGGGGGCGGGGGCGCTCGGTCGTCCGCGCCACTGGTCGAAGCTGCGTGACCCGTTCACCCCGAGCTGGGGCGAGCCCTACCTGCAGATCGCGCACCGCATGCTCGCCGCCGTGCACGCCGCCCGCGCCGCGGCGGCGGGCCACGAGGCGGTGTGCGTCAGCCACCAGCTGCCGGTGTGGACGCTGCGCCGGTTCCTGCAGGGCGAGCGACTCTGGCACGACCCGCGTCGCCGCCAGTGCGGGCTGGCCTCGCTGACCTCGCTGGTCTTCGCCGGCACCGAGATCGTCGACGTCGTGTACTCCGAGCCGGCGGGTGCGTCGGACCCGAGGGTGACCGGGGCATGAGCCGGCCGGGCGCGGCCGCAGTGGCCAGGACGGTGCTGACCGTGCTGGTCACCGCCCTGGTCGCCGCCGGCTGCTCCACCGGCTCCGACGCCGTCGCCCAGGGAGGCAGCTTCCAGTTCATCTCCCCCGGGGGAAAGACGGTCATCAGCTACGACCCGCCGTCCAGCCGCGGCTCCATCGGTGACCTGAGCGGGCCCGACCTGCTCGAGCAGGACACCACCCGCTCGGTGAAGGCGCTCGCCGGTGATGTCGTGGTGCTCAACATCTGGGGGCAGTGGTGCGCGCCGTGCCGCACCGAGGCCGCCGACCTGCAGCAGGTGTACACCGCGACCAAGGCGTCGGGGGTGAGCTTCCTGGGGATCGACGTCAAGGACCCGAACCGCTCGGCGCCGCAGGACTTCGTGCGCAACCGTGGCATCACCTACCCCTCGATCTACGACCCGGCGTACCGCACGCTGGTCGCCCTCGGTGGTGACTTCCCGACGTCGACCACTCCGGCGACCCTCGTGCTGGACCGCGAGCACCGGGTCGCGGTGGTGTTCCTGGAGGCGATCACCGCCGAGGCGCTGCTGCCCGTGGTGCGCAAGATCGCCGCCGAGAGCGGGTCCTGAGCCGTGACCATCCTCGCGCAGGGAGTGGGGCGGTCCTTCCAGGACGCCGCCACCTCGGGCCCGTTGCTGCTCGCCCTCGGCGCGTGCGTGGTTGCCGGGGTCGTCTCGTTCGCCTCCCCGTGCGTGGTTCCGCTGGTGCCGGGCTACCTCTCCTACCTGGCGGGGGTGGTGGGAGCCGAGGCCCCCGCGGTCACCGTCGAGGGGGCCCGCACCCGGCGCGCCGGGCGCTGGCGGGTGGCCGGGGCCGCCGGGCTGTTCGTCGCCGGCTTCACCGTGGTGTTCAGCCTCGCCACCGTCTCCGTGCTGGGGGTCATCTCGACGCTGCGGCTGAACAACGAGGTGCTGCAACGCGTCGGTGGGGTGCTCACCATCCTCATGGGTCTGGTCTTCGTCGGGCTGGTGCCCGCCCTGCAGCGCGACACCCGCCCGCAGCCGCGGCGCATCCCCACCCTGCTCGGGGCCCCGCTGCTCGGGGCGGTGTTCGGGCTCGGCTGGGCGCCGTGCCTGGGCCCGACGCTGACCGGGGTGATCAGCCTGGCCGCCGGCACCCAGGGCACCACCGCCGTGCGCGGGCTGGTGCTGGTCATCGCCTACTGCCTCGGGCTGGGGGTGCCGTTCGTGCTGCTCGCCCTGGGGGGCGCCACGGCGCTGCGCAGCGTCGGCTTCCTGCGCCGACACACCCGGGCCGTACAGCTGGCCGGCGGGGCCCTGCTCGTCCTCGTGGGGATCGCGCTCGTCACCGGGCTGTGGGGCCAGCTCGTCACCTGGCTGCAGACAGGCATCGTCAGCAGCACGACGCTCCCGATCTGATGTCCACCAGCGAGAGGAGGACGGCACCGTGACCGCCACCCAGGAGGTCCGCACCCCACCCGCCGGGTCGCCGCCACACCTGCACCGTCGGATGTGGGTGCCGGTGCGCAACGCCTGGCGGACGCTGGTGAGCATGCGCACCGCCCTGGTGCTGCTGTTCCTGCTCGCACTGGCCTCGGTGCCCGGTGCCCTGCTGCCCCAGCGCAGCCTCAACGCCACCAAGGTCGACGCCTACATCGCCAACCACCCCACCTTCGGCCCGCTGATGAACCGGGTGGGGCTGTTCGAGGTCTTCGCGAGCCCCTGGTTCGCCGCCGTGTACGGGTTGTTGTTCATCTCCCTGATCGGCTGCCTGCTGCCCCGCAGCGCCGAGCACCTGCGTCACCTGCGGGCCAAGCCCCCGGTGGCACCGCGCAACCTCACCCGCCTGCCGCACAGCTACACCGGCACCACGCCGCTGGACCCGGACGCGGCCGCGGACGCGGTGGCGGCCCGGTTGGGTCGGTGGCGCACCACGCGGCGGGCCGGGACCCGCCCCGGGGAGGTCGTCGTCTCCGCCGAGCGCGGGCACCTGCGGGAGTGGGGCAACCTGGTGTTCCACTTCTCCCTGGTGGGGCTGCTGATCGGGATAGGCATGGGCAAGCTGTTCGGCTACGAGGGCCAGGTCATCGCCGTCGCGGACGGGGGTCCGGGCTCGGAGATCTGCAACACCTCGACCGCGGCGTACGACACCTTCCGCGCCGGGCTCAGCGAGAACGGCACCGGTCTGGTGCCGTTCTGCGTGCGGGTGAACAGCTTCACCGCCGAGTACCTGCCCAGCGGTCAGGCCAAGACCTTCGGCGCGGGGATCGACTACCAGTCCGGGGCCGACCTGCGCACCAACACCTGGCGCCCCTACGACCTCGCGGTCAACCACCCGCTGCGCCTGGACGGTGACCGGGTCTACCTGCTCGGGCACGGCTTCGCCCCGAAGTTCACCGTCACCTATCCCGACGGGGAGACCCGCAGCCAGACCCTGCAGTTCCGTCCCGTCGACGCCAGCACGCTGCTCAGCGAGGGGACGCTGCGGTTCGACCCGCCCGCGGGGCTGTACGCGAGCGCCGACGACCGCCGCCGCAACCAGATCGCGGTCACTGGCCTGTTCGCCCCCTCGGCGCAGCTGGACGGCAAGCTGCTGACCTCGGCCGGTCCGGAGCTGAGCGACCCGGAGGTTGCGGTCGACGTGCTGCGCGGCGACGCCGG
This sequence comes from Mycobacteriaceae bacterium, assembly GCA_039923155.1. GTDB lineage: Bacteria > Actinomycetota > Actinomycetes > Mycobacteriales > Mycobacteriaceae > Rhodococcus_D. Next base: position 5,748 of record JBDTDI010000300.1, on the reverse strand, counting down.
CCTGGACAGCGGCATGCCCCAGTCCATCTTCACGCTGGACCCGCAGCTGGAGTCCTCCGGGCGACTGGTCCGCCAGGCCCGGGTGAACCTCAAGCCCGGCCAGAGCGTCAGCCTCTCCGACGGGACCAGGGTGACGTTCAACTCCGTCGAGCAGTGGGTGTCGCTGCAGACCTCGCACGACCCGGGTCAGATCTACGTGCTGATCTTCGCCATCACCATGACCGCGGGTCTGATGGGCTCGCTGGTGGTCAAGCGCCGTCGGATATGGGTCCGGTTGGTGCCCCCCGGGCCGGGGGAACCGAACCCCGATACCGTGGTCGAGGTCGGCGGCCTGGCTCGCACCGACCAGGCCGGGTGGGGCGAGGAGTTCGACCGGCTCGCCCCCGCCCTCGCCCAGCCGCTGGACAACGCCACCGACGCAGGAGAGAAGACCGCATGAACGCCGAACTCGCGCACTACAGCGACCTCGCCTACCACTCCGCGGTCGCGGTCTACGTGCTGGCCGCGGTGCTGCTGGCGTGTGAGCTGGCCAGCTCCAGCACCCGCAAGGTGGAGGCCAGGGACCAGGCCCGCGAGCAGGCTCGCGGACGGTCGAGCCTGGTCTCGGTGGGCGGTCCTGCCGCGGCGGCGCCGATCGTGGGACCGGGCCGGGTGACGGCGCCGAGGTCGCGGCCGCTGTCGGACCGGCTCGGGCGCATGGGGGCGGCGCTGGTGGGGCTGGGCCTGGCCCTGCACGTGTCCTCGATCGTGCTTCGGGGGCTGTCGGCGGACCGGGCCCCGTGGGGCAACATGTACGAGTTCGTGTCGCTGTTCACCGCCGTCGCGGTGGCCGGGCTGCTGGTGATGATGCGCAACCATGCCGTGCGGCCGCTGTCGGCGTTCGTGCTGCTGCCGGTCGTGGTGCTCATGTTCGTCGGCGGGACGGTGCTCTACGCCCGCTCGGCCCCGGTGGTCCCGGCGTTGCAGTCCTACTGGCTGATCATCCACGTCTCGGTCATCTGCGTGGCCAGCGGCGTCCTGCTGGTGTCGGGGGTGGCCAGCGCGTTGTTCCTGCTGCGGCGTCGCCACCCCGAGGGCGCCGAGGCGCCCGGTGCGGTCGGTGCGCTGGCCGCGCGCCTGCCCGGGGCGCAGACCCTCGATCGGGTTGCCTACCGCACGGCGATCTTCGCCTTCCCGCTGTTCACCGTCGGCGTGATCCTCGGTGCGATCTGGGCGGAGGCTGCCTGGGGCCGGTACTGGGGCTGGGACCCCAAGGAGGTTGCCGCCTTCGTGACCTGGGTGGTGTACGCGGCCTACCTGCACGCCCGGGCGACCGCCGGGTGGCGCAACACCAGGGCCGCGTGGGTGAACGTGGCCGGCACCGCCGTGGTGCTGTTCAACCTGTTCTTCATCAACATCGTCGTCTCCGGGCTGCACTCCTACGCCGGCCTGAACTAGGGCAGCGCGAGCGACTACCGTCACTGCTCGAGCGTGCCGGGCCGTGCGGGTCGCGGCCGGTCGGCAGAGAAGGGGAGCAACGCGAGTGAGCGAGGAGCACACCGACCCGGCCGCGCAGGGGTGGCGTCCACCCGAGTCCGTCGTCGGCGCGCACGCTGCGCCGGACGGCTCGGGTCCGCACAACGGCCCCACGGGTTCACCTCCGCACCACCCGACACCCAGCTCCACCGGCTCGGGTTGGCCGCAGCCCTACCCACCGTCGTCGTCCCCGACCCTGCCCCCGCCGTTCGTCCCGCCGGTGCACCACTATCCCAATCAGGTTGCCTCGCCTGCACCCCTGCCCTCGCCGTACGCGCCGGACGAGGGGTGTGGGGGCTGGAACCCCGCCCCGGCCGTGCCGCCGGGTCCGGGAGGCGGGCCCCCCGAGCAGGTGCAGGCGCGGCACACCGCGGAGGACCTCAGCTCGGCTCGGCTGCTGCGCCCGACCAAGCGCGCTCCGCGCACCGGCTGGCGCCACGCGCTCTACGTCGCGTCGGGGCGCACGATCAACGTGGGCGAGGGGCCCGAGGACACCCGGCGTCGTGAGCTGATCACGCGGATCAACCAGCCGCTGCAGGGCTGTTACAAGATCGCCATGCTCAGCCTCAAGGGTGGGGTGGGCAAGACGACCACGACGGTGACCCTTGGCTCGACCTTCGCCTCGTTGCGCGGCGACCGGGTGGTGGCCGTCGACGCGAACCCCGACCGGGGCACGTTGAGCCAGAACATCCCGCTGGAGACCACGGCGACCGTGCGGCACCTGCTGCGCGACGCGCACCGGATCACCCGTTACAGCGACGTCCGGGCCTACACCTCGCAGGGTCCGAGCCGGTTGGAGGTGCTGGCCAGCGAGAGCGACCCGGCGGTCAGCGAGGCGTTCAGCGAGGACGACTACCGGCGGACCGTGGACCTGTTGGAGCACTTCTACAACGTGGTGCTCACCGACTGCGGGACGGGGCTCATGCACTCCGCCATGAAGGGGGTGCTCGACCAGGCCGACTCGCTGGTGCTGGTCAGCTCAGGATCGATCGATGGTGCGCGCAGCGCGTCGGCGACGCTGGACTGGCTCGACGTGCACGGCTACTCGGCGTTGGTCCGGCGGTCGGTGGCGGTCATCAACTCCGTGCGGCCGGGCTCGGGAAGCGTCGACCTCGGCAAGGTGGCCGAGCACTTCGCGTCGCGGTGCCGGGCGGTGAAGCTCATCCCGTTCGACGCCCACCTGGAGGAGGGGGCCGAGGTGGAGCTGGAGCGGCTCAGCTCGGCCACGCGGACCGCGCTGCTGGAGCTGGCGGCCATCGTGGCCGACGACTTCCCGGCCTCCGCGCAGCGTCACGCTAACCGCTGAACCACGCTCGCCCCCGGCCGATGGTCTCAGGCCGTGGGAGGAGAGCTGTCATCACCCTCGTTGGCGTGCCCACGCGCGGCACCGGGGTCGATGCGGCGCAGGAACTCGGGGTCGTCGTCCGGGCCGACGGCGCGACCGGGTGCGGACACGCCCGCATCAGGGCCGAAGGCCCGCCAGAACAGGACCGCCAGCGTCACCAGACCGATCAGAGCGAGAACGTAGATCACCGCGCACCTCCTCCCACCAGGGTAGCCGGTGGGGGCCGCACGCGTCAGTCAGGCGCCGGCGACGGGGTGGGTCGCCTCGGTGGTGAGGTTGGCGAGCAGGGAGTGCACCTCGGACTCGCGGAAGCGTCGGTGACCCCCCGGCGTGCGGATCGATCCCAGGCGTCCGGCGGAGGCCCACCGGGTGACCGTCTTGGGGTCGACCCGGAACAGGCCCGCGACCTCGCCCGGGGTCAGCAGCCGCTCGGTGTCGTGGATGTCAATCGGCGTCGTGGTGATGCTCATGGGGCTCCTGAAGTCGACTTTCCGGTCGGAGAGGGATCCGCTCGTCGAATAGTGACATCGACCCCCCCGGGTACTCGACCGCTTGTCTGTTGGTAAAGCGCAGGTAAGCGTCTTTTCGGTCGAACCGGGCAGCCCGGCCGGACGGTGTCGAGCGGCCCGCAGACCCGGTCTCTAGGGTCGGGTGGTGGACGACACCGACCGCCGCATCCTCGACGAGCTTCGGATGAACGGCCGCGCAACCTTCGCCGAGCTCGGTCGCACGGTCGGCCTGTCGGCCTCGGCGGTGCACGAGCGGGTCGGCAAGCTCGAGTCCGCCGGGGTCATCACCGGCTACCGGGCCGTCGTCGACCAGGCGACGGTGGGCCTGGGGGTGACCGCACTGGTGGGCATCGAACCTTCCGACTACGCCGACGACGACCTCGTCGCGGCGTCGCTGACCGCGATGCACGAGGTGGAGTCGTGCTACGCGGTGGCCGGCGACGAGGCTTTCGTGGTCAAGGTCAGGGTGCCGACCGTCGACGCGCTGGAGCGGGTGCTGGTCGCGCTGCGCAAGATTCGCGGGGTGGCCCGCACGCACACCACGGTGGTGCTCTCCACCCGGTTCGAGGCCAGGCCGAACGTGGGTGCCTGGCCCGACGCCGAGGGTGCAGCCGGGTAAACTTGGACCCTGTGAGCAACCCTGACGTCCCGACCCCGGTTGATGTGCCCGACGCCGACGAGGTCACGGCGGCCAAGAAGCGGCTGGCCCGGGACGTGCTGATGTTCACCGCCGCCCGCGCCGGTCTCGTCGTGTTGCTGGCCGCAGCCATCATGGGCGTCAGCGCGCTGCTGGGTGCGACCGTCCCGTTGGTCGTCGCGTTCCTGATCGCGGTCGTCGCTGCGCTGCCGCTGTCGATCCTGCTGTTCAACGGTCTGCGCAAGCGGGTCAACCAAGGAATCGTCGTCGTCGACGCCCGCCGCCGCGCGGAGAAGGACCAGCTGCACGCCCGTTTGCAGGGTGCTGGCAGGGACGGAGAGGACGACGAGCCGGAGCGGTGGGAGCAGCAGTGACCGACCCGGCACCGCGCGAGCGCGTGCTGGACCGCTCCTGCTCACGCGCCTGGGTCGAGGACGCGGTCCGGCTGATCACCGCCGACGGGCAGCGCAGCGCCGACACCCACCTGCTCCGCTACCCGTTGCCCCCCGAGTGGGGAGTGCAGCTCTACCTCAAGGACGAGTCGACCCACCCGACGGGCAGCCTCAAGCACCGCCTGGCCCGGTCGCTGTTCCTCTACGCGATCTGCAACGGGTGGGTCACCGAGGGCAGCACCGTCGTCGAGGCGTCCTCGGGATCCACCGCCATCAGCGAGGCCTACTTCGCTCGGCTGCTCGGTCTGGAGTTCGTCGCCGTGATGCCGGCCACGGTGAGCCCGGCGAAGATCGCCCTGATCGAGGCGCAGGGCGGGCGCTGTCACCTGGTGGCCGACCCGAGCCTGATCTACGCCGAGTCCCACCGCCTGGCCGGTGAGTGCCGGGCCAGCAGTGGAGGCGGGGGCGGCGGGCACTTCATGGACCAGTTCACCCACGCGGAGCGGGCCACCGACTGGCGCGGCAACAACAACATCGCCGAGTCGATCTTCACGCAGATGCGGCTGGAGGAGAACCCCGTTCCCGAGTGGGTGGTGGTCGGCGCGGGCACCGGCGGGACCAGCGCCACCATCGGCCGGTGGATCCGCTACCAGAACCTGGCCAGCCGCCTGTGCGTGGTCGACCCGGAGAACTCGGTGTTCTACACCGCCTGGCGGGACAGCGCACCGGAGACGGTGGCGCCCGAGGGCACTCGTGGATCCAGGATCGAGGGCATCGGGCGCCCGCGGGTCGAGCCGTCGTTCGTGGGTCAGGTGATCGACCGGATGGTCGCCGTCCCCGACGCCGCCTCCATCGCCACCGCCCGGCACGCCAGCACGGTTCTGGGCCGGCGCGTGGGGGGCTCGACGGGCACGAACCTGTGGGGCGCGTTCGGCCTGGTGGCGCAGCTGCGGGCCGAGGGCCGCCACGGCAGCGTGGTCACCCTGCTCTGCGACGGCGGCGAGCGGTACTCCCACACCTACTTCGACGACGCCTGGGTGGCCGCCGAGGGCCTCGACCTCGCGCCGGCCACCGCCGTCCTGGACCGCTTCACGTCCACCGGCGAGTGGGAAGCACGGGCCTGACTCAGGCCAGCGCCAGGGCCAGGGCCGTCAGCGCGGCCCAGGCCAGCATGGCCAGCCCGGTGTCGCGCAGCGCCGGGACGAGGGCGAGGCCCAGCGCGCCGCGGCGCACGGGCGCCGCCGCGCGGACCAGCAGGGGGATCACCGCCAGCCCGAGCAGGGCCCAGGGGGTGGACAGCGTCAGCAGCACCGACGCGACCAGCGGCACGGCGAGCAGCGCAAGGTGCAG
>JBDTDI010000299.1:0-6032 GCA_039923155.1 Mycobacteriaceae bacterium | reverse complement strand
TAGGTCCAGAAGAAGCCGACCACGACGACCATCGTCAGCACGCTCCCGGTCATCGCCAGCGCCTGCACGCCGATTTGTTGCTGCCGCTCGTCGGTGTGCGTCCCGGGGGAGAGCAGGTGCGCCGTTTCCGAGCGGCGTCGGCCCACCTCCAGCACCGCGGCGTAGACGCACATGATTCCCAGGCCCGAGACGCCGAGGAACACGCTGCCGCGAACCAGGCCGACGACGAGCAGGATCAGCCCCAGCCCGATCGCGAAACCCAGGTTGGCCCAGCGCGACCAGAGCGGTCTGGTGGTGCTGGTGCGGTGGTCAGTCGACATGGAAGACCTCCTCGACGGTGGACCCGAAGTGTCGGGCGATGGTGATGGCCAGCGGTAGGGAGGGGTCGTAGCGGCAGTTCTCGATCGCGTTCACGGTCTGCCGGGACACCCCGAGTGCGTCACCGAGCCCGGACTGGGAGAGCTTGGCCAGCTCCCGCAGCCGGCGGACGTCGTTCCGCATGTGGAAAGTCTCCTTGACAACGGGGTGGGTATCAAGGGTGCTTTCCAACCGGCGGGGTGACGGGCATTGCCACCGTCCCGGTGGCGGCTCATGATCACCCCGGAGGTGGTGGGATGGCACGGGGACGCGGGCGCCAGGGTGCCGACGTCGTGGTGCCCCGCGTGGTGGGCCACCTGGTGTCCGACGCGCGGGAGGTTGCCGAGGCCGCGCAGCTGGTCCTCACGTCCGACGACGCCGACGGCCCGCCCCTGAGCACGTTGACCTGGTCGGGCACCTCGGTCGTCACCCGTCAGCGTCCGGCCCCGGGCGAGCTTGCGCAGCCCGGCGACCTGCTGTGGGTGCGCTGCCGGGAGGAGCCGGACGACGGTAGCGGCGGGGTCCGCGAGCCGCGCCATCCCCGCCCCGATCCGGTTGCCGTGGCGGTGGACCCGGCCGACGCGGGGGACGACATGAAGTGCGGGGTGGGAGCCTGACCGCACGGCAACCCGACCTGCCGCGGGTTGGACAGTGCCGAGGCAAGGGTGCGTCGAACGGCCACCGGCGTCACTACGGGTCCGATGGGAGCCCAGCGGCCGTGAGGGCAGCATCGAGGCGCGGGGAGTCTCGCGTGATCCTGCGGGCCGCGGTGGCCAGGTGCGGAAGCTCGCTGTCCCGGGTGGCAAGGACGTGGGGACTGAGGGAGAGCCGACCCAGGTCGCCCCGCATCTGCCGCTGCCAGTAGGGGACCGAGATGATGCGGGGCACGACGGTGAAGATGGCACTCAGGGGCGTCGGCGTCGGCGTGACGGAATGGTGGCTGAGCGCTGCGAAGCCCTCACGAACCGCCAACACCATCCTGTTGGTGCGGGCGCGGTCGTTGCCCAGCGTTCCGCTTCCCCCTGCCTCGAGGATCGCCGCGCTGACACCGGCGATGAAGATGGTGTGGGTGGCGAGCCAGGCGGTCATGTCGGCGACGACGTCGACGGTGAGTCCGGTGGCCCGCAGGTCCGCGACCACCCCGTCCTCGCGGCCGCCGGCCCGGCCGATGGTCGTGGCCTGCTGGCCGATCTCCTGGTACGTGACTCCCTCGGCGGTCCGGGACCCACCGACACCCGCGAAACCGATGACCACCCGGTCGGCCCCGATCGTCGTGGCGACGGCGTCGGCCCGGTCGGCGAGGTTGACCAGGGTGACGACGACGGGTGCGTGGATCTGGGCGAGGACCGGCAGGGCTGAGTCGACCTGGTCGGCGCGAACGGCGAGGTAGACGACGTCGACGGCCGGAACATCGGCGGGCGAGTCGACGACGGTCACCGCTGGCGCGCTGCTCATGCCGTTCGTGCGCAGGCGCACCCCATGCGAGCTCAACGCGGCGAACGTCGCGCCGCGGGCCAGCAGCCACACCTGGTGCCCGGCGGCGGCCAGCCGGCCGGCGTAGACCTGACCGATGACCCCGGCGCCAACTACGGCGACCGTGCGCTGCCGATCCGCCACCTGTGCCACCTCCGGGCTCGCTGGTGACCCTGAAGACTAGCTCCGGGTCCACCCCAGCAGCTGCTCCACCGGCCACGTGTTGACGATGCGCTCCGCGGGAACCCCGCACTCCTGCGCCCGGGCGCAGCCGTAGGGCTGCCAGTCCAGCTGGCCCGGGGCGTGCGCGTCGGTGTCGATGCTGAACAGGCACCCGGCCTCCAGCGCATGGGTGATGAGCCGGCGCGGGGGGTCACGCCGCTCGGGGCGGGAGTTGATCTCCACCGCGACACCGTGCTCTACGCAGGCCGCGAAGACGGCCGCGGCGTCGAAGGTGCTCTCCGGGCGGGTTCCGCGCCCGCCCTCGACCAGGCGCCCGGTGCAGTGCCCGAGCACGTCGGTGTGGGGGTTGGCGATCGCGGTGAGCATGCGGGCGGTCATGGTCGCGGAGTCGGCCCGCAGCTCGGAGTGCACCGAGGCGACAACGACGTCGACCCGTCCGAGCAGCTCCTCGGTCTGGTCGAGGGTGCCGTCGCTGCGGATGTCGCACTCGATGCCCGACAGCAGCCGGAACTCGCCCAGCGCGTCGTCGACCTCGGCCACCAGCTCCAGCTGTTCACGCAGCCGTGCCTCGGTGAGCCCGCGAGCGACGGTCAGGCGGGGGGAGTGGTCGGTCAGCGCGAGGTACTCGTGCCCCAGCTCGAGGGCGGTCACCGCCATCTCCTCCACCGACGAGCCACCGTCGCTCCACGTGCTGTGGGAGTGCAGGTCGCCGCGCAGCGCGGCGCGCAGCTCCTCGCCGCCCTCCACCAGCGGGCCGGCCTGCGCCTGGAGCTTCTGCAGACGCTCGGGGACCCCACCGGCGTGGGCCTGCATCGCCACGGCGGCGGTCGAGGGGCCGATGCCCTCGAGGTCGGTCAGGGTGGCGGCGTCGAGGCGGTCGGCCAGCTCGGCCGAGGGCAGGGCCAGCAGCACCGACGCCGCGTTGCGGAAGGCTTGCACGCGCCGGGTCGACTCCCGGGAGCGCTCCATGAGGAAGGCGGTGCGCCGCAGCGCCGCAACCGGGTCCATGCGGCGATCGTAGGCACCTCGGCGGCCGGACCTCGAGCCACCGCCGTAGGTTGCCCCCAGCCCCACCGGGCGGCGACGCGGGAGGACGGGACGCAGATGAGTGAACAGGCGCTCGACGGGGTGCTCGTGGCGGACTTCTCCCGCGTGCTGGCCGGGCCCTACGCCACGATGTTGCTGGCCGACCTCGGCGCCGACGTCGTCAAGGTGGAACCGCCCCGCGGTGACGACACCCGCGGCTGGGCTCCACCGGTGCACGAGGACACCTCCACGTACTACCTCTCGGTCAACCGCGGCAAGCGCTCCATCGTGCTGGACCTCACTGACGACACCGACCGGGCGGTCGCGGCCGAGCTGACCCGGCGGGCCGACGTGGTCGTGGAGAACTTCCGCACCGGCGGGATGGAGCGCTTCGGCCTGGGCTACGAGAGTGTGGCGGCCACCAACCCGGGAGTGGTCTACGCCTCCATCACCGGTTTCGGCCCGAACGCCGGTGCCGGACTGCCCGGCTACGACCTCGTCGTCCAGGCGGTCTCCGGACTGATGAGCATCACCGGTGACCCCGACGGACCCGGCTACCGATCTGGGGTGGCGGTGGTGGACGTGATGACGGGTCTGCACGCCAACCTGGGCATCCTCGCCGCCCTGCGCCACCGCGAGCGGACCGGGCGGGGCCAGCACGTGCAGGTGAACCTGCTGTCCTCGGCGTTGTCCGGGATGGTCAACCAGAGCGGCGCGCACGTCGTCGCGCGCACGGTGCCGCAGCGGATGGGCAACGCGCACCCCAGCCTGTTCCCCTACGAGCCGCTGCCCACCGCCGACGCGCCGCTGGTCCTCGCCGTCGGCAACGACCTGCAGTTCGCCATCCTGTGCCGGGAGCTCGGCGTTGCCGATCTCGCCGCTGACCCCCGCTTCACCCGCAACGCCGACCGCACGGCGCACCGGGAAGTGTTGCGGCCCTTGCTGCTGGCCCCCCTCGCCACCCGCACGAGCGCCGAGTGGTCCACGGTGCTGAACGCGGCGGGGGTGCCCTGCGGTGCGGTCGGGACGGTCGCCGACGGGGTTGCCCTGGCCGCCGAGCTGGGCCTGGCCCCGGTGGTCGACGCCGGGGGAGTGGCCGCCGTCGCCCACCCGGTGACCCTGCCGGACACCCCGGCCGACTACCTGCGCCCGCCCCCGGGCCTGGACGAGCACGGCGCGGAGATCCGGGCCTGGCTCGCGGGCTGATCAGTCCTGCTCGCGCACCGTGCGCATCAGACCCTCCTGCACCACCGCCGCCACCAGGTGCCCGTCGGCGTCGAAGATGCGGCCCTGGGTCAGCGCCCGCCCGTGCCCGGCCGAGGGTGAGGTCTGGTCGTAGAGCAGCCACTCGTCGGCCCGGAATGGGCGCAGGAACCACAGCGCGTGGTCCAACGACGCGCCCTGGGTGCGGGCGTCCGGGTGCGGGACCCGGGCGGAGCCGAGCAGGGTCATGTCGCTCATGTAGGCCAGCGCACACACGTGGAAGACGGGGTCGTCACCGAGGGGGTGGCGGTAGCGGATCCAGACCTGCTGCTGCGCCGCGACCCCGTCGCGGCGCGCCACCCGCTCGGCCGGCACGGCCCGGATGTCCCACTCGGGCCACTCCCGCTGGTACCACGCCTCGTTCTCGGCCGGGCCCCTCAGCGCGTCGTCGAGCTCGCCGGGCGCCGGGACCACGGGCGCGGCGTCGGAGTGCTCCGGACCGTCGTCACCGCGGTGGAAGGAGGCCGACATGGAGAAGATGGCCTTGCCGTCCTGCACCCCGGTGACCCGCCGCGTGCAGAACGAGCGCCCGTCGCGCACCCGGTCGACCAGGTACACCGTGGGCAGGCTGGGTCGGCCGGGACGCAGGAAGTACCCGTGCAGCGAGTGCACCGTCAGCTCGGGGTCCACGGTGCGCGCCGCCGACACCAGGGCCTGCCCGGCCACCTGCCCCCCGAAGGTGCGCTGCATGTGCGTGGCCGGTGAGCTGCCCCGGAACAGGTCGTCCTCGAGCTGCTCGACGTCCAGAACCTCTTCGATGGTGGCCACGCGCTGCTCGGTCTCCTGGTCTCAAGGGTGTGGATACGCCGCTGTCAGGGTCGCACAGCCGCCCTCGTCGACGAGCCGGTGGTGATCGGGCGCCGCGGTTCGGCGACACTGGCACGGTGAGCAACCCCGAGCAGCACCGGCCGCCCGTCTACGCCTGCGCCGCGGGCGCGGTGCTTCACGCCCACGCCGGAGACACCCTCGAGCCCGCGGTGCTGCTGCACACCTTCCTGCCCGCCACGACCACGACCGCCCTGCGGGAGGCCCCGGCGCGCGTCGACGTGCACTCCGACGGCCCCAGCTCACCGACGGCCACGGTGCGGGTGCTGGTCGACGGGCACTCCCTGACCTGGCAGCTTCCGGTCGCCCCGTTGGTGGCGGCGCTGCCGGGCCAGTCCGGCGACGACGGACGGGTGGTGCTGCTGGCCCTCGTCGACGCCGAGCCCGACCCGGCCGCCTGGGGTGAGGCGGTGGACTGCGAGCGCCTCGCCGCGGAGCTGCCGCTGCCCGTCGCGGAGGTCGTCGAGGCGCTGCGGGGCCGGCTCGCGCCATGGCTCGCCGAGGACGTGGAGCTGCTGCTGCACGACGACGCCCACGACCACGCCGCCGACCAGAGCCCCGAGCAGCTGCTGGCCTCGGCGCTGTGCGCCCACTACCGCGGCGACCTCGACGCCGACCTCGCCACCACCCGCCTGGTGCGCGGGTTGTTCTACGGCCCACCCGAGTTCCAGGCGGCACTGTCGTCGCTGATCGCCACCGCGCTGTCCCGCAGCGCCGAGATGGCGGGAACGGCGGAGATCATGACGCTGCTGGGCGAGACAGGACCGTTCGAGGACGAGGCCGCCCGCCTGCTGAGCATGCTGCCGGGCCTCAAGGGGGCCACCAAGATTGGTGAGATGTTGCTGGACACCACCGACCGGGAGGAGGCGGTGCGAGCGGCGGTCGGGGTCATCGCCCGGCTGATT
>JBDTDI010000298.1:0-16974 GCA_039923155.1 Mycobacteriaceae bacterium | reverse complement strand
GCACGTAGACCAGGTACCAGGCCAAGAAGATGGCCGTCATCGGGAAGATGAAGCGGCGCAGCAGGCTGCGCAGCTCCTGGAACTCGGGCGAAGCCTGCATGTCGATGTAGTCCTGCGCCTCCAGGACCGTGTCCGGACCCGGTGTCGGGTCGCGGTGCGCGTCGGTGGTGCTCACGGGTGTTCCTTCCTGCTGGGGTCGTCCCCTGCGGACACCCACGACGGACGCCCGGGCAGGACGCTAGGCAGCGGGAGCTGCGCCGTGACGGAATTTCCGCCTGCTCGTCGCCGGGCTGCAGCGCGGATCGGTGAGCGGTCGCCGGGGTGCGACGAGTGGTGCCGGTCACACCGCGCTGGGTCGCTCACGTTCCCCCCGCTACCCGTCGCGGCGCTAGGGCGTGTCTCCAATGCTCTTGAGCCAGGTGATGACGGCGTGCAGGACGGCGGCGGCCCGGTAGTTGGTGGCGTGTTTGTCGTACCGGGTGGCGAGCCCGCGCCACTGTTTCATGAGGGCGTAGGACCGCTCGACGACGTTGCGGTCGCGGTAGCGGGTGGCGTCGAAGTTGGGTGGTCGACCGCCGGCGGCGCCGCGGGCCAACCGGTTGCGGACCTGGTCTGAGGGCTGCGGGATGACCGTGGTGATGCCGCGGGCGGTGAGCATCTCGCGGTGCCCCCGTGAGGAGTACGCCTTGTCGGCCAGGAGCGCATCGGGGGTGGTCCGCGGCCGTCCGGCGCCGACGCGGGGCACCCGCAGCCCTTGCAGCAGGGCGGGCAGCATCGGGGAGTCGTTCGCCTGTCCCGCGGTCACCACCAGCACCAGCGGCCGGCCCCGCCCGTCGACGAGGGTGTGCAGCTTGGACGTCAGGCCCCCGCGGGAACGCCCGACGCCGTGATCACGGGGTTCAGCGAGCAGATTCGTGTAATTCGGGTGAGCCCCCCGCGCAGCGATCGGCGTTGCTCACCACCTCCCGGGTGGTGTTGGTGCCGTGCTGGTGGGCGCGGGCGATCGTGGAGTCCACCGACACCGCCCAGTCCAGCTTCCCGACCGTATCGGCCTCGGTGAGCAGCACGGTGAGGACCTGGTCCCACACCCCGTCAGCGGCGAAGCGGGCGTGCCGCTTCCACGCCGTCTGCCACGGCCCGAACTCCGCCGGCAGGTCCCGCCACGGCGACCCCGTCCGGTACCGCCAGATCGCCGCCTCCACCAACAACCGGTGATCTCGCATCGGCCGACCCATCCGCCCCTGCAAGGGGGGCAAAATCGGTTCGATCCGAGCCCACACCGCGTCCGACAGCACCTTCGTTCGTGTCACAACCCCAGGATCAAGGCCCCAGCCGCACAAACAACGGAGACACGCCCTAGTCCAGGCTCAGCCCCGGCCCCGGTCGACTCACCGCAACCGTTCCGCCCCCCGGGCCTGGGTCAGCAGCACCGCGCAGAGCGGGGCGAGCTCGTCGAGTGCCGCGCCGTCGGCCACCGCCGTCGCGACGTCCTCCGCCGCGCACCGCAGCGCGAACGCGCGGTCGGCGTGCGCGGCCGCCTCGTCCTCGGTGAGCACCACCGCGCCGACCGGCAGGGCGGTGCCGGCCAGGGCTTGACGCTGCTCGTAAGCCCGCTGCCGGCAGGACTGCTTGCAGTAGCGACGTCGACGACCCAGAGCGGTGTCGACCACCTCGCGGCCACACCAGGCACAGACCGCAGCCCGCGTCCCCCGTCCCGTCACGTGCGGACTCCGAGCTGCCACGCGCGGCACACTAGCGGCCGCGCCCGCCACCACCTCGTCGCGACACCCTTTCCTGGGCGGGCCGTACCCGCGGGCCATGGCCGACCGTGGGTGTGCGCGACAATGGGGCGGTGAACGGAGGTGACCCGACCGACGCCTTGTCCGCGGTCCCAGCCGCCGGCTCGAGACGAGGGCGGCCCGTCGCTGGTGTGGTGCACTTCTTCCACGGTCCGATGGACTGCGGGAAGTCGACCCTGGCCCTGCAGATCGACCACAACCAGACCCGCCAGGGTCGGCGCGGGCTCCTGCTCACCCGGCACGATCGCTCCGGCGCACCCCAGATCAGCAGCCGCATGGGCCTGCAGCGCGAGGCCACCGAGGTCGGTGCCGACACCGATCTGCGGCTCCTGGTGCGCGAGCGCTGGGCGACCGGCGTCGGCGTCGACTACCTGGTGGTCGACGAGGCGCAGTTCCTGAGCCCGGAGCAGGTGGCCCAGCTGGGTGAGCTCGCCGACGACAACCAGGTCGACTCGTACTGCTTCGGAATCGCGACCGACTTTCGCGGGCGTCTGTTTCCCGGCGCGCAGCGCCTGGTGGAGCTGGCCGACGAGGTGACCCCGGTCCAGGTTGAGGTGCTGTGCTGGTGCGGCGCGTCCGGCAGGTTCAACGCCCGCGTCGTCGACGGGCGTTTCGCCCGGCACGGCGACACGGTCGTGGTGGCCGACACCGCAACCGGTCCCCACAGCTCTGGGGCCGACGCCGTGACGGTGCGCTACCAGGTGCTCTGCCGTCGACACCACCGCCTCGGGCAGCTCGCCCCCGCGGGACAGCAGCAGGAGCAGCTACCCCTGCAGTGAGATCCGCGGGGGAGGACACTGGTGGTGAACCGTGTCACTTGTTGCGCCGAACACCTGGTGACGGGGGAACGTCAGACCCGCCCGGATCGTTGTTCACACCAGGTACGGATGCGCACCTCGGCACAGTCGCCGCGGTACAGAGCAGGTGAGCAGAAGGAGGATCCATCATGGCCGATCGCGTCTTGCGCGGTAGCCGCCTCGGAGCCGTCAGCTACGAGACCGACCGCGACCACGACCTGGCGCCGCGGCGCGGTGCGCGGTACGGCTGCCCCAAGGGCCACGAGTTCGAGGTGCCCTTCGCCGACGACGCCGAGTTCCCCGGGACCTGGGAGTGTCGTCTGCACGGGGTGACGTCGGCGTTGCTCGACGGCGAGGCACCGGAGGCGAAGAAGGTCAAGGCGCCCCGCACCCACTGGGACATGCTCCTCGAGCGGCGCTCCACCGACGAGCTCGAGGAGCTGCTGAACGAGCGGCTGGAGCTGCTGAAGGCGCGTCGAAAGGCGTCCTGACCCGCGCTCGCGAGGAAGGCGGCCCTACCGCCGCCCCCGCAGGGCGTCCACCCGGGTGCGCACACCCCAACGGGTCACCATCACCAGCGCCTCCCGAACGATGCTGCCACTCATCTTCGACTCCCCCACCACCCGCTCGGTGAAGGTGATGGGCACTTCCTCCACCCGGTAACCCTGCTGGACGGCACGCCAGGCGAGGTCGACCTGGAAGCAGTACCCCTGCGAGGCAACCGCGTCGAGATCCATGCTGGCCAGCACCTCTCGCCGGTAGGCGCGGTACCCGCCGGTGATGTCCTGCAGGTGGACCCCCAGAGCGAGGCGCGAGTACAGGTTCCCACCGCGGGAGAGCAGCTCGCGGTGGCGGGGCCAGTTCACGACGGATCCGCCGGGCACGTACCGCGACCCCAGCACGACGTCGGCGCCTGCTGCTATCCGTTCCAGCAAGCGGTGCAGCTGTTCCGGGGCGTGGCTGCCGTCGGCGTCCATCTCCACCACGACGGTGTGCTCGCGCTCCAGGGCCCACCGGAACCCGGCGGTGTAGGCCGCCCCGAGCCCCGTCTTCTCGCTGCGGTGCAGCACGTGCACCCGGGCGTCGGCCGCCGCGAGCTCGTCGGCGATCGCACCGGTGCCGTCGGGGCTGCTGTCGTCGACGACGAGCACGTGCGCCGACGCCACCGCGGCGTGCACTCGGCTCACGATCAGCGGCAGGTTCTCCCGCTCGTCGTAGGTGGGGATGATGACGAGGACGCCGTTCGCGGGTGGTCCAGAATGTGCTCCCTCAGGCTGGGGCACCGGCTCCGTCACGAACGTCCTCCTCCTGAACCGACGGGTGGGGCTCCCCACCGTCGGGGCCATCTCCGCGACCACCACCTCGACCGCCGCGGGTGCGCAGCAGTCCGGCCAGCAGGGCCACCACCGCCAGCGCGCTGAGCGCCAGCTCCGGGGCGTCTCCGAGCCGGGTTGCCAGCGTAGTGGAGGAGTGCAGCGGGACCTGCGCGACCAGCACGTCGGGGGTGAAGATCGTGCTCTGCTGGGTGACGGTGCCGTCCGGGGAGATGATGGCGCTGACCCCGCTGGTGGCGGCGACCACCACGGTGCGGTCGTGCTCCACGGCCCGCACCTGGGACATGCCCAGCTGCTGGTAGGTCATGTTCGTGCGCCCGAAGGTGGCGTTGTTGGTGGGCACCGCGATGAGCTGTCCCCCGGCGCGCACGGACTCGTTGACCGCACCGTCAAACGCGACCTCGTAGCAGTCGGCGATGGCGACCTTGACCCCGTTCAGGGTGACGACGCCGTCCCCGTGACCGGGAACGAAGTTTCCGGCGCGCTTGGCGTACGGGGAGAGCTTGGTGAACAAGCTCCGGTAGGGCAGGTACTCGCCGAAGGGTTGCAGGATCCGTTTGGAGGACTCCTGGCCCGGACCGGTCGTCGGGCTCCACACGATGAGCGTGTTGGTCGTGGTGCCGTCGTCCCGGTTCAGCACCGCTCCGACGAGGATCGGCACCCCGATCGCCCGGGCGGCGGTGTCGATCAGGGCGGCCGCGTCGGGGTTGCGCAGCGGGTCGACGTCGGAGGAGTTCTCGGGCCAGATCACCAGCTGCGGCTGGGCCGCCGTGCCCGCCTCCACCTCGGCGGCGAGGCGCAGCGTCTCGGTCACGTGGTTGCGCAGCACCGCTTCGCGCTGGGCGTTGAAGTCCAGACCGAGCCGGGGCACGTTGCCCTGGACGACGGCGACGGTCCGTGTGGTGGCCGAGCTGTCGCTGGCGCGCACCCCCGGGGCCAGCGCCAGCGCAGCGGCCACGGGTGCGATGACCACGAGCAGCGCCAGCGACGCGGCCAGCGGCCGCCGGAACCGTGCGTGCACCACGAACGCAGCCAGCCCAGCACCGACCAGCGCGACGACGAAGCTCAGCCCCGGGGCACCGGCGACGCTCGCCAACGGCAGCAGCACACCCTCGGGTTGGCCGAACCCGAGCCGACCCCAGGGAAAGCCCCCGAACGGAACCCGCGAGCGCAGCGCCTCGGCCGCCACCCAGGCACACGCCACCCACAGCGGGGCGCCCGGAAGCCGCCACAACCGGGCGGCCATCGCCCCGAACAGGCCCACGAACAGCGCCTCGATCGCGGCGAGCGCGAGCCACGGCAGCGGACCGACGTACACCCCGATCCACGGCAGCAGCGGCACCAGGAAGCCGAGACCGGCCAGGTAGCCGTACCCGAACCCGGCCCGCCACCCCCGGCCCCGCAGCACCACGGCAACGACGGCGAAGCCCAGCGGGGCGAGGAACCAGGTGGTTCGGGGCGGAAAGCTCAGCCACAGCAGCGCCCCCCCGCCGGTGGCGGCCAGTGCGCGCAGCGCCACCGGGCCGGACGAAGCTCTCAGCACGCACCCTCACTTCCGACCGTCACAGACCTGGCCAGCATACGGTCGTGGGTGCGTGCACCCCGCGAGTCGCCGGCCCCCTGCTCAGGCCGAGTAGATCGTCCGCCCCCGGTGCACGGTGGCCAGGCAGCGGGGCAGGATCGACCCCGGGTCGAGGCGGGGCAGCGCCGGGACCCGCGAGCGCGGGTCCAGCGACCAGCGCTGCACCGAGTCCGCGGGAGCGGCGACGACCAGCTCGTCGACGTCCCAGATCGCGTACGAGGCCGGGGAACCCGGGGCCAGGGTGCCGGCCACGCCGTCCCGCACGCCCCCGGCGCGCCACGCGCCGCGGGTGGCCGCGGTGAAGGCCGCGCGCGGGGAGATGCCGCTGCCCGGGGTGCGATGGTGCACCGCGGCCTGCACCGCGGCCCACGGGTGCAGCGGGGTCACCGGGGTGTCCGAGCTCAACGCGAGACCGACCCCGGCGGCCGCGAGGGTGCTGTAGGGGTTCAGGCCCGCCGCCCTTGCCGGGCCCAGCCGTTGGGCGTATAGGCCCTCGGGGCCACCCCACAGCGCGTCGAACACCGGCTGCACGCTGGCCTGCACCCCCCACGAACCCAGCCACGCAGCCTGCTCGGCATCGATCATCTCCAGGTGCTCCATCCGGTGGCCCCGGCTAGCCACGACCGGCCCGCCCAGCTCGGCGACGACCAGCGCCAGGGCTTCGGTGACCGCCGCGACCCCGCCGTCGCCGATGACGTGGAACCCGCCCTGCACCCCGGCGGTGGTGCACGCCCGCAGGTGTGCCGCGATCGTGTCGACGTCGAGAAAGGCGGCCCCCGTGCCGGCACCCGGGTCGTCTGAGTACGGCTCGCGCAACCAGGCCGTGCGCGAGCCGAGCGAGCCGTCCACGAACAGGTCCCCCGCCAACCCGTGGGCACCGGTGCGCTCCACCACCTCGACCGCCTCGGCGGCTGTGGTCACCGCCTCGCCCCAGTAGCCGCGGACCTGAACCCCGTGACCACCCGCCACGAGCTCACGGAAGTCGTCCAGGCCGGCAATCTCGTGACCGCCGCACTCGTGCACGCAGACCACGCCCTGCGTCGCCGCGTGGTCCAGCAGGGCCAGCTGGGCACGCGCCCGGTGGCCCGGGCCCGTCGCCTCCCGCGCGGCCTCCCGCACCAGGTGGTGGGCCGCCTGGCTCAGCGGTCCCTCGGCTGACCAGCCCGCCGCTCGGGTCACCCCGGGGGCGCGCTGCAGCAGGGGGGTGGAGGCGAGTGCCGAGTGCGCATCGACCCGGCACAGGTACACCGCACGGTCGGGTGCGCACGCGTCGACCTCCGCCCGGGTGGGTGGGCGCTGCTCCGGCCAGGTGGAGTCGTCCCAGCCCTGGCCCCAGAGCACCCCGGTGGGCTCGGCCGCCGCGTGTGCGGTCACTCGCTCCAGGCACTCGCGCAGGGACGCGACCCCGGTGAGGTCGAGCCCGAGCAGCGCGGTGCCGGCGGCCGTGGCGTGCACGTGGGTGTCGACGAAGCCCGGGGCCACGAACGCACCGTCGAGATCGGTGACCTCGACGCCCGGGTGCAGCGCTCGGCCAACCTCGTCGCTGCCCACCCAGGTGACGGTGCCGTCGGTGACCGCCATCGCGGTCGCGTCGGGGTTCGCGGCGCTGTAGATCGCGCCCCCCACCAGAAGCATGGTGCTCATGAGCGCCGAGTGTGGTTCAGGGCTGCTCGTGGCCCGGCGGCGGGGGCCGCAACCGGGGCTGGGCGGCACCCTCGTCGGTGGGCACCACCTCACCCTCGATGACCTCGTGGCCCTGGGGTCGGTTCCTGCCCCCGGCCGCGCCCACCAGCGGCATCCGGCGCCCCAGTGACGCGGCCAGCAACGGCCGCACCAGGGCCCGGGTCGGCGGCAGGACGAGGAGCACCCCGAGCAGGTCGGTGCCGAACCCGGGCAGCACGAGCAGCAGCGCCCCCACCCCGCCGAGCGCCCCGTCCGCCAGCTCGCGCCCGCCGCTGCGGTTGCGGGCCTGCGCCTCGCGCAGCGCCGCGACCGTGCGTCGTCCCTGGTTGCGCAGCAGCACGCCACCGAGGACAGAGGTCCCCAGCAGGGCCAGCAGGGTCCAGCCGACGCCCAGCCACGAACCGACCAGGAGCAGCAGCACGACCTCGACGACGAGCCAGGCGAGCGGGATCAGCAGTGGCACGGAGCACCCTCCCGGTGGGTCACGTCACACCGAGCTTGGCGGACGAGAACTGTTCACCCGGTACAACGCCCGGGCCCGACCGATGGTGCCCCGACGGTCACCCTCACGCGTCGCGGCGGTTGACCACCACCACGGCGATCACCGTCAGGACGGCGACGACCAGCGCGAAGTACCCGAGGCTGCCCCACGGGCCGAGGGTGTCACCGAGCTTGAGCTGCCCGAGGAACCGGTTGGCGTTCACGAACGGCATCCAGCTGTAGAGGTCGTCACCGACCTTGGGGATGAGCTGGGTCAGGTTCTCCACGGCCAGCGGGAACAGCAGCAGCACCGCGATCGCGCCCGCCGACTGCCGCAGCAGCGAACCGACCGCCACCGCGAGGATCGCGGCGAGTGCGTAGACCAGGCCCAGACCGGCCACGGCCCGCCAGTCGGCCGCCGAGGACAACGTCAGCGCCCGCCTGCTGATCGCCGCGGCCAGGAAGAAGCTGGCGAAGGCGACGACCTCGGCGATGACCGCGGCCACCAGGGCGAGCAGCCCGGCCTTGGCCAGCAGGACGGCGGTGCGGTTCGGGGTGGCTTGGAACGTGGTCCGGACCACCCCGAAGCGGTACTCGGTGGTGACCGCCAGGGTGGCCATGATCATCACGACCGCCAGTCCGAGCTGGGTCGCCCCGATTTGTGTGTCGGTCACGGACAGCGCGATCCGCTGACCGTCCGGGCCGGTCTGGGTGCTGCCGTAGCCGATGAGCGAGGCGAACCCGACGGACAGGACCACCGTGACGGCGGCACACCACCAGGGGCTGCGGGTCGAGGTGAGCTTGATGCGCTCGACGTTGAGCAGGGTCATCGCGGTACCTCCTGGTGTCGCGCGGGCCCGGGTTGTCGAGGGCCGGTCGAGCTCGAGTACTGGACGTCACCGCTGGTCAGCTGCATGAAGGCCTCCTCGAGGGAGCCCTGCGTCGTGCTCAGCTCGTGCAGCGTCAGCCCCGCCGACGCCGCCAGCTCGCCCACCGCCTCGGTGGTCGAACCGCTGACCACGAAGGCGTCCGGACCGTCTGGACGCGGCGTCAGGCCCCGCCCGGCGAGGATGTCGTGCAGCTGGGCGATCTGCGGGCTGCGCACTCGCACGGTCGAGTCGCTGGCGCTGTCCACGAAGTGCTTGGTCGTCGACTCCGAGATCAACCGGCCCCGGCCGATCACCACCAGGTGCTCGGCGGTGAGCGCCATCTCCGAGAGCAGGTGGCTGGAGACCAGCACGGTGCGGCCCTCCCCCGCCAGGCGCTGCATGAAGGTCCTGATCCACACGATGCCCTCGGGGTCCAGCCCGTTCACCGGTTCGTCGAACAGCAGCACGCCGGGGTCGCCGAGCAGGGCTGCGGCGATGCCCAGCCGTTGGGACATGCCGAGGGAGAACTGCCCGGCCCGCTTGCCGGCGACGTCGCTGAGCCCGACGAGTCCGAGCACCTCGTCGATCCGGGTGCGCGGGATGGAGTTGGAGGCCGCCATCCAGCGCAGGTGCGAGCGCGCCGAGCGGTTCGGGTGCACCCACTTCGCGTCGAGCAGGGCACCGACCTGACGCAGCGGGTTCTGCAGCTCGTGGTAGGGCTTGCCCCCGATGGTGGCGCCCCCGCTGGTGGGTCGGTCCAGCCCCAGGATCATCCGCATCGTGGTCGACTTGCCCGCCCCGTTGGGCCCGAGGAAACCGGTGACCGTGCCGGGCCGGACGGAGAAGCTGAGGTCGTCGACCGCCTTGGTCGAGCCGAAGGCCTTGGTGAGGTGCTGAGCTTCGATCATGGTCCGAAGGTAGCGGTGCCCGGGTGTGCGCCCCGCCACGCGCGCCGGTTGCGCACCCGTTAGCGTCGAGCGGGTGAGCCCCCGTGCTGTCGATCCCGACTTCCTCGCCCTACCCCTGCGCGCCCTCGCCGACGCCGCGCTCAGCCGCGCCCGCGAGCTCGGGGCCACGCACGCCGACGTCCGGGTGCACCGCCTGCAGACCCAGGGACTGAGCCTGCGTGACGGTGCCGTGCAGTCCGCCTCCAACGACGCCAGCGTGGGCCTGGCCGTGCGGGTGGTGGTCGAGGGCACCTGGGGCTTCGCCAGCCACGGCGCGCTCACCCCGGAGGTTGCGGCGGACACCGCGGACCGGGCGGTGCACGTCGCACGGGCGCTGCGCAGCCTGAACACCGACACCGTCGAGCTGGCCGCCGAGCCGGTGCACGGCAGCATCGACTCCCCCGCCGTGTGGGTCTCGGACTACGAGCTGGACCCGTTCGTCGTGCCCACCGCGGACAAGGTCGGGCTGCTCACGGAGTATTCCGAGCGGCTGCTGGCCGCCGACGGTGTGGACCACGTCAGCGCTCGGTGCCTGCAGGTCAAGGAGCAGACGTTCTACGCCGACCTGGCCGGCACCGCCACGGTGCAGCAACGGGTCCGCCTGCACCCGGAGATCGAGGCCACCACCGTCGACGCCGCGGCCGGCTCCTTCGAGACCATGCGAACCCTGGCCCCACCGGTGGGACGCGGCTGGGAGTACCTGCGCACCAACGGGGACACCGGCTGGGACTGGGACGCCGAGCTGGCCCGGATCCCAGCGCTGCTCGCGGAGAAGGTCAAGGCACCCACGGTCACCGCCGGACCGACCGACCTGGTCATCGATCCCACCAACCTCTGGCTGACCATCCACGAGTCCGTGGGGCACGCCACCGAGTACGACCGGGCGATCGGCTACGAGGCCGCCTACGCCGGCACGTCCTTCGCCACCCCCGACCAGCTGGGCACCCTGCGCTACGGCACCGACGTGATGAATGTGCGCGCCGACCGCACCCAGACCCACGGCCTGGCGTCGATCGGCTTCGACGACGACGGCGTGGCCGCCCAGAGCTGGGACCTCGTCCGCGACGGGGTGCTCGTGGGCTACCAGCTCGACCGGGTCTTCGCCCCCCGGATGGGCCTGGAGCGCTCCAACGGCTGCTCCTACGCCGACTCGGCGCACCACGTGCCCATCCAGCGGATGGCCAACGTCAGCCTGCAGCCCGACCCGACCGCGGACACCTCCACCGCCGAGCTCATCTCACGGGTGCGGGAGGGCATCTACGTCGTCGGGGACAAGTCGTGGTCGATCGACATGCAGCGCTACAACTTCCAGTTCACCGGCCAGCACTTCTACCGCATCGTCGACGGCGAGCTCGCCGGGCAGCTGCGCGACGTCGCCTACCAGGCCACCACCACCGAGTTCTGGGGCTCGATGGAGGCCGTCGGTGGGGCCTCGACGTGGCAGCTGGGTGGCGCGTTCAACTGCGGCAAGGCCCAGCCCGGTCAGGTCGCCGCCGTCAGCCACGGCTGCCCGTCGGCGCTGTTCCGGGGCGTCAACGTCCTCAACACCCGAAGCGAAGGTGCGTCATGATCCCCGCCCAAGACCTCGTCGACACCGCGCTGGCCGCCTCCGTCGCCGACGGCTGCGTCGTGCTGGTCACCGACTCCTCGGAGGCCTCGCTGCGGTGGGCGAACTCCACGATGACCACCAACGGGGTGTCCACGTCACGCTCCTGGGCGGTGGTCAGCGTGCTCGGCACCAGCGTCGGGGTGGTCAGCTCCACCAGCGTGGAGGCCGCCGACGTCACCGCCGTGGTGCGCGCCAGCGAGGACGCGGCGCGCGCGGCCGGGCCGGCGCGTGACGCCGCCCCGCTCGTGACCGGCTCCGGCGAGCCCGACGACTGGGCGCTGGCCCCCGCGCAGACCGACATCACCGTCTTCGACACCCTGGTCGGCGAGCTGGGCGCCGGGTTCGCCTCGGGCCCACAGCTGTTCGGCTTCGCCCAGCACCAGGTGGACACCACCTGGCTGGGCAGCTCCACCGGCCTGCGTCGACGGTTCACCCAGCCCACCGGCTCGGTCGAGGTCAACGCGAAGCAGGACACCTCCAGCGCGTGGGGCGGGGCGGGCACCCGAGACTTCACCGACGTCCACCTCGAGGCCGTCCTGGACGACCTGGCGGTGCGCCTGGGCTGGGGCCGGCGTCAGGTGGAGCTGCCGGCAGGGCGCTACGAGACGCTGCTGCCCTCGTCGGCGGCCGCGGACCTGATGATCTACCTGGCCTGGTCGATGGAGGGCCGGGGGGCCCAGGAGGGGCACACGGCCCTGTCACGCGCGGGCGGCACCCGGGTCGGAGAGAAGCTGACCGACCTGCCCCTGACGCTGGCCTTCGACCCCACCGCGGCGGGCCTGGAGTACACGCCGTTCGTGGCCACCACCGGGTCCAGCGACGAGATCTCGGTGTTCGACAACGGCCTGGCCGCCGAGCGGGTCGAGCTGGTCAAGGACGGGGTGGTGAACGCGCTGATCTATCCGCGGGCTGCGGCGGCGACCTTCGGCGCCCCGGTGGCCGTGCCCGGGGACAACCTGCTGCTGACCGGGGGCGGTGACGCCGACATCTCCGAGATGGTGGCGGGCACCGAGCGGGGGTTGCTGCTGACCTGCCTGTGGTACATCCGCGAGGTCGACCCGGCGTCCCTGCTGGTCACCGGGCTGACCCGCGACGGGGTGTACCTCATCGAGGACGGCAAGGTCACCGGTGAGGTGAACAACTTCCGGTTCAACGAGAGTCCTCTGGACCTGCTGCGGCGGGTCACCGAGGTCGGTGCCACCGAGCGCACCCTGGCCCGGGAGTGGAAGGACTGGTTCACCCGCACGGCGCTGCCTCCGATGCGGATCCCCGACTTCCACATGTCCTCCACCTCCCAGGCCCGGTGACCCGCTAGAACCGGAGCCTCCAGACCTGCCCGCTGGTCCCGGGTCCACCGAGACCGGTGTCGGGGGCGATGGAGAACGCGGAGACGAACACGTTGCCCAGCGCGTCCACCGCGACACCCCCCGGGAGCGGCACGTCGACGTTGGTCCGTGCGCCGTTGGGCGAGACCTTGGTCAGCACGCCCGCAGAGCCCGGCCCGGCAGGGTTCGCCTGCGCCCCGAACAGCTGGCTGACGTACACCGCGCCCTGCCGGTCGACGGCGAGGCCGTTCACCGCGGTGAAGCCACCCCAGACCTTCAGCACCCGCCTGCCGGAGGGGTCGAGCTTGACCACCCGCGCCTGGCCCGGCACCAGCGAGGACAGGCTGCCCACGTACACGTTGCCCGAGCGGTCCGTGGCCAGCGAGGTCGGCACGAAGTTGCAGCCCGGGAAGTCCGGCGTCGGGTCGCTCTGCATGGCGCACGGTCCCGTCCGCACGTTGGCGAAGACGTGGAACACGCTGATGCGGCCGCGGGCGTCGACCCGCAACACGTCGTTGGCGGCCGCGTCGGCGACGAGCTGCCCGTCGCGCAGCGCGAGCACCGCGTACGGGTTGGAGTCCACGCCCTTCCCGTCGGGGTCGTTCTTCGCCTCGTAGCCGCTGATGTCGGCGACCGGCGACACCGGTCCGAAGGGACGTGCGCGCAGCAGCTTGCCGTTCTGCGTCCGGTTCAGCGCGTCCGGCAGGACGGTCGGCGGGACGAACGTCTCTGCGACGTAGAGCGGTCCGAACAGGCCGCGCGCGGACACGCTGGCCGAGCCGGTCGCCCCGCTGCCGTCCGGCGCCGCAGCGGAGAGAAGACCGGTGAGCACGCGCCAGGGCTTCTGGTTGTGCGCCAGCTGGGGCAGCAGCACCACGCTGACCGAGCCGGTCGTACCCACGGACGAGGGACCCTCCGGCCCACCACCGGGCACCACCGTCGGACCACCCCGACCGGCCTCGGCGATGAACAGCTCCACGCCGTCGACCAGGGACAGCTGGCGCGGGTTGTTCAGGCCGGACACCACCACCACGGGCGCCGACGTCTGGGACGGCGACGCCGCGGCGACGCCGGGCAGCAGAGCCACCGTGACGGCCGCGACCGTCGCGACGAGCGTTCCCCTCCTGGCCAGGCTGGTTCTCATCAAGGTCCTCCGTCGGTCCGTTCGCTTCACACCGTCTTCACTCGATCGAGTGATCCGATGAGGGTCCCGCCGCGGCGTGCCAGCCTTGTGGGGGGCAGCCGTCAGCTCCGTCGTCGCGGCCCCCATTCAGCGGGTCAGCCGCGCACGGTGCGGGCCCCGAGCGCGACGAGCTGCGCACGACGGTCGACCCCGACCTTCACACACACGTTCGCGATGTGACGCTCCACCGTCCGGGGCGACAGGTACAGCCGCTGCGCGATGACCGCGTTCGGCAGCCCCTCGGCCAGCAGGGCGACAACCTCGAACTCGCGCGCGGTGACCCCGTGGTCACGCAGGGGGCCAGGAACCCCGCGGTCGGCCTCGCGGCGACGCGGGATCGGCGTGCCGGTGCGACGCAGCAGCGACCGACACGCCTCGGTCAGCCACGGCTGAGCCTCGACGGCAAAGAACGCCTCCGCCTCGCGCAGCCACGGCACCGGTCGGCCCCACCCGTCGGTCACTGCCGCCTGCGACACCCAGCGCAGCCCGAAGTGGCGCACCCAGTCGAGCTCACCGAGCAGCTGCGCTCCGACCTCGACCGCCTGCGTGGCCTCCTCGGCGTGCCCGGCCCGGCCCGACACGATCGCGTCGGCGAAGCCGAGGAATCCGCGGGTCACCACATCGACCGGCCCTCCGTCGCGACGGCCGTGGGCCAGCGCAGCCTCGGCCCCGTCGGCGTCCACCACCCTCAGCAGCACCCACCACGCGGTCGCCGGGTTCACGCCTCGGCCCTGCGTCGGCGCAAGGACCTCGGCGGCGCCGAGGTGCACCAGCGCCGTGGCCCGGTCATCGACGACCAGAGCCTGCACGGCCCGGGCCCACACCGCGATCGCCGGCAGATCAGCGTCGTCCTCGACGCAGCCGACGGCCTCGGCGAGCACGCGGTCCAGCTCTGGGCCCCGGCGGGCGCGGGCGTGCTCCACCGCCAGCAGCCCGAGCGCGGCCGCGCGCAGCTGACCTAGTCCACAACCTCGGCTCAGCTCGGCCGTGCGTGAGGCCGCGTCCTCGGCTCCCGGTCCCCCGCCGTGCAGCACCAGGCCGATGCACAGGTGCACCTCGATTGCCGCCTGGGCAGCCACGGCGCCGAGCTGGACGGCCGCGTCGCGCGCCTGGGTCAGCCGATCGGTCGCCCCGCTGCGCAGCAGCTCGACGACGCCCCGCTCGTGCAGGGCTCGCACCCGCCACCACGCCATTCCGGCTCGGACCGCAACGTCGTGCTGGCGAGCGAAGGCGGCATCCGCGGCGGCCAGGTCGTGCGGGCGGTGACAACGCCCCAGCACCCCCCACGCCTCGCACGCGACGTCGGCGAGCGACTCCGCCTCCGCCACCGCCCTGGCCCGCTGGGCGAGCTCACGGGCTCGACCTAGATCGCACTCCCCCACGGCGACCGCCGCGTCCACGGCGTCGAGGCGGCAGCTCAGGTCACGGGGATCCTGGGCCAGCCCGGTTCGAGCGAGCTCGACGTGCGCCCGGGCCTGCCTCCAGCGGCTCGCGGCGACCGCGGCCCGAGCGAGCTGCAGATGAACCGCAGCGCGCCGCGAATCGTCGTCCGGCCCCGCCGCCAGCCGGGCGAGCAGCGCGGTGCCGACCTCCATCGTCGCGCCGTGGTCGCCCACCAGCGTCAGGACCTCCAGGAGCTCCTGCTCCACGGCGGTCGCCGTCGGAGCGTCGGTCGCGCCCAGCCTGCGAGCGCGCTCGAGGGTGACCCTGGACCTGCCCAGGTCGCCGGAGCACAGCTCACGGCGGGCCAGCTGGCGCAGCAGCGCAGCCGCGCGAGCCCGGTGCCCGGCCCCCTCGGCCAGCTCGGCGGCGATCTCGCACCAGGCTCCTAGCAGCCCCGGGCGCCGCTCGGTGAGGGCCGTCAGGGCCCGTTCACACAAGGTGACCCGTTCCGGGGGCAGCAACGAAGCGTTGATCGCCTCGGCGGTCAGGACGTGAGGAAAGCCGAACCCGGGCGAGTCGCCGTCCACCGTGACCAGACCAACCCGCACGCAGGCGGCGAGCGTGCTCGCGACACGTCCTTCGTCGGTGCCGGCCGTGTCCGCCAACAGGTCGGTGTCGAAGGCCCCCAACGCGGCGGCCGCGCGCACCACGGTGACTTCCATCCGGTCCAGCCCGGCCAGCCGCAGCCGCACACCATCGACGTAGCTCGTCGGAGCTGGGGCGACCGCCAGGTCGGTGAGGCGCCACCCGTGGCGGTCCTGCACCAGCCTGCCCTCCTTCACCGCACTCACCAGCATCGCCTCGACCAGCAGGGGCACGCCCGCGGCCCTGCTGGTCACCGTGAGAGCCGGCTCCGGTGCCGGCCGCACGTGCAGGCAGTCAGCCACCATCTCGGCCACGTCCACCGGGCCGAGGCGGCGCAGCACCGCCAGCTCACAGACCCGCCTCGCGGCCAACCGGCGAGTCAGCACCCACCCGTCGCTGTCCTCGTCGTCGCGGACGGTGAACACGCAGAGCACCCGTTCGGCCGTCAGGTTGTCCGCCAGGTACTCCACGACGGCCAACGTCCCCGGATCCGCCCAGTGGAGGTCTTCCAGCACCAGCAGAGCACCTCGCGATCCGGCCACCACCCGGAGGAACCGCAACACCGCCTCGGCGAGCGGCACGATCGAGCTGTCCGGGTCACCCCGCTCGGCGCACGCCCACTCGGGAACCAGCCGCCCCAGCAGCGCGCGAAACGGAACCAGCTCGGCCGCACCGGGCAGGCCCACCGTCCGCACGGCAGCGCACAGGGCCTCCGCCAGGGGCCGGAACGCCGCCGGCACCCCGGTCGCCACCGCGCGACCCCGAAGCACCAGCCCGTCCTGGTCCGCCGCCGTGACGACGGCGGCGTGCGACAACCGTGTCTTGCCGATGCCCGCCTCACCAGCGAGCGCCACCGTGCCCCCCTGCCCGCGCCGGGCGGCGGCCCACGCGCCGGCCAGCAGCGCCAGCTCGCGCTCCCGTCCGACGGGGCGTCCCACGACGACCGAGCGGTCGACGGTCCTCATCAGGACATGATCACCCAGAACGACCCGAAACGGGACCGCGATCTACCGTGTGCGGGGTGGACGACGCGCCGAGGGACCGCCGGGAGCCCTACGACGACGGGATGCTCGAGGTCGGCGACGGCAACCGCGTCCACTACTCCCAGCACGGTGATCCCCGCGGCAAGCCCGTCCTCATGGTCCACGGCGGCCCGGGTTCCGGGTGCAGCACCGACATGGCCCGCGCCCTGCACCCGGCCTACCGGATGATCCTGCTCGACCAAAGGGGTTGCGGACAGAGCACCCCGCACGCCAGCGACCCGGGCACGGACCTGTCGGTGAACACCACCGAGCACCTCATCGGCGACATGGAGCGGTTGCGCGAACACCTCGGGAT
>JBDTDI010000297.1:0-6287 GCA_039923155.1 Mycobacteriaceae bacterium | reverse complement strand
AGCTCGGCGACCGAGCCGATCACCCGGCTCACGCCGGTGCTGAAGGAGTGCCTGCCCCCACCCCGGTCGCCGGTCACCGCCCCGACCAGCTCCTCGACGACGTCGGCGGCGTCGTGGTCACCGACGGGCATCAGGGCCACCACCTCGTGGCTGAAGCCGACGACGGGAGCGGCCCGGTCCCGGCGCCGGACCACCTGCTGCCACGCGGCCGTCAGCCGTTCCTGCGGCAGGCGGGCGGACACCGGCGGCGGTGTCGCGTCACCCGGGGAGGCTGCGCCCGGGTCGAGCTGGGCGACGACGACCACCATGGCGCGGTCCACGTCCCAGTCGAGCTGGGCGCAGTGCTGGGCGACCTGCTCCGGTGAACCCGCGTTGCCGGCGAGCACGTCGCGGAGGAAGTCGCCGCGGAACTTGGACTCGACGGCCGACACGGCGAGCCGCTTGGTGACGGCCAGGGCCACCACGGTCGCGGCCCGCTCCAGCGCCTGCACCGTCACGGGTCCGAGGCCGCCACTGCGCGCGTAGGCGACGATCAGGCCGTGGTCGGTGCCACCGGCGATCACCGGGGCGACCGCGATCTGACCCGGTGGCTCGTCGGTGCTGGCTTGCAACCCGTGGTGCAGCTGCTCGGTGCGCAGCCGACCGGAGGAGTCGAACAACGGCAGCGCCGCCAGCGCCTGACGGTCGGTCGGTGACCCTGCGGTGGCCTGCACGCGTCCGTCGGGTGAGCAGATGAGCACCGCCGCCTCGAACAGCGCCGCGACCTCGTCGGCGATCTGCGGCAGGTCGCCTCCTTCCAGGACGATCGTGGTCAGGGCCCGGTGCGTCCGGTCGGCGACGTCCAGCGCCCACGCCTGGCGGTCGACGAGGTGCAGGAAGACCTCGGACATCACCTCGTCGAAACCCACCTCCCGAGGGATGAGGAACAACGGGAAGTCGAGGCCCTCGGCCGCGTCGATCATCGCGCGGGGAAGCTCGTCGAGGTAGCGGCCCGCCTTGACGCCGAGCGCTGCCGCACCGCGCCGGGCCAGGCCCTCGATGAGATCGACCAGCGCCCGCGGCGCGAACGGCTGGCCGGAGTCCGCGAACCGGAGCGGGAACCCGGTGGTCAGCAGCAGCGCGTTCGGCTTCACCCACGGCAGGATGTCGGGGACCTCGATGACGTTGACCCGGCTGACGATCCCGTCCAGACCACCGCCCCCGGCCACCAGCGTCGAGCCGGCCAGGCTGGGCAGGGTGATCAGCTCTCGAACCGCCAACGCGTAGCCGATGCGCGCTGGCAGATCCCGTGCCTGCGGCGCCCCAACGTTGGCAACATCTTCCATGGGGCGACCGTACGCGTGGGCGTTAGCGTCCCGGCATCATGAAAATTCCAGGTGCCTGCAGCACCGCCATCCGTGCGGTCACGGCGGGAGCACCCCAGGCCGCGCACTGGCTGGGGGCCGTCGACGCAGCGTTGTACCTCACCACGACCGGGCCACACCCCACCGTGTTCGCCGTCCTCGGCTCCGATGCCGTGCGGCTGCCCTGCGGACTGGTGCTGGCCTCGACGAGGGCCGAGCTGCCCCTGACGCGGATCGCCCCTGCGCACGCCGCTCGGGTCCAGGAGAACGCCGTGGTCGGCAACCACCGCGTCGAGTGGGCCGGACCGGACGGGCTGGTCACCGTCGTCGCGGCGCGGCAGTGGGCGCCGCTGCGGGTGCGCACGGGCAGTCCGGGACCCGGCGCACTCGCCGAGCTTCGGTCGCTGCTCACCCCGTGCGAGCTGGGCCTCGAGCCGCACCGGTTGGACCGCCTGGCCGAGCACGCGGACCCGACGGCCGTTGCCGGGCTGCTCGGGCGTGGGCCCGGCCTCACCCCCAGCGGCGACGACGTGCTCGCCGGCTACCTGCTCGGCGCCGGGGCCTTCGGGCTGGAGATCCACCCGGTGCGAGCCGCCGTGGCTGCGCGCGCACCGCAGGCCACCAGCGCCCTGTCCGCCCAGCTGCTGCGACACGCCGCCCGGGGTGAGGCGGTGGGCGAGCTCGTCGAGCTCGTCCACGTGCTCACCGACCCCGCCCTTGACGACACCGCCCCCGCCGACACCGCGCGCGAGCGGCTGGTGGGGGTGGCCGCTGCGCTGCTGCGCGTCGGGCACACCTCCGGTGCGGGGCTGGCCTGGGGTGTGCTGCTCGCGGGCGAGCATGCCGTCAACCGTTACCCGTCCGTTCTGTCCACCCCCCACGGAGGCCACCGGTGACTGCACGACATGTCGAGGCGCGATCGGGCGCGTACGCAGACTCGGTGACGCTGATGCAGGTCTCCCGCAAGGCCGGCGCGGCCGACGGTGCCGAGGGCGTCCTCGTGGCGATGGCCACCGAGCTCAACCTGGACCTGCTGCGGGGCATGGGTTTCGACGAGCCCACCGGCATCGGACCGAACGACCTGCTGGTGGCCGTGCGGGCCCGGGACGACGAAGCCCTGGCCGGTGTTCTCGCCGTCGTCGCGGAGGCGTTGTCGGCCCGTCCGGACCCGTCGGGTGGATCGTCGGCCGAGCAGCCGCCGCGGACGGTGTCCGCCGCCGTCCGCAGCACGGGCCCCGCGCTGGCGCTGATCTCCCTGCCGGGTCAGCACGCCTTCGTCGAGGCGATAGACGCCCTCGACGCCGGCTGCGACGTGATGATCTTCTCCGACAACGTCACCGTGGAGCAGGAGATCCTGCTCAAGGACACCGCGGCCGAGCGTGGCCTGCTAGTCCTCGGTCCCGACTGCGGCACCGCGGTCGTCGGCGGTGTCGGGCTGGGCTTCTCCCACACCGTCGCGCCGGGCCCGGTCGGCCTGGTCGCCGCGTCGGGCACCGGTGCGCAGCAGATCCTCTGCCTGCTCGACGCGGCGGGTGTCGGGGTGTCCGCTGCCCTCGGAGTCGGTGGCCGCGACCTCAGCGCCGAGGTGGCCGGGCGCTCCACCCGCGCCGCGCTCGCGGCGCTGGACGCCGACCCGGCCACCGAGGTGATCGTGGTCGTCTCCAAGCCGCCGGCACCCGCCGTCGCGGCGGCTCTGGCGGACTACGCGGCCACGTTGTCGACTCCGGTGCACTTCGCGCTGCTCGGTGCCGGGCGCGCTGACCTCACCGCCACCGCCGAGCGCGTGCTGCAGGCGGTGGGGGCTGACGTCCCGGAGTGGGTGTGCTGGCCGGGCCCACCGCAGGCAGCCCGGGCGGGGTCGCTGCGCGGGCTGTTCGCCGGCGGCACGCTGTGCGACGAGGCCATGGTCATCGCCAGCGAGCGCCTGGGCGAGATCGCGTCGAACATCCCCCTGCGTCCGCAGTGGCGTCTCGATGCCCGTGCGCCGGCCACCGGGCACGCGATGATCGACTTCGGCGACGACGAGCTGACCGCCGGGCGCCCGCACCCGATGATCGACCAGTCGCTGCGCCTGCAGCGCCTCGCCACCGAAGCCGAAGATCCGGGTACCGCCGTGATCCTGCTCGACGTCGTGCTCGGCCACGGCGCCCACCCCGATCCGGCCGCCGAGCTGGCCCCGGCGATCACCGCGGCCCGGAGCAGCAGCAACGGTCACCGTGACGACCAAGGTGACGACCGAGGTGGTGTCATCGTCGTGGTCTCGTTGATCGGCGCCACGGGCGACCCCCAGGACCTCACCGCCCAGGCCCGGGCCCTGAACGAGGCCGGGGCCCACGTGTTCACCTCCAACGCGCAAGCCGCCCGGTTCGCGTGCGAGACGATTGCGAGACGACCGTGACCCAACCCTCAGCGACCCAACCCTCAGCGACCCAGCCCCCAGCGACCCAGCTCCTGCGCCGCGACCTCCAGCTGATCACCGCCGGGGCCGACCTGTTCGCCGACGCCGCGCAGAGTCAGGCCGCGCGGGTCACCCGCGTCGACTGGGCCCCTCCGATGGCGGGCACCACCGACGACCTGGACGCCGTGCTCGCCGACGCGCGGCGCGGGCCGGCCAACGCCCAGGCGGTGGAGCGGATGCTGGCCGTCCGCGCCCTGGTCGTCGACGTGGTGCCGGCCGCCGAGGCCCTGGGCCTCGCACCCACCGACCTCCTCCACGCCGGGCCCCCGATCGACTGGGAGCGGGCCTCCGGGCCGATGCGCGGCGCCCTGATGGGGGCTGCGGTGTTCGAGAACCTGGTCACCGACCCCGAGCTGGTCGGCGAGATGGTCCGGCGCGGGGAGATCACGCTGGATCCGTGCCACCACCACGACGCGGTCGGCCCCATGGCGGGGGTGGTCTCGGCGTCGATGTGGGTGTTCGTCATCGAGGACCCGGCCAGCGGGCGTCGCACCTACTGCTCGTTGAACGAGGGCCTCGGCAAGGTGCTGCGCTACGGCGCCTACTCCGCGGAGGTCATCACCCGGCTGCGCTGGATGTCCTCGGTGCTGGGCCCGGTGCTGCAGACGGCGATCCGTGCCCACGGGCCGATCGACGTCACCGCGATCCTGGCGCAGATGGTGCAGATGGGCGACGAGGCGCACAACCGCAACCGGGCGGGCACGTTGATGCTGCTGCGGGAGCTGATGCCCGCGATCATCTCCTCCGGGTTTCCCACTGCCGACCTCGCCGAGGTGGCCCGCTTCGTCGGGGGCAACGACCACTTCTTCCTCAACCTGGCCATGCCGGCCTGCAAGCTCGCCCTCGACGCGGCGCGCGACATCCCCGGCTCGACCATGGTCGTGGCCATGGCCCGCAACGGCACCGACTTCGGGATCCAGGTCTCCGGCACCGGCAGCACCTGGTTCACCGGTCCCGCCGAGGTGCCCGACGGGCTGTTCCTCGGCGACTACGGTCCGGCCGACGCCAACCCCGACATCGGCGACTCCGCCATCACCGAGACCGCCGGCCTCGGGGGCTTCGCGATGGCGGCGGCCCCGGCCATCGTGCGGTTCGTCGGGGGGACGGTGGCCGACGCCCTGGCCAACACGCGCCGCATGTACGAGATCACCCTCGCCGAGCACCCGATGTTCTCCGTGCCGGTGCTCGACTTCCGCGGCACCCCGGTCGGGATCGACGTCAGCCTGGTCGTGCGCACGCAGATCCTTCCGCAGATCAACACCGGCATGGCCGGCAAGGTTGCGGGTACCGGGCAGGTCGGCGCCGGGCTCGTCACCCCGCCGGCGGAAGTCTTTCCCGCGGCGCTGGCCGAGCTCGCGCGCCGGGCACGGGCACTGTGAGCGAGCCGGGCGCGGCGACCGGGCCGGGCGCGCACGCATCGGCGGCGACCGACGACCTCTGCTTCACCCCCGCGACCGAGCTGGCCGCGATGGTGCGCCGCCGTGAGGTCTCCGCCCGCGAGCTGCTCGAGGCGCACCTGCAGCGCATCGACGCCACCAACCCCGGGGTGAACGCCATCGTCACCCTGGACGCCGAGGGGGCGCGGGCGCAGGCCCGGGCCGCCGACGAGGCGACCGCCCGAGGAGAGGCAACCGGCCCCCTGCACGGGCTTCCGGTGGCGCACAAGGACACACACCTGACCGGGGGGATGCGCACCACCTGGGGCTCGCCCCTGCACGCCGACTTCATACCCACCGAGGACGAGCTGGTGGTCGCGAGGCTGCGTGCCGCGGGGGCCATCCGGGTGGGCAAGACCAACGTCCCGGAGTTCGCGGCCGGGTCGCACACCTTCAACACCGTGTTCGGCACCACCCGCAACCCCTACCGGCTCGACGTGAGCGCCGGCGGATCCAGCGGGGGTGCCGCCGCCGCGCTCGCCTCGGGCATGATCGCGCTGGCCGAGGGCAGCGACATGGGTGGCTCGCTGCGCAACCCCGCCGCCTTCTGCAACGTCGTCGGTCTACGCCCCACCCCGGGGCGGGTGCCCAGCCACCCGACGCAGCTCGGGTGGGCGACGCTGAGCGTGCAGGGGCCGATGGCCCGCACCGTCGGCGACGTCGCTCTCGCGCTGTCAGTGCTGGCCGGTCCGGACCCACGGGTGCCGATCTCCCTGGGGGAGCCGGGCGAGGCCTTCGCCGCGCCCCTGCCGCTCGGGCTCAACGGTCTTCGGGTCGCGTGGGCCCCCGACCTGGGTGGCCGGGTCCCGGTCGATCCCGCGGTGCGGGAGGCGCTGGGCACGGTGCCGGCGGTGTTCACGGACCTGGGCGCACGCGTCGAGGACGCGTGCCCGGACCTGGACGACGCCGACGAGGTCTTCGAGGTGCTGCGAGCGTGGATGTTCGTCGCCTCGCTCGGCGAGGTCGTCTCGCGCCACCCTGACCAGGTCAAGGCCACCATCCGCGGCAACGTCGCCCGGGGACGGCAGCTCAGCGGCGAGGACGTCGCCC
>JBDTDI010000296.1:0-21496 GCA_039923155.1 Mycobacteriaceae bacterium | reverse complement strand
AACGATTGTCCACGAGTCGATTCGGCGTACCTGTCTCGTACGATGACGACGTGACCAAGACCTCGTCCGTTCTGCTCCACATGTGCAGCATCGAAGAATGGTTGTCCGTGCGCGCTTCCAGCGAAATACGGCCGCCCGGTTTCGACGACATCGGGTTCGTGCACCTGTCCACGCCGGACCAGGTCCATCTGCCCGCCAACAGGCTATTCGCGGGACGAACCGATGTGGTCCTGCTTATCGTGGACCCTGACCGTCTCGGATCACCAGTGCGCTGGGAGCCCGGCGTGCCGGGGGATCCGGAAGCGATGCACTTTCCGCATCTCTACGGGCCGCTGCCCACGTCCGCGGTCGTCGGAGTCGTCGACTATGCCCCGAACGAGGATGGGAAATTCGGGCCTCCAAAGCTTTGATCGTCCCCTTCGCGTGCTTGTCGAACCGATAGTGCCTGCCGAAATGCTATTGCCTACCGAACCGATTCCGCCCGAATGTTCGCGACCAGATACGCGAAAGCCGCCGCCCACTGTGTGGACGACGGCTTTCTGCGCTGATGGAGAGAATCAGTCCAGGTAGTCCCGAAGCACCTGCGACCGCGACGGGTGGCGGAGCTTCGACATCGTCTTGGACTCGATCTGCCGGATCCGCTCGCGGGTGACCCCGTAGACCTGGCCGATCTCGTCCAGGGTGCGCGGCTGTCCGTCGGTGAGGCCGAAGCGCAGCCGGACCACGCCCGCCTCACGCTCGCTCAGCGTCGCCAGCACGGACTGCAGCTGGTCCTGCAGCAGGGTGAAGCTGACCGCGTCCACCGCGACCACGGCCTCGGAGTCCTCGATGAAGTCACCGAGCTGGCTGTCACCCTCGTC
The DNA here is from genome assembly GCA_039923155.1 of Mycobacteriaceae bacterium. Classification (GTDB taxonomy): domain Bacteria; phylum Actinomycetota; class Actinomycetes; order Mycobacteriales; family Mycobacteriaceae; genus Rhodococcus_D. The sequence continues at coordinate 20,636 of JBDTDI010000296.1, read as the reverse complement.
GCCGATGGTCTGGTCCAGGCTGATGGGCTCCCGGGCGTACTGCTGGATCTCCAGCACCTTTTCCGGGGTGATGTCCATCTCCTTGGCCAGCTCCTCCGGGGTGGGCTCGCGGCCCAGGTCCTGGAGCAGCTCGCGCTGGATGCGGCCGAGCTTGTTGATGACCTCCACCATGTGCACCGGGATGCGGATGGTGCGGGCCTGGTCGGCCATGGCCCGGGTGATGGCCTGGCGGATCCACCACGTCGCGTAGGTGGAGAACTTGTAGCCCTTGGTGTAGTCGAACTTCTCGACCGCGCGGATCAGCCCGAGGTTGCCCTCCTGGATGAGGTCCAGGAAGGCCATGCCGCGTCCGGTGTAGCGCTTGGCCAGGGACACCACCAGGCGCAGGTTGGCCTCGAGCAGGTGGTTCTTGGCCCGGTTTCCGTCGCGCGTGATCCACGTCAGGTCCCGCCGGACGGGCACCGTGAGCTTCTCGCCCTTCTCGGCCATGACGCGCATGCGCTCGGTGGAGTAGAGACCGGCCTCGATGCGCTTGGCGAGCTCCACCTCCTCCTCGGCGTTGAGCAGCGCCACCTTGCCGATCTGCTTGAGGTAGGCACGGACCGAGTCAGCCGAGGCGGTGAGCTCGGCATCCTTGCGCGCCTGGCGCAGTGCCTCGGACTCCTCCTCGTCCCAGACGAAGTCCCCGGAGGCCTTGTCCTTGTCGGAGGGCTCGGTGTCGACCTCGTCCTTGTCGTCGGCGCCGGCAGCGCCGACCGCCACGACCTCGACGACGTCGCTCTCACCATCGACGTCGGCCAGGTCGACGGTGCTGGCCTCGACCGTGCTGGCCTCGACGGAGCTGGCCGGGGCGGCAGCCACCGCGGCGGCCTCCTCGACCGCAGGAGCGTCGCCGGCAGCCTTCTTGACGGTCGCCGTCGTCCGCTTGGCCGGCGCCTTCGCCGCGGGGGCCTTCTTGGCCGGGGCCTTGGCCGCGGGGGCCTTCTTGGCCGGGCTGCGCTTCGCGGTACCGGAACTCGCGGTGCCGGTGCTCACGTCCTCGGCAACCGGTGCCTCGATGGTCTTGCTGGAGCTGGTCGCTGCCACGTACGCCCTTTCGCGACGATGTCGTGCGGCATCACGCCGGAGGGTCTTGCTCCGACGGAGAGGTCGTGTGGTCGGGGCCGGCCCTCAGGTACGGCCCAGTCCCATTGTAACGACTGCTCCCGGGTACGGGGTCCGACTCAGGGCGCGACCCCGGTAGCGACGGCCAGGGCGGCGCCCACGATTCCCGCGGTGTTGCGCAGCGAGGCCCCGACCACCGGGGTTCGGTTCTCCAGCAGCGGGATCCACTTCTCGGCCTTGCGCGACACCCCGCCGCCGAGGATGAACAGGTCGGGCCACAACAGGTCCTCCAACGTGCGCAGCACCTCCGACACCCGCGGCGCCCAGTCCTGCCAGGACAGGCCCTTGGCCTCCTTCACCGACGCCGCCGCCAGGTGCTCAGCCTCGTGGCCGTGCACCTGCAGGTGGCCCAGCTCGGTGTTGGGCAGCAGCACGCCGTCCTGGATGACCGCCGAGCCGATACCGGTGCCGAAGGTCAGCAGCACCACCACCCCGTCGACCCCCTTCCCCGCTCCGTAGCGGTTCTCGGCCATGCCGGCGGCGTCGGCGTCGTTGAGCACGGTGAGCGTGCGACCGGGCAGGGCCGTGGTGAACAACGCCAGTGCGTCGGTTCCGATCCAGGCCGGGTCGACATTGGCCGCGGTCCGCGCCGTCCCCGCCTTGATCACGCAGGGCAGGGTGAGCCCGACCGGACCGTCGTAGTCGAAGCGGCCGACCAGCTCGGTGACGGTCGTGGCGACGGCGTCCGGGGTGGCCGGTTGGGGGGTGTCGATGCGCTGCCGATCCCCGATGAGCTCTCCGGTGTCGAGGTCGACGATCCCGCCCTTGATCCCGCTGCCCCCGACGTCGATGCCGAAGGCGTGCGTCCCCGCCGCCGGCAGGACGGTGTCGAAGCCGTGCTGCGACGAGCGCTCCTCGGTCCCCTCCGCCGCCCGCTTGAACTCCGGACCTGGCTGCTTCGCCACTGCCTGCTCCTGTTCGCCGATGGCGTCACCGACGCCCCGCACGGTGACCGCAGCGACCATAGTGGGCGGGGTGAGGACCGCATCACTACCCGCCGCGCACGACCCCGACCCCGACGTGCTCGCCCTGCGCGAGCTGGCGGTTCACCTCGGCCTCCGCGCGGCCGAGCTGGTCCGGCGGCGGCGACGGGAGGTGTTCGGTTCCGGAGACGGCACCGTCGGGACGTCGCTGGCGTCGGTGCGCACCAAGAGCACCGAGACCGACCCGGTGACCGTCGTGGACACGGAGTCCGAACAGCTGCTGCGCTCCGAGCTCGCCCGGTTGCGTCCTGACGACGCGGTGCTGGGCGAGGAGGGCGGCGGCGACCCGGCCGACACCGGTGGCCTGCGATGGGTGCTCGACCCGATCGACGGCACGGTCAACTTCCTCTACGGCCTGCCCGTCTACGCCGTCTCGGTCGGAGTGCAGCGGGACGGGGTCAGCGTCGCCGGTGCGGTGGTCGACGTCGCCGCCGCCCGCGTCTTCGCGGCGGCGCGCGGCGCCGGGGCCACCCTGGACGGGGTCCGCATCCGTTGCACGGGCGTGGACGAGGCGCGCCTGGCCCTGGTCGGCACCGGATTCGCCTACGACCCGTTACGACGCAGCGCACAGGGCGCCCTGCTGGGCGAGGTGCTGCCTCGAGTCCGCGACGTGCGTCGAGCAGGTTCGGCGGCGCTCGACCTCTGCTCGGTCGCCGCGGGGTGGTTGGACGCCTACTACGAGCACGGCACCCACCCCTGGGACTGGGCGGCGGGCTCGTTGGTCGCCGAGGAGGCGGGGGCCCGGCTGCTGCTGCCCGAGCCGGGCACGCGCGGTCAGCTCGTGGTCGCCAGTGCTCCCGGGGTGCACGACGAGCTGTGCACCCTGCTGGCCGCACACACCCCGGCCAGCCTGCGCTGAGGCGCAGAGCTCAGCAGCCGGTGGTGCCCGCCGCGGTGAGCAGGGCGGGGTCCAGCTTGGCGGGGGCCGCCGGTGTGGCCGCCCGCAACGTGCTCAGGATGCTCCTGGCGTCGGGCGAGGGAGTGAGCTCGCCGAACAGGGTGCCCAGGGACAGCTCCACGCCGTTGTCCTGACGGGTGTCCTGCACCAGCTCCGCGCACGGGACCATGAGGTGCATCGTGCGGGCCTGCGCCCGGCCCTGGGGCCCGAACCGGATCTGGCCCACGCAGCGCATGTTCTGGTTGTAGAACAACGCGTCGTTCGCCGAGGCCGGCTCGGCTCCGGCAAACCCGTACGTCTTGATCAGCTCGGCCGAGACCAGCCCGGCCTGCCCGCGCTGCCCGTTGGCGTTGAGCACCCGCATGACGAAGGACCCGGGCGGCGCCGGTGCCACGCTGTCCAGGGAGGGAGCCTCGACGCGGGCTCCGGGTTTCGGTGGGGTGATCCCCTGGGGGGCCGCGGCCGCCGGCGGGGGCGCAGGGCAGGCGAGGGCGCCGACGGTGTCGGAGGTGCTGTTCAGCACCTTGTTCCAGACCACCCCGACGCCCACCGCCAGCACGAGAAGCAGCACGAGAGCAGGCAGTCGTCGGCGACGGCGGTAGGTGTCACGGCGTCGGGGCCGCTCCTGGGTCATCGCCACCACCGGGTAGGTCCTCCGTCTTCCTCGGCCACGGCAGCCGTGGACGTGCTCGGTCGAGCGTCGCTCGCGCGCCAGCCTAGATCCCGCGCCGCCGACCACCGCGCAGGTTCCGCAGCCGCGTCGAGCAGTGCGGGGCGGGGCGGTGCAGGCCGGTGCTCAGTCGATGCCGTGGTCGAGCACGTGGTGACCCAGCGCGACGAGTGGCACCATCGCCCCCTGCAGGCCCTGGCCGGTACGGGCGTCAGCGGCGCCCGCGCTGGCGCGGGCCACGACGCCGGCGAGGACGACGGCCAGCTTGAACGCCCCGAAGGCCACGTAGGGCGGTAGCCGGCCGACGAGCTCGTCACCGTCGAGGCCCCTGCGCTGGGCGTAGCGCGCGACGACCTCGGACCGGGTGGGGAAGCCGACGGCGCTGCTGGCGCTGGGCAGGTACTGAGCCGCCGCCCACGCCGGGCGCTCGTCGGCCTGGTGCCAGTACACGCACATCAACCCGAGGTCGGCCAGCGGGTCGCCCAGGGTCGACATCTCCCAGTCCAGCACCGCACGGACCTGTGTCCGCTCGCTCGGGTCGAAGATGAGGTTCTCCAGGCGGTAGTCGCCGTGCACCACGGAGACGCTCGCGGCGGGGTCACCGGGTGCGTCGGTCGAGCGGGTGGCATCCCCACCGAAGTGCTCGGTGAGACGCGCGGCGAGACGGGTCAGCTCGGGGCCCTGGGCGCCGCTGTGCGGGTCCGCGGCCGCGAAGGCCTCCTGCCAGGTCTGCCACTGGGTGCTCCAGCGCCGCACCTGGCGGGTCATGAACCCGGCGGGGCGACCGAACTCCGAGAGCCCGACCGAGGCGGGGTCCACGTCGTGCAGCTGCGCCAGCACGTCCACGCAGGCCGCGCCGGCGGCCGCCCGCTCCTGCGGGGTGTTCAACCACCCGTTGCCGTCCCGTCCGGGGGGGACCACGCCGTCCACCAGCTCCATCACGTAGAACGGCGCGCCGAGGACGGCCGCGTCGTCCTCGCCGGCGAGGACGGCAGGGACGGGCACCGCAGTGGGGGCCAGCGCGGTGAGGACCCGCTGCTCCCGGCCCATGTCGTGGGCGGTGGCCGCCACCGAGCCCAGGGGTGGACGACGCAGCACCAGGTTCCCCGCGCTCGAGCTCACCCGGAAGGTGAGGTTGGACCGGCCGTCGCCGACCGGGGTCAGCGAGCACGTGGTCCACGCGTCGTCACCCAGCTTCTCGGCGAGCCAGGGGCCGACCACCGCGGGCGGGGCCCCCGCAGCGACGATGTCCACGGGCGGGTCCACGGGCGGGTCTGTGGGGGTGTCCCGCGTCGACGGTGACGACGATGACTCGGTGTTGTGGCTCACGCGCGCACCGTACAGCCGGAGCCATCTGGTCGTCGCGTGTCGGCGCGACGAAGCAGGTTCTGCCGTGGACGTGGCGCCGGTGCGGCCGCAGCACCGACCCGTGGTGCAACGACGCCGCCGGTGGGCTATTGTCCAGCCGCCTCGCGCCTGTGCGGAGCGCTCCGCAGTCAGGATGATCTTGAGACGCACCTCACACCACCAGCCCGCCCCGGCGGGCACAAGAGCACCGGCCCGCACGTTGACCAGCAGCACGGTCCGGTAGCGCGCCACCGGCGGCCACCGCCGTCGGGGTGCATCGGCCGCACATCTTCATCGTCACAAATAAACGCGCCTCAGCGAGAGCTTGCGCAGGACAGGGGTTTCACCATGGCACAGGACTACGACGCTCCTCGCCGCACCGAGTCGGACGACGTCTCGGAGGACTCGCTCGAGGAGCTCAAGGCCCGTCGGAGCGAGGCGCAGTCCTCGGCGGTCGACATCGACGAGACCGACACCGCCGAGTCGTTCGAGCTCCCCGGGGCAGATCTTTCCGGTGAGGAGCTGTCGGTTCGGGTGGTGCCGAAGCAGTCGGACGAGTTCACGTGTTCCAGCTGCTTCCTGGTGCACCACCGCAGCCGGTTCGCCGGCGAGCGCAAGGGGATGCCGATCTGCCGGGACTGCGCGGCCTGAGACGGACCGCTCAGGTCTCAGGCTGTCCCACCCGCGCCGACCGCTCGCAGCGCCTCCAGCAGCTGCTGCGGTCGGCGCGTGCTGACGAGCCAGTAGGGCGTGGGGTCCTCGGAGTCCTCCAGCACGACCAGGACCATCGTCTTGACCCACGTCCGGTGCTGGACGAAGGCCGCGGGGTCGAGCTGGCGGCCCAGCGCGGCGCGCTTCGTCGCGGCGGGCACCACGACGACGCGGGTGACGACGTCGACGGGCAGGTGCGCCTGACCGACGCGAAGCTCGGCCACCGAGCTGGGCGCCGCGACGCTGGTCGCCGCACCGTCGTCAGTGGTCTCGACGGAGACCACGAGTGCGCCCAGCGACCACAGCGCCCACACCGTCAGGGGGACGGTGACGAGAAACGGCAACCAGGCCGGGATGGACGGGGTTCCCATGTGCACCTCGTACGCCAGCACTGACGTGGCCCCCAGGCCGACCAGCCACCACCAGGCGGGAACGTAGAGCCGCTCGCGGTAGCGACTGGCGGCCGGCGGGGTGCTCAGGTCGTCGCTGACGGGGCGAGGGGCGGGTTCGAACATGGGGCTGAGGGTAGTCTCGCGCGTCGTGTCGCCGCCCGCTTCCGTTGAGCCCACCGCTACCGCTGAGCGCGGTGCCGGTGACGGCGGGGGAGGGCTGGTGGTACCGGCGGTCGTGTTGCCTCGGGGGCTGGGTCTGCCGGTCGTCGCCCGCCACGGTGACGCCGGGGTGGACCTCTGCACGACCGTGGACGCGGAGATCGGACCCGGGCAGCGCACGCTCGTTCCCACGGGGCTGGCCGTGGCCCTGCCGCAGGGGTACGTCGGCCTGGTGCATCCGCGCTCCGGTCTCGCGGCGCGGGCCGGGCTCACCGTCCTGAACGCGCCCGGCACCGTCGACTCGGGCTACCGGGGCGAGATCATGGTCTGCTTGGTCAACCACGACCCGGTGCACCCGGTGCGCCTGGTGCGGGGTGACCGGATCGCCCAGCTGCTGGTGCAGCGGGTGGAGCAGGTGTGCTTCAGCCTCGTCGACGAGCTGCCGGCCTCCGAGCGAGGGCGCGCTGGGCACGGCTCGACGGGGGGGAGTGCGCACCTGCTCCACGCAGGCACCCCCACCACGACCACGGGCTCCGGAGCGACGGGCTCGACCACCGAGGGACACGAGGAGATCTGATGGCGTTGCGACGGCGGGGCCGCAAGGCCGCCCACACCGAACCCGACACGGCGACGTCGGGCATCCCGGCCGCGAGCTCGGTGGCCGGCGAGCTCGAGGATGGCGCTGACCCAGCGGAGGAGGACGCGGGGGAGGAGGAGGTCGAGCACGGACCGTGGGACAGCTCCGAGGTTGACCTCGACAGCGGCGACGAGCGGCTCGACCTGGGCTCGGTGCGGCTGCCGATGCCCGAGGAGTCGCAGATCCAGGTCGAGATGGACGCCGAAGGTGCTGTTCACGCAGTGCACCTGGTGACCGCCGCCGGTCGGCTGACGGTGGCCGCCTTCGCCGCACCGCGCAGCGCGACCCTGTGGCGCGAGGTCGCCGCCGAGCTCGCCGAGGGGCTCCGCGCCGACGGGGCCAAGGTGAGCATCGGTGAGGGTCCGTGGGGTCGTGAGGTGCTCGGCGTCAGCCCGGCCGGCGCGATGCGGTTCCTCGGGGTGGACGGTCCGCGCTGGATGGTGCGCTGCGTGGCGGCCGGTGCCACCGAGACCAACGACGAGCTCACCGAGACCGCGCGGGAGGTGCTGCGCGAGACCGTGGTCGTACGCGGTGATGAGCCGCTGCCCGTGCGCACGACCCTGCCGGTGACGTTGCCGGAGGAGCTGGTGCAGCAGCTCGCCCTCGCCCAGGCCCAGGCCATCGCCCAGGCCCAGGCCCAGGCCCAGGCGATGGCCGCGGAAGTGGCTCAGCTGGAGGCTCAGCAGGAGGTCGAACCCGAGACCGGGCCCGAGCCCACCTGAGCGGCAGGCACCCAGCCCGCCCGACGCAGCGCGCGCACGGCGGCGTACCCGACCACGGCGGGGTCGGCCCCGACCTCGCTGAGCCTCAGGTGCTCGCACGCCGCTCGCGGCAGCACCTCGCTCGCCTGCAGGGCCACCGCGCGAGGGTGCAGTGGGTCGTCGGCGACGGCGACGATCCCGACCGGCAGGTCCAGCCCGGCCAGCTCGGCCACCGTGGGCGCGACGTGATGAGCGGCGGTCTCCAGCGCCGCCACCAGGGCACCGGGGTCGCTCGTGGCGTACCGCCCCCACGCCCGGGCGAGCTCGTCGGAGAGCCAGCCGGGAGTGGTTGCGGCGACGGCGGCCAGCACGCGTGGCAGGCCGTCCCGACGCAGCGCCGCCGCGCTGCTGCGCGCACCTGCCGCGGCGGGCGACCCGGTCGGATCACCCCACCAGGCGGGCATGACGAGCAGCAGCCCGTCGATGCGCCCGCGGTGCGCCAGCGCCCAGGACGTGGCCACCGCAGCGCCCAGGGAGATCCCCCCGACCAGCAGCGGACCCGGTTGCGCGGCGGCCCGGTCGGCGGCCTCGTGGCCGGAGCGGACGACGCTCCTCGCGGCGGGCGCCGCGGCCACCAGCTCGACGCCCAGCGTGGCGAGGGCGGGCGCGAAGACCGCTCGCACGAAGACCTCGTCCGAGCCTGATCCGGGAAGCAGCAGCGCCCGCGTCGGCTCTCGAGCACAGCGGGTCGGGTTCACGGACGCTGATCATCCCCGCGTGATGGCCTGGCCCGTGCGCCGGGACTACAGTGGCGGCCGCACCGAACGGACACCGGTGACGGCCCGGGTGCTCCGGGCGTCATCGCCGTGACAACGAGAACGCCAGGAGCGCCCCATGGCCAGCAACGCTGCCGGCTACCTCCGTCGCCTCGCGCGACGCATCACCACCGACGTGCAGACCCTCGACGACGACGAGATGTCACGCACCGCGGAGGCCTCCGGCGCCCGCCGGGCGTGTGACTGCGCCCGGGGCGAAGAGGTCACGGTGCTCGGTCGACTCCGATCCGTCGAGGTGTGCCCGCAGGCCGCTGCCGCCACGCTGGAGGCCGAGCTGTTCGACGGGACCGACGGGGTGACGCTGATCTGGATCGGACGGCGTCGGATCCCCGGGATCGAGCCGGGCCGCACGGTGCAGGTGCGCGGTCGGCTGGCGGAGCGTGACGGTCGCAAGGTGCTCTACAACCCCGAGTACGAGCTGAGGTGCACGTCCTGAGCGCGGAGCACCTCGACAGCGCGGAGCACTTCGACGGTGCCCAGGACCCGGTCGGTCCGGAGGGCCCCGAGGAGCAGCCGGCTCCGGAGGGCGCCAACCGAACGGTGCTGGAGCAGCTGGGTGGCATTCCCGGGCTGATCTCGTCCTCGGTGCCGGTGCTGGTGTTCATCATCGTCAACGCCCTAACCTCGCTCACCCCGGCGCTGTGGGCGGCGCTCGGCTCCGGTCTGGCGATCACCGCGTGGCGGCTGGTCCGCCGGGAGGGCGTGCAGCCCGCCGTCTCCGGCCTGCTGGGAGTGGCCGTCGCCGCGTTCATCGCCCACCGCACCGGGTCGGCGCGGGGCTTCTTCCTCTACGGGATCTGGACGAGCGCCCTCTACAGCGGCGGGTTGCTGCTGTCGGTGGTGGTGCGCTGGCCGCTGGTCGGGGTGGCGTGGTCGGTCCTGAACTCCCACGGCTGGGCCTGGCGACGCAGCCGCGCCGCGGTCCGCGCCTACGACGTGGCGACGCTGGCCTGGGCGGTGGTCTTCCTGGCCCGCTTCGTGGTTCAGCTGTGGCTGTACCACAGCGACGAGACGGGGTGGTTGGCCGTGGCCCGGATCGCCATGGGGTGGCCGTTGACGGGCGCGGTCCTGCTGCTGACGGTGTGGGTGGTGCGCCGGGGCGACCGCGCGGCCGCAGCCGCCGAGCAGGCAGTCCGCGCCGAGCACGCACCGGCGAGCGAGTCGGAGCGCTCCACGCCCTGAGTGCCGGGTGAGAAGTCCGCCTCAGACCCCCAGGGCGCTGCGGATCTCGTCCTCCACGTCGGCCGAGCACATGAAGAACAGCTCGTCGCCGGGCTCCAGCGGGTCGTCGGCCACCGGCACGATCACCCGCTCGCCGCGGAGCAGCGCGACCAGCGCGGCGTCGCGGGAGAGCTTCAGCGTCCCCACCGCCTGCCCGGCGAGCGGGGTGTCCGGGGGCAGGGTCACCTCGACCAGGTTCGCCTGACCCTCGCGGAAGCTCATCAGACGCACCAGGTCACCGACCGACACGGCCTCCTCGACCAGCGCAGCCATGATGCGGGGGGTCGAGACGGCCACGTCCACCCCCCAGGCGTCGGTGTAGAGCCACTCGTTGCGGGGGTTGTTCACCCGCGCCACCACGCGGCGCACCGCGAACTCCGTCTTGGCCAGCAGGCTCACCACCAGGTTCACCTTGTCGTCACCGGTGGCGGCGATGACCACGTCGCTGTTCTGCAGGCCCGCCTCCTCCAGCGACGCCAGCTCGCACGCGTCCGCGTTGATCCACTCGGCGGCGGGCACCGCGTCACCGTCGACGTGGGACAGGTCGCGCTCGATCAGCATGACCTGGTGGCCGTTGTCCAGCAGCTCGCTCGCGATCGAGCGGCCCACCGCGCCGGCTCCGGCGATCGTCACCCTCATCCGTGCTGCTCTCCTCGTGCTGGTCGGTCCGTGCTGGTCGGTCCGTGCGGGGCTTCGTTCAGTCCACCGGTGGCGGCTCCGTGGCTCGGGCCTTGGCCTCCGCGACGGTGCCCGACACCGCGGCCACGAAGACCTGGTCGTCGGCCTGTACGGCCGTGCCGGCCGTCGGGAGCAACCCGGTTCCGAGGCGCACCACGAACGCCACCCGGGCGCCGATCGTCTGCTCCAGCTCGGTCACCGCGTGCCCGGCCCAGTCCTCGTGCAAGTTCACCGCGACCACGGCCACGGCCCCGGAGGGATCACGCCAGGCGAGCTCGCTCGAGTCGTCGAGCAGGATGCGCAGGAACCGGTCGGTCGTCCACGGCACCGTGGCCACCGTGGGGATCCCGAGACGCTCGTACACCTTGGCGCGGCCCGCGTCGTAGATACGGGCGACCACCGACTGCACGCCGAAGTTCTCCCGCGCCACCCGGGCGGAGATGATGTTCGAGTTGTCTCCGCTGGACACCGCGGCGAAGGCCCCGGCCCGCTCGATCCCCGCGGACAGCAGCACCTCGCGGTCGAACCCGACACCGGCGATCTGCGCCCCGCCGAAGTCGGCGCCGAGGCGTCGGAAGGCGGTCGGGTCCCGATCGACGACGGCGACCGAGTGGCCCAGACGCTCGAGGCCGGCCGCGAGCGAGCTGCCCACTCGACCGCACCCCATGACGACGACGTGCACTGCAGACCCCTCTCACCGTCGACGTTGGGTCGGCCAGACGCTACCGCCTGGGGCCGCGAAAGCAGCGAACGACCGGTGCGGGCCTACGCTGCCACGTCGTGGCCAGTGGTACGAGACCGAACGTCTCCAACGTCGCCAAGCGTCTGCTGCTGGGCCGCCCGTTCCGCAGCGACAGCCTGGGTCACACCCTGCTGCCCAAGCGCATCGCCCTGCCGGTGTTCGCCTCCGACGCGATGAGCTCGGTGGCCTACGCCCCCGAGGAGATCTTCACGGTGCTCTCGGTGGCCGGGGTCTCCGCCTACGTCTACACGCCGTGGATCGGGCTGGCCGTGGTCGCCGTGATGCTCGTGGTCGTGGCCAGCTACCGCCAGAACGTGCACGCCTACCCCTCCGGCGGCGGCGACTACGAGGTGGCCACGGTCAACCTCGGCCCGACCGCCGGGCTCACCGTGGGCAGTGCGCTGATGGTCGACTACGTGCTCACCGTGGCCGTGTCCATCTCCTCGGCCACGTCGAACATCGGGTCGGCGATCCCCTTCATCGGCACCCACAAGGTGCTGTTCGCCGTCGCCACCATCCTGGTGCTCACCGCCGCCAACCTGCGAGGCATCCGCGAGTCGGGCACCGCCTTCGCCATCCCCACGTACGCGTTCATCGTGGGCGTGGCGCTGATGCTGGTCTGGGGCCTGGTCGAGGTCTTCGTCCTTGGTCGCGACGTGCGGGCGGAGTCGGCGGGCTTCCAGCTCGTCGCGGAGAACAGCAGCCTCACCGGCTTCGCCTTCCTGTTCCTCATCGCGCGGGCGTTCTCCTCCGGCTGCGCGGCGCTGACGGGGGTCGAGGCCATCAGCAACGGGGTGCCGGCCTTCCAGAAGCCGAAGTCGCGCAACGCTGCGACCACCCTGCTGATGCTCGGCGGCATCGCGGTGACGCTGTTCATGGGCCTGATCCTGCTGGCCCAGGCGACCGGGGTGAAGGTGGCCGACGACCCGGCGACGCAGCTCGTCGGGGCGCCCGCCGGCTACCAGCAGAAGACCCTGATCGCGCAGATCGCGGAGTCGGTGTTCCGCGGCTTCCCGGCGGGGTTCTACTTCATTGCCGTGGTCACCGCGCTGATCCTGGCGCTCGCCGCGAACACCGCGTTCAACGGGTTCCCGGTGCTGGGTTCGATCCTGGCCCAGGACCGGTTCCTGCCGCGGCAGCTGCACACCCGCGGGGACCGGCTGGCGTTCAGCAACGGGATCCTGTTCCTCTCCGGCGGTGCGATCGTCTTCGTGATCGCCTTCGGGGCGCAGGTCGGCGCGCTGATCCAGCTCTACATCGTGGGGGTGTTCGTCTCCTTCACCTTGAGCCAGACCGGGATGGTCAAGCACTGGACCCGGCTGCTGCGCACCGAGACCGACCCGGCGCAGCGCAACCGGATGCTGCGCTCGCGGGTCATCAACGGCGTGGGCCTGGCCATGACCGGCACCGTGCTGGTGGTCGTGCTGATCACGAAGTTCCTGGCCGGCGCGTGGATCGCGATCATCGCGATGTCCACGATCTTCGTGCTGATGCGCCTGATCCGACGCCACTACGACTCGGTCAGCGACGAGCTGGAGTCGACGGACTGGGACGGGGTGCTGCCCAGCCGCAACCACACCATCGTGCTGGTGTCCAAGATCCACCGGCCCACGCTGCGGGCCCTGGCCTACGCCCGGGTGAGTCGCCCGGACGTGCTGGAGGCGGTCACGGTCAACGTCGACGACGCCGACACCCGTGCCCTGGTCCGGGCGTGGGAGGCCAAGGGGATCCCCGTGCCGCTGAAGGTGGTGGAGTCGCCGTACCGGGAGATCACCAAGCCCGTCCTGGACTACGTGAAACGGCTGCGCCGGGACTCCCCGCGCGACGTGGTGACGGTGTTCATCCCCGAGTACGTGGTGGGTCGTTGGTGGGAGCAGCTGCTGCACAACCAGAGCGCGCTGCGCCTGAAGAGCCGGCTGCTGTTCCAGCCCGGTGTGATGGTCACCAGCGTGCCCTGGCAGCTGAGGTCCTCCCAGGACAGCGAGGCGCACCGGCGGCGCACCTCCCCGGGCGCGGTCCGGCGCGGTTTCGACGGTGACGGTGGGTCGTCGTGAGCGCAGGGCCCGACCCGGTGTCGGTCGAGGCGCCCAAGCCGGACTGGTCCGGGCGCCACCTGGAGCTCGAGCTCGGAGCGGTGGGCCACGGGGGGTTCTGCGTCGCCCGCCACGAGGGCCGGGTGGTGTTCGTGCGCCACGGCCTGCCCGGGGAGCGGGTGCGGGCCGTCGTCACCGAGGACCGGGGCGGATCGTTCTGCCGGGCGGATGCGTTCGAGGTGGGCACGGCCTCGCCCGACCGGGTGCCGGCGCCGTGCCCGGCGGCCGGGCCCGGGCGCTGCGGTGGCTGCGACTTCCAGCACGTCGCGCCGCAGGCGCAGCGTCGGCTCAAGGCCGAGGTGGTGGCCGAGCAGCTGCGCCGCCTCGGCGGGCTCGCCACCACTGCGGCGGAGGTGGTCGTCGAGGAGCTGCCAGGCAGCCACGCGGACGAGGTCGGAGCCGGGCTCGGGTGGCGCACCCGGGTGCGCCTCGCGGTGGACCCGGCCGGGCGGCCCGGGCTGCACCAGCACCGGAGCACCCGGGTGCTGCCGCTGGAAGACTGCCCGCAAGCCGTCCCGGGAGCCCTGGACGGCGTGTTCACCCGCCGCTGGACGCCGGGTGCCGAGATTGCGGCGGTGCTCGACGGCGACGGTCAGCAGCACGTGGTGGAGCTGGTCCCGGTGGCGCACACCGACGGTCGCGGACGAGGAGCGAGACCCCGCCGCGGACAGAAGCCCCGCACCCGCCCGCGCGTGGTCACCGGCAACGGTCGAGCCGTCGAGCACGCGGGCGGGCTCACCTTCGACGTGCTGGCCACCGGGTTCTGGCAGGGCCACACCGGGGCGGCCGGGATCTACGCGGAGGCGGTCCGGCGCTGGGCGGCTGCGCCCGCCGGGGGCACCGCCTGGGACCTCTACGGCGGGGTGGGCCTGTTCGCGGCCGTCCTCGCCGAGCAGGTCGGCCCGCACGGCACCGTGCACAGCGTGGAGTCCTCCCGCCTCGCCACCGCTGACGGGGCCGCCGCTCTCGCCGACCTCGCCCAGGTCCGCTTCGTCACCGGGACGGTGGAGGCCGAGATCGCCACCCTGCCGCGCCCGGTCGACGTGGTGGTGCTGGATCCGCCCCGCAGCGGCGCGGGGCGCGCAGTGGTGGAGGCCATCGCCGAGGCCGGACCCGAGCGGGTGGTCTACGTCGCCTGCGACCCGGCGGCGCTGGGGCGCGACGTCGCGCTGCTCGGCGCCCAGGGCTACCGGCTGGCGAAGCTGCGGGCCTTCGACGCGTTCCCCATGACCCACCACGTGGAGTGCATCGCGCTGTTCACCCGAGCCGCACACCGAGCCGGGACTGCGCTGGATCCGTAGACTTCGACCGTTCGAGTGGTCGTCCGAGGAGGTATGCGCACGGTGTCCCTGCTGTCGACCATCTCCTCGCCCGCTGACCTGCGCAGGCTCGACGCCGCCCAGCTGGAGGTGCTGGCCCGGGAGATCCGCCGATTCCTGGTGGAGAAGGTGGCGGCCACGGGCGGGCACCTCGGCCCCAACCTCGGGGTGGTCGAGCTCACCATGGCCGTGCACCGGGTGTTCGACTCCCCGTCCGACCCGGTGGTGTTCGACACTGGGCACCAGTCCTACGTGCACAAGATCCTCACCGGGCGCCAGGGTGCCTTCGACACCCTGCGGACCCGAGGTGGCCTGTCGGGCTACCCCAGCCGCGCCGAGAGCGAGCACGACTGGGTCGAGTCGAGCCACGCCTCGGCGGCGCTGTCCTACGCCGACGGCCTGGCCAAGGCCTTCGCCATCCGCGGGCAACGCCACCACGTGGTGGCGGTGGTCGGTGACGGCGCCCTCACCGGTGGGATGTGCTGGGAGGCGCTGAACAACATTGCAGCCGGCACCGACCGGTCGGTGGTGATCGTGGTCAACGACAACGGCCGCTCGTACTCACCGACCATCGGCGGCCTCGCCACCCACCTGTCCAGCCTGCGGCTGCACTCGGGCTACGAACGGGCCCTGGCGGCCGGCCGCAGCACCGTCGAGCGCATCCCGCGGGTGGGTCCGACCGTGTTCACCATGCTGCACGGGATGAAGGTGGGGCTCAAGGACGCCGTGAGCCCCCAGGTGATGTTCTCCGACCTGGGCATCAAGTACCTCGGACCGGTCGACGGCCACGACCAGGTGGCCATGGAGGCGGCCCTGCGCAAGGCGAAGGACTTCGGGGGACCGGTGATCGTGCACGCCGTGACCCGCAAGGGTATGGGCTACGCCCCGGCGGAGAACGACACCTCCGACCAGATGCACTCCACCGGGGTGATGGACCCGGTCACGGGACGGCCGCTGAGTGCCAAGAAGACCTCGTGGACCTCGGTGTTCGGCCACGAGATGGTGGCGCTGGGGGCGCAGCGGGACGACCTGGTGGCGATCACCGCGGCCATGCCCGGCCCGACCGGGCTCAGCGCGTTCGCCGAGGCGTACCCGCACCGCTTCTTCGACGTCGGCATCGCCGAGCAGCACGCGATGACCTCCGCCGCCGGGTTGGCCCTGGGCGGGCTGCACCCGGTGGTCGCCCTGTACTCGACCTTCCTGAACCGGGCCTTCGACCAGCTGCTGATGGACGTGGCGCTGCTGAAGGCACCGGTCACGCTGGTGCTGGACCGGGCCGGGGTCACCGGCCCCGACGGGCCGAGCCACCACGGCATGTGGGACCTGTCCCTGCTGGGTGTGGTGCCGGGCATCCGGGTCGCGGCACCCCGGGACGCCGAGACGTTGCGGACGGCGCTGGCCGAGGCCCTGCAGGTCGACGACGGGCCGACGGCGCTGCGGTTCCCGACCGGCGCCGTGGTGGAGGACATCCCGGCGCTGCGGCGGCTGCCCGGTGGGTCCGACGTGCTGGGTGAACCCGTGGACGGCGCCGGGCACGACGTGCTGCTGCTGGCGCTCGGCTCGATGGCGGGCCTCGGGCTGGAGACGGCGAAGCGCCTGTCGCACCAGGGCATCGGGGTCACGGTGTGCGACCCGCGGTGGGTGCTGCCCGTGGGCCCCGACGTGCTCGACCTCGCCCGTCGGCACCGTCTGGTGCTGACCCTGGAGGACGGCGGCGAGCACGGGGGGGTGGGTTCCGCGGTCTCCTCGGCCCTGCGCGCCTCCGGGTGCGACGTGCCGTGCCGAGACCTGGCCCTGCCCCAGCAGTTCCTCACCCACGCCACCCGGTTGGAGCTGCTGACCGAGCTGGGGCTGACCGCCCAGGACCTGTCCCGCCGGATCACCGGCTGGGTCGCCGCCATGGCGGAGGAGCCCGGAGTCGCCGTCCCGGAGCGGCACCAGAGCCGCGCTGACGACACCGAGCGACGCTGAACCGTACGCTTGGGGCGTGCGAGTACTGGTGGTGGAGGACGAGGCCCCCCTGGCCGACGCGGTCGCCCGCGGGCTGCGGCGTGAGGGCATGGCCGTGGACGTGGCCCACGACGGCGACAGCGGTCACGAGAAGGTGAGCGTCACCCGCTACGACGTGGTGGTGCTGGACCGCGACCTGCCCGGGATGGGCGGTGACGAGCTGTGCCGGGAGATCACCGCCCAGGGTGAGCTCAGCCGGGTGTTGATGCTCACCGCCAGTGGCAGCGTCGCCGACAAGGTGTCGGGTCTGTCCCTGGGCGCCGACGACTACCTGACCAAGCCCTTCGCGTTCCCCGAGCTGGTGGCCCGGGTGCGGGCACTCGGGCGTCGAGCCACCCCGGCCACGCCCCCGACCGTGGTCGCGGGTGACGTCGAGCTGGACCCGGCGCGCCGGGTCGTCACCCGGGCCGGGAAGCGGTTGGAGCTGACCCGCAAGGAGTTCGGCGTCCTCGAGGTGCTGATGTCCGCGGCCGGGTCGGTGGTCAGCAGCGAGGAGCTGCTGGAGCGGGTGTGGGACGAGAACGCCGACCCGTTCACCACCACGGTCCGGGTCACCGTGATGACCCTGCGCAAGAAGCTCGGGGAGGGCGGGGTCATCGAGACGGTGGTGGGCTCCGGCTACCGGGTCCCGCTCGCCGGCTGAGCGTACCGGCGTGCGCACCTCGGCAGCAGGACGGTTCGGGCTGCGAGCGCGGCTGACGGCGCTCACCACGGCGGCGGTGGCGGTCGCCGGTGCGCTGCTGCTGCTGCTCGGCTGGATGCTGGCCGGTGCGCTGGCCACGAACGTGCCGCTACCGACCGACGGCACCCCCGTCGTCGTCGGGGGCGTGGTCACCAACGCGGCGGTGCTCGGCGAGACCATCCGTAGCCAGGCCCAGGACGCCGTGCTCACCCGGGGTGCGCTGGCCTACCCGCTCGTCGTGCTGGCGGCAGCCCTGGTCAGCTGGGTGGTGACGGGGCGCACCCTGCGCCCGTTGCACGAGGTGACCGCCACCGCGCGTCGACTGTCCCAGGAGAGCCTGGACCAGCGCATCCACCCGGCCGGACCGCGGGACGAGGTGCGCGAGCTCGCCGAGACCTTCGACGCCATGCTGGACCGGTTGCAGGCCGCCTTCGACGCCCAGCAGCGCTTCGTGGCCGACGCCAGTCACGAGCTGCGCACCCCGCTGGCGGTGATGCGCACCGAGGTCGACGTCACCCTGGCCGACCCCGCCGCCGACGCCGCGGAGCTGCGCCGGATGGGCACGGTGCTCCGTGACGCCACCGACCGGGCCGCGGCCATGGTCGCGGGGCTGCTCGTGGTGGCCCGCAGCAGTGCCAGGGGCCTGGAGGTCCACGAGCACGTCGACGTCGCCCAGCTGGTGGGGTCGGCGTTGTCGGCGGTGCACCCGGAGGTTCTCGCCCGCGGACTGCGGGTGCACACCGAGCTCGACCCGCTTCCCACCACGGGCGACCCGACGCTGCTGGAGCGGGTGGTGGGCAACCTGGTGGAGAACGCGGTGCGGCACAACGTGGACGGCGGATGGCTGCAGGTGCGTACCGGGCCCGGCGAGCTGGTGGTGGCCTCGTCCGGGCCGACGGTGGATCCCGCCGACGTGGCGGGGCTGTTCGAGCCGTTCCACCGGGGCGGGGCGGCGCGGACCACGCACGGTGGGTCTGGCCTCGGTCTGGCCATCGTCCGCGCGGTGGTGGGTGCACACTCCGGCGACGTCCGGGCTGAACCGGTCCCCGGCGGAGGGCTCACGGTGTGGGTGAGGCTGCCGGCGGCCTGATCCCGGCCCGTCAGGTGTCGCTCGAAGGCCCACTGGCTCTCAGGGCCAGCGCGAGGTCGCGCGCCAACAGCTCGCGCTGCCACGGTCGGGCTCCGCCCGCGGTGAGCGCGGCGTCCACGCCGTCGGTGTCGAGCTGCTCGGGCGGGGTCCAGCAGGTCCGGCGCAGCAGGTCGGGCAGCAGCAGGTTCTCCACCGGCACCCGGTGAGCCCCGCTCGTCGCGGTGAGCACGGCGCGCGCCGCGGTCAGCCGAGCGTGTGCGTCCGGGTCGCGGTCGGCCCACCGGTTCGCCGGCGGCGGCCCGTCGTGCGGAGCTGCGGTGGGCGGTAGCTGGTCGTCGGGCAGCGCCCGGGCCCGTTGCAACGCACCGAGCCAGGTGCGTGCGCGGCGGCGCTGCATCCGTCCGCCGAAGACCGGCAGGGCGGTCAGCGCGACCTCGTCGACGGGGTCGGCCAGCACCGCGGCGGTGATCGCCGAGTCCGGCAGCACCCGCCCCGGGGCCACGTCCCGCTCGGCGGCCACCTCGTCGCGGGTGCGCCACAGCTCGCGGACCGCGGCCAGCTGGCGCGGTCGGCGCAGGGAGTGGATTCCCGAGGTCCGACGCCACCGCTCGGGCTTGGCCGCCGGCGCCGGGGCCAGACGCACGTGCTCGAACTCCTGTCGGGCCCACTCGGTCTTGTCCTGCTCGTCCAGCTCGGCCACCAGTGCGTCACGCAGCTCGAGCAGCACCTCCACGTCCAGCGCGGCGTAGTTCAACCAGTCCTCCGGCAGCGGACGCGTGGACCAGTCGGCGGCGCCGTGCCCCTTCTTCAGTCCCAGGCCCAGCACCTCCTCCACGATGGCCGCGAGCCCCACCCGGTCGTGGCCGAGCAGTCGCCCGGCCAGCTCGGTGTCGAACAGCGTCGCCGGCACCAGGCCGAGCTCGGCCAGGCACGGCAGGTCCTGGTTGGCCGCGTGCAGCACCCACTGCGGCCCGTCCAGGGCGGCAGCAAGTGCGGTCATGGCGCCCGAAGTGCCCGAAGCCGAGCCCACCGTCGAGGGGATCGGGTCGATGAGGAACGAGCCGGCGCCTGCGCGTCGCAGCTGGACCAGGTACGCCCGCGACGAGTACCGAAAACCACTCGCCCGTTCGGCGTCCAGCGCGACGGGGCCGGTACCGGCGGCCAGCGCGGCGGCCGCCGAGTCGAGGTCGACCGGGGTGGAGATGAGGTCCGGCACCCCGTCCGCCGGCCGCAGCAGGGGGGTCACCGGGTCACCGGCAGCGCCGTCGGCCAGGTCGGGAGGGGCTGGATCCACCTCGGGGACCTTACGGGCGGGACACCTCAGGTGATGACCCCGGCCCGCATGCCCAGGGCGACCAGCTCGGCGCGGTCACCCGTGCCGAGGCGGCGGCTGATGCGGGAGAGGTGACTCTTGACCGTCAGGGCGGAGAGTCCCAGCCGCTCGGCGACCTCGCGGTTGGGGTGCCCGTGGGCCACCAGCTGCAGCACCTGCACCTCACGCCCGGACAGCTCGGCGCGAATACCGTTGCTGCTGCGGATGGGAACCGATCCAGAGGTGCCGGCCGGGGCGTCCAGCCGGTTCTCGGCGTCGATGTTGGTGCGCTGCCTGCGGCCCTGCACCCCCTGGGCGGCGCGCACGAGGCACCCACGCGCACCGGCGGCGAAGGCCTGGTCGGCCCACCCGGTGGAACCCGCCTCGGCAACCACGAGCACCTGTCGCCAGCCGTCGGCCCTCAGGTCGCGGACCAGGTTCAGTGCCGCGCCGTCGGGGAGCGCGAGGTCCACCACCGCCAGGTCGCACGGGCCCCAGGCCCGGGCACAGATCAACGCCTCACCGGTGCTCCCGGCTTGGTGCAGGGGGCTGGCCCCGAGGCCCACCAGCGCCGCGGAGAGGCTGGTGCGCTCGGCGGCAGCGTGCCCGACGACCATCGCGCTGAAGACGGCGGGCAGGGCCTCCACCGCGCGGGCCCCAGGGTGCAGGTGCGCCGAGGCCACCAACCGCTCCTCCTCGAGTGACGGTTCGGTCCTGCGGCCGGTCTGGCTGCTGCGGGTCATCAGCACCCTCCCGGCTCGGTCGGCGTCCGTCCCCATGGGCAGGGTAGCGCCCCCCGGGGCGGTCGGGGAGGGGAAGCTGCGGCCGCAGCAGAGGGCGGCCCTCAGGAGAGGATGGGGGTGCCCACCGGGGGCAGCCCGGCCGCCTGGGCCAGCAGGACGCAGAACGCGTCCGCGTGCGCGGTCAGGTCCGGGGTGCCACCGGAGTCGAGCACGGTCCAGGAAGCTCGCAGCTCCACCTGGTGGGTGCG
>JBDTDI010000295.1:0-3441 GCA_039923155.1 Mycobacteriaceae bacterium | reverse complement strand
GGGCCGACGAAACCCGTTCCCGTTCCAAATCTCCTTACCTGGACCGATCCCCTTACTTCGCTGTAGAGTAAGGAGTTGTGAAGGTAACGAGCAGGATCACAGCCAAGGGACAGGTGACCATTCCGGTCGCCGTGCGCCGGGCCTTGAATCTCGATGTCGGCGACGAGGTGATCTTCGAGGTGGATCCCGGGCCGGGCGAGGCTCGCGCAGGGCTTCGTAAGGCAGCGGACTTCCTCGCCCTGGCCGGCTCGGTACCCGTTCCGGCCGGTTGGAGGGCTGCGGACTGGCCGAGCCTGCGGGCGTCGGCGTGGTCGGCAGAGGCCGAGCGTCCCGACCCTCCCGCGGTCTGATGGGCGAGGCCCTGGATGCGAACGTCGTGCTCCGCCACCTCACCGGTCAACCCCCCGACATGGCGGCCCGGGCCACCGCTGCGCTGGTCGGTGCTGCGCCTCGCAGCCTCGTGCTCACCGATCTCACCGTCGCCGAGATCGTCTACGTCCTTCAGGGGCCCTACGCCCGGCCACGGGACGAGATTGCCCGCGTGGTCGAGGCGATCCTCTCCCTGGCCTCGATCGCCGTCGACAACGAGGCTCTCCTGCGCCGCACGGTCGAGCACTACGGGCAGCGAGACATGGACTGGCCTGATGCCTACCTGGTCGCGTTGGTGGAGCTGCGGCGCTTGGACGGCCTGCTCAGCTTTGACCGTCTCGACGCGAAGATCGTAGGGCTTCCCGTGACCCGACGGGAGCCGTGAGCCAGCCCCTTCACCTGGTCAGGCGCTCGTACAGCGCGGTCAGGGTGTCCACCGCCCTGCCGACGTCGTGGTGGGTGGTCAGCCACGCCCGCCCACCCAGCTCCGCCGAGCGGGCGACGGGATCGGCGAGCGCGTCCACGACGGCGGCAACCATGGAGTCCGCCTCCCGACCACCCAGCACCGGCGCCCTGTCCGGGTACCAGGACGGGTTCAGCGCCGCGACCACCGGCACCCCGATGCCGATGGCCTCGAGCTCGCTGGCGGCGAGCATCCCGCTGGACTGTCCGACCACCACGTGCGCGCCCGCGAGCAGGGCCAGGAACTCCGGGTGCGTGCACCGCGGCACCAGCCGCACCCCGGCGGCCCGGGCCTGGTCTGCCCCTTCGCCCCAGTCGAGCCCGACCAGCTCCACGTCTGCGCCCAGCGCCCGGCGCAGACCGGCCGCCACCTCCAGCTGGGTGTCGAGGCCCTTCACCGCCTCCCACCGCGAGGCGAACACCACCCGCGGCCGGTCGCCCGGTGCCCACGTCGGAAGCGACGCCACCGGCAGCGGCACCGGCAGCAGCCGGGCGTCGGGGCGGTGCGGCAGCGCGTGCTCGGCCAGGTCGGGGGTGGAGTACAGCACCGCGGCGGCGTGGCGCAGGCCCCACAGCAGGGTGGCCCGGTGCTCGGGGCGGTACAGCATGCTGCGCACGTCGCTGCCGTGCAGGTGCAGCACGAACCGGCGCGGCACCAGGCGGGTGTGCGCGACCACGGTGCCGGAGTGCACGTGCAGCAGATCCACCCGCGCGGCCCGCGTGGCCAGCGCCGTCACCCACCGCGCGCCGAGCGCTGCCCGACGGGCCTGCGCACCGACCCCGCTCCAGTCCTGCGGCGGGGCGGCCAGCGGTTGGTAGCTCCACGGCAGACCCCGGCGGTCGGCCTCGGTCAGCAGGTGCGTGGTGGTGAAGGCGCAGTCGTTGACGTGCAGCACCCGGGCAGGATCAGCGGGGCTGCCGGACGGGCTCACCGCGCACAGGCTAGGGGAACCACCCGGCTGATAGCGTCGCGCAGGCTCCCGGACAGGCCTCGAGCTCACAGCAGGGCGGAGGCCCACGTGCGGCTGCTCGTCACCGGCGGGGCCGGTTTCATCGGCGCCCACCTCACCCGCGCCGCCCGCACCGCCGGGCACGACGTCGTCGTCCTGGACGACCTCTCCACCAGCAGCTGGGCGTCGATCGAGGGCCTGGACGTCACCCGCATCGAAGGCTCCATCCTCGACGAGGCCCTGCTCGAGCAGGCCATGGACTCCGTCGACGCCGTGGCGCACCTCGCGGCCCTGGCCAGCGTCCCGGCCAGCGTGGCCGACCCGGTGGGCACCCACGCCGTCAACGTCACCGGCACCGTGGCGGTGCTGCGTCGCGCCGCGGAGCAGGGCGCCCACGTCAGCGTTGCGTCGTCCTCGGCGGTGTACGGACGCAACCAGGCCGAGGTCCTCGGCGAGCGTGACTGGGTGCGCCCGATGAGCCCCTACGGCACGTCCAAGCTGGCCGCCGAGCAGTACGCGCTGGCCTTCCAGGACTCCTACGGCCTGGCCAGCGCCGCGTTCCGCTTCTTCAACGTCTACGGCCCCGGCCAACCCGTCGACCACGTGTACGCCGCGGTGGTCCCCGCCTTCGTCGACGCCCTGCTCGCCGGGCGGGCGCTGACGGTGCACGGCGACGGGGGCCAGTCCCGCGACTTCGTCAACGTCGCCACCGTGTGCGCGGTGCTGCTCGACGCCGCGGAGCGCCACCTCACCTGCCCGGAGCCGGTCAACCTCGCCAACGGATCCGGTACCACGCTGCTCGACCTGGTCGCCGCCCTGGAGCAGGTCACCGGACGCACCGCGCAGCTGCACCACGAGACGGTCCGCGTCGGGGACGTGCGCCGGTCCTGCGCCGACGTCAGCGCCCTGCGCGCCCTGTTCCCCGATGCGCCCCAGGTGACGTTGACGGCGGGGCTGGCCCAGCTGGTCCGCAGTGCAGAAGGAAGACCGAGGAGCACCCCCGCGTGAGCGCCGACAACCCCGCCGAGGTCGCCCTGGTCGACCTGGTTGTGGTGGGCCAGGGCTACGTGGGCCTGCCGCTGGCGCTGCTCGCCGCCGAGCGCGGCCTGTCGGTGGTCGGGCTGGACACCAACGCGGGCACCGTCGAGGCCTTGCGTGCCGGGCGCTCCCACGTCGACGACATCTCCGAATCCGACCTCGCTGCCGCCCTGGCCGCCGGGTACACCGCCACCACCGACACCCGCGTGCTCGCCAGCGCCGCGGTGATCGTGGTGTGCGTGCCCACCCCGCTGGGCGACGACGGCGGCCCGGACCTGCGCCACGTGCAGTCCGCCGCGGCGATGATCGGGAAGCACGTGCGCCCCGGCGCCCTGGTGGTGCTGGAGTCCACTACCTACCCGGGCACCACCGACGAGGTCTTCGCCCCCCTGGTGCTGGGCGAGGGCCGGGCGGCCGGGCGAGACCTCTACATCGCGTTCTCCCCCGAGCGCATCGACCCCGGCAACCCCTCCTGGGGGGTGCGAAACACCCCCAAGGTGGTCGGCGGGATGACCGCGGCGTGCACGGCGGCGGCGGTGGCCTTCTACTCCCGGGTGGTCGACACGGTGGTGCCCGCCAAGGGGACGAAGGAGGCGGAGATGGCCAAGCTGCTGGAGAACAC
>JBDTDI010000294.1:0-6055 GCA_039923155.1 Mycobacteriaceae bacterium | reverse complement strand
CAGCTGCTCGCCCTTGCCACGTCCGGTCCCACGCCCACGACCGCGGCGACGCTGCCCGTCGCGCGCGGGCACGGCCCCGGTCATCGCCGGTTCCCCAGGAACGCGACGGCGGCACCGGCGAGCATGGTGCCCGCGGCCATCGCGGCCCGGCCCCACATCGCGGGCAGCGCCTTGGTCGTCACCACCGGGTCCGGCGGCAGCCCGTAGACCTCGGGCTTGTCGAGCAGCAGGAAGAACGCGCCCGCCCCGCCAACGCCGTCGGCCGGGTCGTGGCCGTAGAGCTGGGCGTCGGCGACCCCGGCCTCGACCAGCTCGGCGACGCGGACGTCGGCGCGCTGGCGCAGCTCGTCGAGGTCGCCGAACTGGATGGACTGGGTGGGGCACGCCTTGGCGCAGGCGGGCTCCATGCCCTCACCGAGACGGTCGTAGCAGAGCGTGCACTTCTGGGCCACCCCCACCGCGACGTCGGCCACCCCGTGCTCGCCCTGGTTCTTCGGGCCCTCACGGCGCTCGATGACGCCGTAGGGGCAGGCGGGCACGCAGTAGCCGCAGCCGTTGCAGATGTCGTCCTGCACCACCACGGTGCCGAACTCGGTGCGGAACAGCGAGCCGGTGGGGCACACGTCCAGGCAGGCCGCGTGGGTGCAGTGCTTACACACGTCGGACTCCATGAGCCACCGGAACGGCACGCCCTGGTCCTCGCCGCCCGCGCCGGGAAGCACGGGGGCGGGCATGCCCAGGTCCACCGCCGCAAGCGGCGGGGCGGGGTCGCCCTGCCCACCGGCGAGGGCCAGCACGTCGAGGTTGCGGTGGGAGTTTTCCCCCTCACCCACGTCGTGGAGGACGCCCGCCTGCTGCGCTCCGAAGGTCTTGGGCTGCTCGATGAACGCGACGTGGCGCCAGGTGGAGGCACCCAGGCCGATCGAGTTGTCGTAGCTCATCCCCGTCAGGCTCATGCCGTCCTCCGGCACGGCGTTCCACTCCTTGCACGCCACCTCGCAGGCCTTGCAGCCGATGCAGATCGAGGTGTCGGTGAAGAAGCCCTTGCGCGGGGGGGGGTCGATCCACCCGGCGTCGGTCGCCGGATCCACCGGCCCGTAGAAGCTGTTGCGATCCATCAGATTCCCATCCCGGTCTCGGGAGTGATGCCGGCGCGGTCCTGGTAGGCCTGGACGTAGTCGAGCAGGGCGGGCCCGCGGGGGCGCCGGCCCGGCTGCACGTCGCAGGCCGCGGACTTCGTGGCGTGGATGTGCACGTTCGGGTCGAGCACGGCGGCCAGCAGCTCGTTGGCCCCGTCACCGGTGGTGAGCCCGTTGGACCCCCAGTGGTAGGGCAGCCCCACCTGGTGCAGGGTCTTGCCCCCCACGGTCAGCGGGCTCATCCGCTCGGTCACCATCACGCGGGCCTCGATGGCGGTGCGCGCGGTGACGATCGTCGCCCAACCGAGGTGTGACAGCCCGCGCTCCGCGGCCAGCTCGGGGCTGACCTCGCAGAAGAACTCCGGCTGCAGTTCGGACAGGAACGGCAGGGTGCGGCTCATGCCCCCGGCGGTGTGGTGCTCGGTTAGCCGGTAGGTGGTGAACACGAACGGGAAGATCTCGCTGCCCGGTTCGTCCCCGCTGGGCTGGTACCGGTTGTCGGACCGGCTGAACACCTGGCGGGCCGGGTTGGCCTGCTGGAGGTTGATCGCGTTGCGCACCGGTGACTCCGGCGGCTCGTAGTGCGTGGGCAACGGGCCGTCACCGATCCCGCTGGGCACGTAGAGCCAGGCCTTGCCGTCGGCCTGCATGATGAACGGCTCGTCACCGGCGATCGCCGCCTGCGCCCTCGCACCCGCGGGCGGGCGGTAGTCCGGCCGCTTGGTCGCCTCGAAGTCGGGAACGTCGTGACCCACCCAGCGGCCGGCACCGTCGTCCCCGGCCTCGTCGTCCCACCACACGTAGGCCTTGCGCTCGCTCCAGGGCTTGCCCTCGGGGTCGGCCGAGGCGCGGTTGTACAGGGTCCGCCGGTTCGACGGCCACGCCCACCCCCACTCCGCGGCCACCCAGTCCTGCTCGGTCCCGGGCTTACGGCGGTCAGCCTGGTTGACCCCGTCGGCGTAGACCCCGGTGTAGATCCAGCAGCCGGCCGTGGTCGACCCGTCCGCCTTCAGCTCGGTGTACGAGCTCAGCGGAGCGCCGTCGGGGCCACGGCCGTTCACCTCGGCCAGCACCGCGTCCGCCGACGGCTCGCCGTTTCGTCCGTCGACGGGGTAGTCACACACCAGGTCGAGCAGCGGCCGGTCCCGGGGGTCGGTCGAGCCCGCCAGCTTCTCCTTGAGGATGCGCCCGAGGTGGTAGTAGAACCACAGCTCGCTGCGCGCGTCGCCCGGGGGTTCGACGGCCTCGTGGTGCCACTGCAGCATCCGCTGGGTGTTGGTGAAGCTCCCGGTCTTCTCGGTGTGCGCAGCCGCAGGCATGAAGAAGATCTCCGTGCCGACGTCCTCGGTGCGCATCTCCCCGGTCTCGATCTCCGGGCCGTCCTTCCAGAACGTGGCCGACTCGATCATCACCAGGTCCCGGACGACGAGCCAGTCCAGGTTCGCCATGCCCTGACGCTGCATCTTGGCGTTGGCGCTGCCCACCGCCGGGTTCTGCCCGACGAGGAAGTAGCCGCCGCCGCCCTGGTCGAGCTGGCGCTGCACGGTCTTGTAGGTGCTGTGGTCGGCGTCGATCCGGGGCAGGTAGTCGTAGGCGAAGTCGTTGCCCTGCGTCGCCGCGTCCCCCCACCACGCCTTCAGCAGGCTCGTCATGTACTCCCGCGAGTTGCCCCAGAAGCCGGTGGAGGTCTGCGCGGCGACGAACTCGTCGAGAGTGCCGTGCTTGGTCCGGCTGGGCATCGGGAGGTAGCCGGGCAGGATGTTGAACAGGGTCGGGATGTCGGTGGAGCCTTGGATGCTGGCGTGCCCGCGCAGCGCGAGGATGCCACCGCCCGGACGCCCGATGTTGCCCAGCAGCGTCTGCAGGATGGCTGCGGTGCGGATGTACTGCACACCCACCGTGTGGTGCGTCCAGCCCACCGCGTAGCAGAACGCCGTGGTCCGCTCCCGGCCCGAGTTCTTGGTGACCGCGTCGCAGATGCGGGCGAAGTCCGCCGACGGGGTGCCGCACACCTGCTGCACCATCTCCGGGGTGTAGCGGGCGAAGTGCCGCTTCAGCACCTGGTAGACGCACCGCGGGTCGGTCAGCGTCAGGTCCTGCTTCGGCTCGTTGAGCGTGCCGCTCGCGCTGAGCGCGTCGGAGTCGGTGCCCTCGGAGTCCCCGTCACCGGCGTCGCTGGCCGAACCCTGCTGGTACTTCCAGGAGGACGTGTCGTACTTCCTGGTCTCCGGGTCCCACCCGGAGAACAACCCACCGAGGTCCTCGGAGTCCACGAAGTCCTCGCTCACCAGCGACGCGGCGTTGGTGTAGGCCAGCACGTACTCCCGGAAGTCGAGCTCGTTGCTCAGGACGTGGTTGATGATCCCGCCGAGGAACGCGATGTCCGAGCCGGCGCGCAGCGGGACGTGGACGTCAGCGACCGCCGAGGTCCGCGTGAACCGCGGGTCCACGTGGATGATCGTGGCGCCCTTGGCCTTGGCCTCCATGACCCACTGGAAGCCCACGGGGTGGGCCTCCGCCATGTTGGAGCCCTGGATGACGATGCAGTCGGCGTTGGCAAGGTCCTGCAGAAAGGTGGTCGCGCCGCCACGACCGAACGAGGTTCCCAGACCGGGAACGGTGGAGCTGTGTCAAATTCGGGCCTGGTTCTCCACCTCCACCGCGCCGAGCGCGGTGTAGAGCTTCTTCATGAGGTAGTTCTCCTCGTTGTCCAGCGTCGCTCCGCCGAGGCTGGCCAGCCCGTCGGTCCGCCGGGCGGGCTTGCCGTCGATCTCGTCGACCCAGCCCTTCTTCCGCGCGGTCAGGACGCGGTCGGCGATCATGTCCATCGCGACGTCGAGCTGCAGGTCCTGCCACTGCGAGGCGTGCGGGGCGCGGTACCGCACGGTGGTCACGCGGGAGGGGTTGGTCACCAGCTGCATGCTCGCCGAGCCCTTGGGGCACAGCCGCCCGCGGGAGACCGGGCTGTCCGGGTCACCCTCGATCTGGACGACCTTCTCGTCCTTGACGTACACGTTCTGCCCGCAACCGACGGCGCAGTAGGGGCAGATGCTCTTGACGACGCGGTCGGCGGTCACCGTCCGGTTGGCCACCGCCCCGGTCTTCGGCGAGGAGCTGGCGGCTCCACGGCCCAACGGATCCTTGCCCGTGACCTGCCTCAGCAGCGGCCAGTCGAGCATCGTCTTGTGCAGGTCCACGGCGTGCCTCCCAGATGAGCGGTGCGACGGCGGTCACGTTACCGCCCGGCGGTTCGTGTGACCCGACCGCCTCAGCCCTACCGGGCTGAGGCGGTCGGGACGGTGGTCGACGGCGGCGCCCTTGCGCACGGGGCCCTCGCCCGGCCCTGCTCGTTCGGCGGCCCCGGCGCCAGCCCGAT
Source organism: Mycobacteriaceae bacterium (assembly GCA_039923155.1). Classification (GTDB taxonomy): domain Bacteria; phylum Actinomycetota; class Actinomycetes; order Mycobacteriales; family Mycobacteriaceae; genus Rhodococcus_D. The sequence goes on along the minus strand of JBDTDI010000294.1, from coordinate 1,540 downwards.
GACCGACGCGATGATGAGCACGCGGGCCGACACGCTGGGGGTGGGCACCGAGGCCACCGTCTGAGCGGTTCCGTCCGGGTGGACGCGTGGAGCCGACACCGGGCGTGCCGATCGGTCGTGGGCGATACGATCTGCGCGCCCGGCGCGTCCAGCAGTGCGCGTGTCGACGCCCGTCGTCCCAGTGACCTGTCCCCCAGGGGGTTGTGGTGTCGTCCGATTCCGTAACGAGTCCAACGTCCGGCTCGTCGGCGTCCACTCGCCCAACCGTGTCTGCCGACCTGCTCGAGCGGGTCTGCGCCGCCCATCCCGAGGCGGTGGCGGCGTTGCAGGTGCGGTTGCCGGCGCCGGTGACCGACCCCGAGCGGGCTCTGGTGGCCGCGGCGCAGATGTGCGCCCTCGGGGTCGAGCTGTTCGACCGGGTCTCGACGGCCTGCGTCCAGGTGCTGCACGAGGGCCGGGTGGTCCGTTCGGTCGAGCACGGACCCCACGGGTCGGGCTTGGCCGCCGAGCTGCACCAGGCACCCGACGGAACGGGTGGTGCCGCGGTGGGTGCGGGCGCCACGGTGGCGCTGGACGACTCGGTCGCACCGGCCAACCTGGGCGCCGCCATGGCCGCGGCCGGCGTCGGTTCAGCCTTGTGCTCCTCGATCGGCCCCGAGGAGGGCCCCGCTCACGTCGTCCTCACCCTGTGGGCCCGGGGAGCCACCGTCCTGTCCCCCGACGAGGAGGAGCTGTACCTGGTCTTCCTCGCCCACCTCACCCAGGTGACCGAAGGTTTCTACGCGGTGCGGCGGGCGGCCGAGCTCGCGGAGCAGATGAGCGCGGCGATGGTCAGCCGGGCGGAGATCGAGCAGGCCAAGGGCATCCTGATGGCCGCGCACCAGGTCGGGGCGGACCAGGCGTTCGACCTGCTCAAGCAGCGCTCGCAGGTGACCAACACCAAGCTGCGCTCCGTGGCCGAAGACTTCGTCCACCGCGCCACCCACCGCGAGTCCCCGCACGGTGTGGATCTGGACCCTTCAGCGGCCGCCCCGCACCTGCCACCGAGCTGAGTCGCCCACGCCCCAGCTCGTCCGGCGCGGAGGTCGGTCTGGACCTACGGTGCCCACCATGCCGATCAGCTCCACCGAGGGAAAGTCCTGGACCAAGGACCGCATCGCGGCGCTGGGGCCGGTGAGCGTGCTGGACGTGGGGGCGGGCGCGGGGACCTACGCCAAGCTGCTGGCCGACGTGGACACCACGCGGGTCACCGCGCTGGAGGTGTTCGAGCCCTACGTCAGCACCTACCGGCTGCACGAGCTCTACGACGAGGTGCTGCTGGGTGACGCCCGCACCATCGACCTGCCGGCCGCGGACGTGATCATTCTCGGCGACGTGGCCGAGCACATGGAGCGGGACGAGGCCCTCGACCTGTGGGAGCGCGCAGCCCACGCAGCACACCGGGCGGTGTACCTCTCGATCCCGATCGTGCACTACCCACAAGGCGCGTTGGAGCACAACGACCACGAGGTCCACGTGGTCGACGACTGGGACCACACCA
>JBDTDI010000293.1:0-2736 GCA_039923155.1 Mycobacteriaceae bacterium | reverse complement strand
CGTCGTCCACCCCGCTCGGCTGGTCTCCCCCCGGTAGGCGGACTGCACCAGGGCCACCACCGCGTCGAGGTCGTCGGAGGTGGCGGCGCGCACGGTCGGGGTCATGGGTGCATTCTGACCGTCGGTGATCGGAGCGGGACGAGAGGAGCACGGGTGCAGCCGGCGGTCGAGGTGCAGGAGCTGGTCAAGCGGTACCCGAAGCGACCCACCAACGCCGTGGACGGGCTCTCGTTCACAGTGCCCGCCGGGGAGGTGTTCGGGCTGCTCGGACCGAACGGCGCAGGCAAGACGACCACCATCGGGATCCTCACCACCCGGGTGCGCCCCACCTCGGGGGTGGCCCGCACCGGCGGCATCGACGTCGCCGCCGACCCGGCCGGGGCGCGCAGCCGCCTCGGGGTGGTGCCCCAGCGCAGCAACCTGGACCGCTCGCTCACCGCGCGACAGAACCTCACCTTCCACGCGGCCTACCACGGCATGGGCCGAGCCGAGCGGTCGCGGCGGGCCGACGAGCTGTTGGAGCAGTACGGCCTGGGTGGACGCGGCGGGGACAAGGTGGACAGCTACTCCGGCGGCATGGCGCAGCGGCTGCTGATCGCGAGGGCGATGATGCACCAACCTCGGGTGCTGTTCCTGGACGAACCCAGCACCGGTCTGGACCCGCAGGCCCGGCTGTTCGTGTGGGACCAGGTGCGGGCCCTGCAGCGCACCGGGGTGACCGTGGTGCTCACCACCCACGACATGGACGAAGCCGCCGAGCTGTCCGACCGGGTCGGCATCGTCGATCACGGCGCCCTGCTGGCGCTGGGCAGCCCGGGTGAGCTGACCCGTTCCCTGGAGGGCAGCGCCAGCCTCGACCTGACCGCGTCCTACGCCGCCGGCGACACCGCGGATGCGGTGGTGGCCGCGCTGGGCGAGGTGGACGGGGTGCAGCGGGCTGAAGCCGTCGGAGCGGCCGGGGACGCACCCGGGCCCGGCGAGGTCCGGGTGCGCCTGGCCCTGACCGTGGACCCGGCGTCGCTGGTGGCCCCGGTCAGTGCGCTGCTCACCGCCCGCAGCGGGCGCCTCGGTGCCGTCGACCTGGGCGAGCCGAGCCTGCAGGACGTGTTCATCCACCTCACCGGACGGGACCTGCGATGAGCACCACGGCCGACGTGCAGCGCACCGAGGAGCCCCGGGTGCCGGTGTGGCGCGCGTTCAACGCCCTGCTGTGGCGCGACGTGTTCGTCACCGGCCGGGAGCTGCCCACGTTCCTGGCCCAGGTGATCCTGCAGCCGCTGTTCCTGCTGTTCGTCTTCGGCAAGGTGCTGGGCGACCTCGGCTACACGCAGGGCAACTTCGCGGCCGTCCTGCTGCCCGGGATCGTGGCCTTCACCGCGTTCCTCACCGCGCTGCAGAACACCGCGCTGCCGTTGGTCATCGACTTCTCGTTCACCAAGGAGATCGAGGACCGGTTGCTGGCGCCCCTGCCGATCCCGTTGGTGGCGCTGGAGAAGGTCTTGTTCTCCACGCTGCGAGCGCTGATCGCGGCCGTGCTGATGTTCCCGCTGGGCTACCTCATCCTCGGGTCGTTGACCCTGACCCCGTCCGCGGTGCCGACCGTGGCCGGGTTCCTGGTCCTCGGGTCGGTGGTGGGCGCGGCCGGCGGACTCACGATGGGCACCTCGGTGACCGCGTCGAAGATCAACATCGTGTTCGCGCTGGTGCTCACCCCGCTGCTGTTCACCGGCTGCACCCAGTTCCCCTGGCGCGGGCTCACCGAGCTGCGCTGGTTCCAGGTGGTGTGCGCGTTCAACCCCTTGACCTACGCCAGCGAGGGAGTGCGGGGTGCGATGCTGCCGGAGGTCCCGCACATCCCGGCGTGGGTGTGCGCGCTCGCGCTGCTCGGTTTCGGGGCCCTGCTGCTGGGGACCGGGATCCGCGGGTTCATGCGACGCGCCCTGGACTGAGCCCACCCCGCAGCGGGCGGCAGCTGCGCTCAGCCCCGACGGAACCGCTCGGCGAGGTTCTCGTCGTTCTCCCACCACAGCCCAGGCCCCGCTGCGGGCCGGGTCTCGTCCTCTTCCCCGTCCAGGTTCACCTCCACCGGGATGCGCAGCCGGGCCGCCAGCTCCTCGCGGTCGAGCTCGTCGTCGACCTGGCGCGCCGTCCGCTCGTCGTCCCGCATCCACCGGAAGAACAGCGCCAGCAGGAACGGCACGCCCGCGACGTCCCCGCCGATCCACAGCACCCCGGCGCCGAAGACCTGGTCCAGGTACGGGCTGGGCCCCCACGGTCGGGCCACCGCGGCGTAGTAGGCAGGGGCCACCGCGGGCCCGAGCCAGAGCACGATGCCGAGCACGCCGTCGGCGATCGCCTCGGTGATGCTGATGGCGAAGGACACCACGTGCGAGCCGCCGCGCGGGGTGGGATCCAGCTGCATGCGAGTCCAGAAGTACAGAAATCCACACGCGGTGAGCACGGTGCGCGCGGCGAAGGCGAGCAGCCCGTGGCGCAGGGTCTGCTCGTAGAGCGGGGTGAGGTAGAGCACCAGCAGCGGCCCCACCAGGAAGACGGTCATCACCAGGGGGAACGTGAGGACCCGCAGGACGGTGCTGTGGCCCAGGGTGCGCAGCCTGGACGCCACGGGCGGCGACACCGCGTCCAGCGTCAACCGCAAGGGGGCGCCCATGGCGAGCAGCAGCGGCACCACCATCAACGACAGCATGTTCTGGGTGGCCCGCACCCAGAACAGCA
>JBDTDI010000292.1:0-3821 GCA_039923155.1 Mycobacteriaceae bacterium | reverse complement strand
GAGGGCGACCACCACACCGGTGGTCGCCCTCCTCTCGTGGTTGCCCCCGCAGGTGCCAGGATCTGGCTGTGACCGCCACCACCCCAGCCCAGCAGGACGACCTCCCCACCCGCGACGCGGACGTGGCGGCCGTGCAGGCCGCCCGCCGCTCCCACTGGGGCACCCACGTGGCCCTGCACGCCACGACTCACCCCGAGGGGACTGCGCTGCGCTTCCGTGCGGTCACGACCACGTGGTCCCAGCTGCACCAGCGCAGCCAGGCCCTGGCCGCCGCCCTGCACCGGCGCGGGGTCACCGCCGGCGACCGGGTTGCGCTGCTGATGACCAACCGGCCCGAGCACGTGGAGACCCTGCTCGCAGCGACCGCGCTCGGCGCGTTGGCGGTGCCGCTGAACTTCCGGCTCGCGGCTCCGGAGGTGGACCACATCCTGGGCGACTGCAGCCCCCGGGTGGTCGTGGTGGAGGCCGACCTGGAGCACCTGCTGCCCGCGGGGCAGCCCCGGCTGGTGGTCGGTGCCGAGCTCGAGGCAGCGCTGATCGAGCCCGGCGACGCCCACCCGGGCACCGACGTCGCCGAGGACTCCCCCGCCCTGATCATGTACACCTCAGGGACGACGGGTCGCCCGAAGGGCGCGGTGCTCACCCACGCCAACCTGGCGCAGCAAGCCCTGACCCTGATCCGGGGTTGGCAGCTGTTCGACGACGACGCCGTCAACCTGTGCGCCTCACCGCTGTTCCACATCGCGGCCATCGGCTCGATCGGGCCCATGCTGGCGATCGGTGTCCCCACGGTCATCGCGCCCAGCGGCGCCTTCGACCCGGTGGATCTGCTCGACACCCTCGAGCGCGAGCACGTGACCTGCGTCTTCCTCGTTCCCGCCCAGTGGCAGGCGGTGTGCGCCGTCCCCGACGTGGCGCAGCGTCGTCTCTCGCTGCGGGTGATCAGCTGGGGTGCTGCGCCGGCGAACGACGCCCTGCTCCGACGGATGGCGGAGGTGTTCCCCGACGTGACGAACGTGGCCGTCTTCGGCCAGACCGAGATGTCGCCGGTCACCTGCCTGCTCGCCGGCCGCGACGCGCTGCGCAAGCTCGGCTCGGTGGGTCGTCCGATCGCCACCGTGGCCACCCGGGTGGTCGATGCCGCCATGCGCGACGTGGCCCCCGGCGAGGTCGGTGAGATCGTCTACCGCGGACCGACGACGATGCTGGGTTACTGGAACAACCCGACCGCCACGGCCGACGCGTTCGCCGGTGGCTGGTTCCACTCCGGTGATCTGGTCCGCGTCGACGACGAGGGCTTCGTCCACGTCGTCGACCGCACCAAGGACATGCTCATCTCCGGCGGGGAGAACGTATACTGCGCCGAGGTCGAGAACGTCCTCGCCGAGCACCCCGACGTGGTGGAGGCCGCGGTCATCGGCCGCACCGACCCGCGCTGGGGGCAGACGCCCGTCGCGGTCCTCGTGCTGCGTGCCGGTTCGTCGCTGCGCCTGCCGGAGCTGGAGTCGTTCTGCCGGGAGCGCCTGGCCGGGTACAAGGTGCCTCGGGACATGGTGGTGCTGGAGGCGTTGCCGCGCAACGCGAGTGGCAAGGTCGTCAAGCCCGAGCTGCGTGCGGCGCACGGCGGGTGAGCGGGACGGGAGCCCGTTGTCGGCACCTGCTGGTGTACGGTGGTCCCCAGCAGTCCGCCACGAGGCTGCCCGTGAGCGCGACACCGCGCCCGGTTCTCGCAGTTGGAACACCCTCCCGCCGTAGAGAAGCACCCATCGCGGCCGTCTCCGTGCCAAGCACGTCGAGAGGGCCGCTCGCAGAACGAGGAACACCCGAGATGACGAGCACTGCCGTACGAACGACCATCACCGACCACCCCGGGGGACGCGCCACCAGGCGCCACCGCCCACGCAACGCGCGCCGCACGCTGCGGCTGGTCCCGACCCCGTCGCCCGGGACGCAGGACGCCCCGGACATCCAGGACACGGCCGTGCGCCTGCATCGCGTCGACCTGGGTCCCTGGGACGACTGAGGACGGGGCCGGCTACCACTCGCGCAGCGCAGCGATCCGTTCGCTGAGCTGCTCGGCCGTGGCCAGCGGGGTCGGTGGACCACCGCACCGCGTCCGCAGCTCGGAGTGGATCACCCCGTGCGGCTGCCTGGTCCGGTGGTGGCGCATTCCGACCAAGGTGTTGAGCTCGCGACGCAGAGACGAGAGCGTCGCCGACACCCCGACGGGCCGGGCGGCCGCGGGCACAGCGCCAGCAGACGCCGGGCCGGGCGGGTCCGTGGTCGTCGTGCTGTCCGCCTGACGACGGGCCAGCAGTGCGCGCATCTGCTCGGCGTCGAGCAGGCCCGGCAGCCCCAGGTAGTCCTGCTCCTCGTCGGTGCCGGAGAAGGCCGCGGTGCCGTAGGCCGACCCGTCGTAGATGACGTGGTCCAGCTCGGCGTCGGCGCCCAGCGCGGTGAACGCCTTCTCCTCCTCCCCCGGCTCGTCCTCGCGCCGGTTCGCCTGCGCCAGCAGCATCTCCGAGAAGTCCTGGGCCTCCCGGTGCGGGCGGCCCAGGACGTGGTCGCGCTGGCGCTCCAGCTCGCTGGCCAGGTCCAGCAGCACCGGCACCGCCGGCAGGAACACGCTGGCCGTCTCCTGGAGGTGGCGAGCACGCACGAAGCGACCCACGGCCTGCGCGAAGTACAGCGGGGTGGACGCGCTCGTGGCGTAGACGCCGACGGCCAGGCGCGGCACGTCCACGCCCTCGCTCACCATCCGCACCGCCACCATCCACCGCTCGTCGCTGGTGCGGAAGCTCTCGATGCGCGCCGAGGAACCCGGGTCGTCGGAGAGCACCAGCGCCGGCGCAACCCCGGTGATCGAGGCCAGCAGGTCGGCGTAGGCGCGTGCGGTGAGCTGGTCGGTGGCGATGACCAGACCGCCGGCGTCAGCCATGCCACCGGCTCGCAGCTGCGTGAGTCGGGTGTCGGCGGCGTGCAGCACCGCCGGCACCCAGTCCCCCTCGGGGTCCAGCGCCGTGCGCCAGGCCCGTGCGGTGTGCTCGGCGGTCAGCGGCTCCCCCAGCCGGGCCGAGAGCTCCTCCCCTGCACTCGTGCGCCACCGCGCCTGCCCCGAGTAGGCCAGGAACACCACCGGGCGCACCACGCCGTCGGCCAGGGCGTCGGCGTAGCCGTAGGAGTGATCGGCCACCGAGCGGGAGTACCCGGCACCGTCGGGGGCGTAGGTGACGAAGGGGATGGCGCTGTCGTCGGAGCGGAACGGCGTGCCGGTCAGCGCCAGACGGCGCGTGGCCGGGGTGAACGCCTCCCGGACCGCGTCCCCCCAGCTCTTGGCGTCCCCACCGTGATGGATCTCGTCGAGGATGACCAGGGTGCGTCTGGCGTCGGTGCGAGCCCGGTGCCGGGCCGGGTGGCTGGCGACCTGCGCGTAGGTCAGGACCACACCGGCGTAGTCCGACGACGTCGCACCCGTGGAGTTGGAGAAGCGGGCGTCCAGCGCGATCCCGACGGCCGCGGCGGCGGCGGCCCACTGGTGCTTGAGGTGCTCGGTCGGGGCGACCACGGTGACCGCGTCCACGGTGCGGTCGGCCAACAGCTCGCTGGCCACCCGCAGTCCGAAGGTGGTCTTGCCCGCGCCCGGGGTGGCCACGGCCAGGAAGTCCCGGGGCCGCGTGGCCAGATACCGCGTGAGGGCCCGACGCTGCCACGCTCGTAGCGGAGCCGCCGTGGCGCGCCCGGTGACCACGTCGCCGAGCTCGGCCACCACCTCGTCCGTCAGCTCGTCCGCTGCTCGGTGTCTACCTGAACGCACCCGCAAC
>JBDTDI010000291.1:0-7910 GCA_039923155.1 Mycobacteriaceae bacterium | reverse complement strand
TGGCGGCCGGGTCGCGTGCGCACCCGGCCGCCACGGCGGAGCCACCGGCCTCAGCGGACAGCGACCACCTCGGTGTTGTGGTCGTCGTCGAAGGTGAGGTCCTCGGCGGCGCTCTTCAGTCGGGCGATCTTGAAGATGACCAACCCGAAGGCGGCCTTGGCGAAGATGTCGGCCAGGGAGTAGCCGACCTGGCGTGCGACGAAGGCGTCAGCCCCGTTGAAGCCGAACACGGGGAACAGGTAGGCGATCGGGTAGACGCCCCACAGGCCCACCAGCATGATGCGCAGTCGGCTGATCGTGCCCCGCACCTCGAGCGGCTGGCGGTCGAGGGACTTGCTGAGCTCGACGAACAGGACGTAGAGCAGGTACAGGAACGGGATCGTGGACAGCGTGCCCCAGATCAGCCGGGTGCTGGTCTCGGTGGCCAGTTCACCCGGGTAGCCCAGCAGGATCATCAGGGCCGACGCCGGGACGAGCTTGAACAGCAGGCTCTTCTGCACCGCCTTGGCCAGCGCGAGCACGGCGATGGTCTCGACCAGGAGCAGCGGGACGGTGAGGAACCAGTCGACGTAGCGGTAGGCCTCGTTGAACTCGACGTTGGTCAGGGTGAAGGTGCCCTGCCCGCCCTGGGCCTTGGTCTGGTAGCTGTCCTTGAAGTTGTTGAAGATCCGGAAGTAGTGGTAGGTCGCGATGAAGCAGACCATCGCACTGACGATCAGGGCGTTGCGGTACCGCGACAGCACCCGCCGCTGCGAGACCATCAGGTACAGGCCGGTGAACCCGAGGCTGGCGATCGCGAGCGAGAACAGGTTGTAGATCGAGTCGTACTGGCCCGAGCTGAGCTCGTTGACCTGGATCCCTTGGGCGATGATCACGTCGTTCCTCCCACTTGTGTTTGCAGCGCACCGGATTCGGGACGCTGGCAAGCACGACCGTCAGCCCACGGTGGACGGTCGTCGACCGGGCCGCGGGGTCCTTTCCGGGGGCCGGGCGGCGGGGCGTGACCACTGTGGGGCCCCCACGGTTCCACCGCAACTCGAACAAGGTTTGAAGCGGTATGTAACGGCGGTTTGGAACGGCGTCGTGACTCGGGTCGGGACCTGGTCCTGCCCTGCAGGATGTGGCGTTCGGGCGCACCATCTGCGGGTGAGCACGCTGCGAGCCCCCGCACCGACGAGCACCGTGGTCCCGGGCTGGGACGTCAGGCGTGCCGCCAGCGTGACCGGTGCCGCGTCGGCCCTCGTGCTGGCGCTGGCCGCTGCCCTGGGTGTGGCCGCGCCCCGGGTCGGGGCGGCCGGGCCGGCGCTGCTCGTCGTCGCGGGCGTGCTGGGACTCCCGCACGGGGCGGTCGACCACCTGGCGCTGGGCTGGTCGCGCCCGGGCGGGGTCCGGGGGGTGCTTCTCGGCGGCTACGCCGTCCTCGCCGTCGGTGTCGCCTGGGTTGCCGTCATCCTCCCGGTGCCCACGGTCCTCGCGCTGCTAGTGCTGTCCTGCGCCCACTTCGCCGAGGGTGAGCTGGCCTTCGCCCGGTTGAGCGGCCGACCCGGGTCCGCGCTCACCGCCGTGGCCCTGGGCACCACTGTGGTCACCGTGCCCCTGCTCCTGCGGCCCGAGGCGGTCACCACCGTCCTGGACGGGATCGACCCCGGGCTGGCGCCGGTGCTGGCGCAGCTCCGCGTCCCCGTGCTGGTGCTCACCGGGCTGCTCGTGGTCGCCGGCTCCGTCGCCGCCGTGCACGGCCGCACCTGGCGTCCCCTGGCCGAGCTGGTGCTGGTCGCGCTGGCCTGCCTGCTCGGCCCTCCGCTGCTCGTGTTCGCCGCCTGGTTCGGTGCCTGGCACGCGCCGCGGCATCTCGTGCGCCTGCTCCACCTCGACACCGTCGGTGGCACGCGAGACCGCGTCCGTCGTCTCGCCCGGGCGGCGGTGCTGCCCACGGTGGCGGCGCTGACGGGACTCGGCGTCCTCGTCCTGGTCAGCGGGTCGGTGCCGTCGTCGGTGCTCGTGGTGCTGCTCGCGCTCACGGTGCCGCACGCCGCGGTGGTCGCGCGGCTCGGACGTCCCGAGCGGTAGCGGTCGACGAGCGCCGCGCGCCCCCGAGGAGGGAAGCGGGTTTGCCCAGTGGGCGGCTCAGCCCCGGGCCAGCGCGCCCATCGGGTCCCACGCGGGCAGCACGATCGGCTCGTGCTCCAACGCGGACCGCAGCTGCGGGGTCAACCGCGACTTGCTGACGACCACCTCGAAGACGTACTCGTCGAACCACGAGTCGCTCATCGTGTAGTAGCCGGCCTGGCCGCCGGCGTCACCCCAGCTGTTCTCCACCCGCCAGCGACGTGAGGTCCCCTCGAGCACGTCGACCCCGGTGAGCAGCATGGCGTGCGTCATCAACGAGTCGTGGTGGCGGACCCGGGTCTCCTTGTCCATCGTCATCTCGGTGCCGTAGACGCCGGCGTAGTCGTAGAGCGCGGCGTCCCAGATCCCGTCGTCACGCTGCATCTGCTGGCTGACGTCGCAGCCGAACCACACCGGCTCACCCTCGACGATCGACTCCATGGCCGCCTTCTTGGCCGTCGCGATGTCGACGTTGAGGTAACGCACCGGCCGGCCCCCCACGACGTTGCCGAGGTGCTCCACGGTCAGCGTGGTGCCCTTGGGGTGCTCCGGGCGCGGGTCGTCGACCAGGCACACGTAGTCGTCGAGGTCGATGTTCACGTAGCGGGCGAAGAACTCCTGCGGGGTGAGCGGCCCCACCCGGTGAAAGGCCTTCTCGTCGTCGGTCCACTGCCAGTCGACGGTGCTCGGCGGGGTGCCGAGGTGGATGGTGAGCACCCGGTGCACGTCAGCGACCACCGCGAGGCGGGCCGCGTCGAGCTCACCGGTCTCGGCCCCCATGGTGACCAGCTCCCGCAGCCGAGCCGCCCCGCGCCGCAGCACCGTCTGCAGGCTGGCGTTCATCCGGCGGGTGTCGGCGGAGGACTGGGTCTCCGGCATGGCTTCCTTGGGCACGACGCCGTGCTTGGTGAACAGGCTCACGGCCATGTTCCACTGCCCGCCGTCACCGAGCACCGTCTCCAGCAGGAACGCGGGCAGCCGCTCGTCCACCGGCTGCTCCGCCGTCGCCAGGATGCTGGTGAGGAAGTAGTTCGCCCGCTCCAGCTTGTCGAAGTACATCGCGTGGTTCTGGGAGAACTCGAAGTCGGAGACCCCCATCTCCTTCTTGGCCCCGGTGCGCATCAGGTTGAGGGCCGCGAACAGCCAGCAGCGTCCGGACTTCTTCTGGTTGGTCACCTTCCAGTCGTCGATGCGATGGCTCACCGACGCGGTGATGGCGGTGGCCACGGCGTGGTCGAGGGCGACGGAGTCCACGCCCACCCGGGTGACCGCGTTGAGGCTGCGGCGCAGCTCTGGTCGGGCGGTGAACGCGGCACCGAGGGTGACCAGGTGGTCCGGGGTAAGTGCGGTGTCCGGCGCGGTGTCGGCGGCGGATGCGGTCGGGTGCACAGCAGTCATGACTCCCAGTTCTACTCCCTGCCGGACCGGTGAGTTTCCTCGAACCGGTCGGTCTCGTCCTGCGAGACTGTCGGCCCGTCGTGGGACCCTCTCGTCGGAACCCGCGCCCCGAGGAAACGAGACTCTTCATGCCTGACGCCATCCGTGCCACCGGACTGGTCAAGCGCTACGGCGACGTGACCGCCCTGGACGGGGTGGACCTGACCGTGCCCACCGGCACCGTGCTGGGTCTGCTCGGGCCCAACGGCGCGGGCAAGACCACGGTGGTCCGCATCCTCACCACGCTGCTGCGCCCCGACGCCGGCACCGCCGAGGTCGCCGGCATCGACGTGCTCACCGACCCCAAGGCGGTGCGTCGGCAGATGGGCCTGTCCGGCCAGTATGCCGCCGTCGACGAGTACCTGACCGGGTTCGAGAACCTCGACATGATCGGTCGTCTGTACCACCTGGGTCGTCGGCGCAGCCGCGAGCGCGCCCGGGAGCTGCTGGACCAGTTCTCGCTCAGCGACGCCGCGGACCGACCCTCCAAGACCTACTCCGGCGGAATGCGGCGGCGCCTCGACCTCGCCGGCGCCCTGGTGGCCGACCCACCGGTGCTGTTCCTCGACGAACCCACCACCGGCCTCGACCCCCGCAGCCGCACCGAGATGTGGGGGGTGATCCAGCGCCTCGTGGCCGGCGGCACCACCCTGCTGCTCACCACCCAGTACCTGGAGGAGGCCGACGTGCTGGCCAACGAGATCGTCGTCATCGACCACGGCCGGGTCATCGCCAACGGCACGGCCGACCAGCTCAAGGCCCAGGTGGGCGGTGAGCGCCTCGAGGTCACGGTCGTCGACCCGGCCGCGCTGGACTCCGCCGCGCAGCTGCTCGCGGACCTGGGCGTGTCACCCCCCGTGCTCGACCGGAACCGGCGCTCGTTGCTGATGCCGGTCAGTGGAGGCGTGGGGGTGCTCCGCGAGGCGCTGACCCGCCTGGACGACGCGGGAACGGACGTGGACGACGCGGGAGTGCGCCGCCCCACGCTGGACGACGTGTTCCTCACCCTCACTGGTCACGGGTCCGACAGCGGTGCTGACCCCGACGGCCCCGACAACCACGACGCGGCAGCCGCCAGCCGCCCCACCGAGGAGGTCGCTCGATGATCGCCCTGGACGTGCTCTCCGACGCCGCGGTGGTGGCCAAGCGGAACCTGATCAAGATCAAGCGGGTACCGGACCTGCTGGTGTTCACCACCCTCTCCCCGATCATGTTCGTGCTGCTGTTCGCCTACGTCTTCGGTGGCGCGATCGACCAGACCGGTGGGGGCAGCGGATACCGGGAGTACCTCATCGCCGGGATCTTCGCCCAGACCGTGGTCTTCGGCGCCACCATCACCGGCGCCGGACTGGCCGAGGACGTGAAGAAGGGGATAGTCGACCGCTTCCGGTCGCTGCCCATGGCTCCCTCGGCCGTGCTCGCGGGTCGCACGCTGTCCGACGTGCTGAACAACGTCATCACCCTGACCGTCATGTCGGTGACCGGACTCATCGTGGGCTGGCGCATCCGGACGTCGTTCCTGGACGCCGTGGTGGGCTTCGTGCTGCTGCTGGTGTTCGCCTACGCCATCTCGTGGGTGATGGCCTGGGTGGGGCTGCTGGTGCCGAGCCCCGAGGTGGTGAACAACGCGTCGTTCATCGTCATCTTCCCGCTGACGTTCGTGGCCAACACGTTCGTGCCCCTGTCCACCCTGCCGGGGCCGTTGCGCGCGTTCGCGGAGTGGAACCCGGTCTCCGCGGTGACCGCCGCCGCGCGGGACCGGTTCGGCAACCCCGATCCCAACCCGAACGCACCGGTCCCCACGACGTGGTCGCTGGTGCACCCTGAGCTGTACACGCTGCTGTGGGCGGCGGCGGTGCTGGCGGTGTTCGTGCCGCTGGCCAACGCGCAGTACCGGCGCTCGACCAGCCGCTGACCGGACGAAGGGCCCCGATCGCCCACGACGCTGGGTGCAGACCGTCCGATCTGTACCCAGCTGCAAGTCTGCACCGCGGATTAGCGACGGGTCAGTGACCCATCCGGTCGGCGTCGACGATGTTCTGCAGGCGCACCTGCCCCCGCGCCAGCAACCGGTCGTCGGAGTCGGTGATGTGCACCTGCCACAGCTGCTGCAGCCGGCCGCGGTGGATGGGGGTGGCCACCGCGGTCAGCGTCCCCTCGCGCGAGGCCCGCAGGAAGTCGGTGCTGTTGTTGACCCCGACCACCTGACCGCGGTCACCGAGCCAGATGGCGCCGGCGGTGCTGGCCACGGTCTCCACCACGGCGCAGTGCACCCCGCCGTGGGTGATCCCGTAGGGCTGCATCAGCTCGGGGCGCAGCGTCCACTCCGCCCGGACCTCGTCGGCGGAGGCCGCGGTGAAGTGCAGGCCGAGCACCTTGGTGAACCCCGTGCCGAGGTTCCCGTTCAGCGCGTCGACGTCCAGCGGCCCGCCCGCCGGCCCACTCACGCCGACACCACGTCGGCGCCGGCGTGCAGCGTCGTGGCCACCGCCGGGGCGTGGCAGATCGTCTGCAGGACGACGCAGTACCGCTCGGTCAGGCGCAGCAGCGTGGCGAGCGTCTCGGGCTCGGCGTCGGTGTCCAGGGAGAAGCCGAGCCGGATGTTGCCGAAGCCCACCGGCGCGTCCTTGCTGACCCCGAGGGTCCCGCGGAAGTCGAGATCACCCTCGGCCCGGACCGTCCCCGACCGCACCTCGACGCCCATCGAGGTCGCCACCGCCCGCAGGGTCACCCCGGCGCACGCCACCAGGGCCTGCAGCAGCATGTCCCCGGAGCAGGCGAAGCTCCCGTCGCCGCCGCTGGCCTCGTGCAACCCCGCCTCCACCAGGGCGCGCCCGGTCTGCACCGAGCAGCTCACGCCGTCGCCGTCCAGGCTTCCGGAGGCGTGCATCGTCACCACCGCGGAGGCGGCATCGTCGCGGTAGCGCTGCTTGAGGGGGTCCTGCGCGGCCTTCAGCACGGTCGAGTCCATGCCGGTCAGCCTACGAGGCCGCGTCGTCGACCACGAGCCTGCGCCCCCCGCGCCGGATTCTCCCGAGAAGATGCGGTCACTACACTCCGTAGTAGCCTGGTGGCCATGGCGGGTATGGGCGAGCTCGAGCGCGCGGTGATGGACCAGCTGTGGGCGAGCAGGACCCCGCAGACGGTGCGTCAGGTGCACGAGGCGCTGGCCGAGCGGGCCCTGGCCTACACCACCGTGATGACCGTTCTGCAACGCCTGGCGAAGAAGGGCCTGGTCACCCAGGAGCGCGACGAGCGTGCGCACCGCTACGCGGCCAGCCGCCCCCGGGAGGAGCTGGTGGCCGGGCTCATGGTCGATGCGCTGAGCCAGACCGACGTGCGCGGACGCCACGCTGCGCTGGTCAGCTTCGTCGGTCGGGTCAGTCCCGACGAGGCGGCCGCGTTGCGCTCCGCCCTGGCCGCGCTGGAGAGCTGATGTTCCCGGCCTCCGTGGTGGTGCTCGGTGCCCTCACGCTGCTGCTGGTCGGGCCGGTCCCGGCCGCGCTGGCCCGGGCCCGTTGGCCGCTGCGATCGCCTCGTGCGGCGCTCGTGCTGTGGCAGTCGGTGGCGCTCGCGGGGGTGCTGTCCGCCTTCGGAGCAGGGCTGGCCACGGCGAGCCGGCTGCTGGTCCTCGACGCGCGTGGCCACCCTGTGCTGCGCCCGACGGAGGCGATTGCCCAGCTGGGGCTCGCGTTGTGGGTCCTGTACGTCGGGGTCCTGGGGCTGACCCTGGTCGTCGGGGTCCGGCTGGCCGTGACCGTGGTCGCTGTCGCGGTGCGCACCCGACGCCTGCGGGTGCGCCACCGCGACCTCGTCGACCTCCTCGACGCCGAGCACGTGCCCGAGCTGCACTTCCGTCGGGCCGACCTGCGCGTGCTGAGCTCGGCGCACCCGGTGGCCTACTGCCTGCCGGGCCTGCGCCATCGCGTGGTGGTCAGCGACACCACGCTGACGGCGCTGGAACCGGAGGAGCTGCGGGCGGTCCTTGCCCATGAACGCGCCCACCTGCGCGCCCGCCACGACCTGGTGCTCGAGGCGTTCCTCGCGCTGCACACCGCTTTTCCCCACGGCGTCCGCAGCCGGGCGGCGCTGAGCACCGTGGCGCTGCTCGTCGAGCTCCTCGCCGACGACTGTGCGGTGCGCCGGGAGGGCCGTCGCCCGCTGGCCCGGGCCCTGGTGGCCTGTGCGGGCAGCACCACCCCGGCCGGGACGCTGGCGGCCGGGTCGCTGCACACCCTGGTTCGCGTCCAGCGCCTGGCTCAGGACGGTCGTTCCCACCCGGGCACCGCCGCCGCCGCCTACGTCGGTGCCCTCGCCATCCTGGTGGTGCCGACCGTGGCGGTGGCGCTGCCGTGGCTGAGGGA
>JBDTDI010000290.1:0-4881 GCA_039923155.1 Mycobacteriaceae bacterium | reverse complement strand
CGCTGACCACCATCTCGCGGGTCATGTTCTGGATCGCGTTCAGCGTGTGGGTGCTCGTCACCGTGGGGTGGCTGCACTCCGTCCTGCGTCCGGCGGGGCGTTCCGCCTAGCCGGCGGCCCGACCGGCGGTGAGCACCCACACGGCCTCGGTGACCGCCGCCCGCCGCGCGGTGCGCACCGCCGTCCACAGTGGCCGCAGCAGGTCCTCGCGCCGCTCGGCGACCCGGGCGCTGAGGGCGGCACCGGGGGCGTCCACGGCCGCGGCGGAGAGGATGGCCCCGACCTCGTCGGCGGTGTCGAGCACCCGCAACGACCGGGCGGGAGTGCCGTGCGGCCACTGCAGCGCAGGGCGCCGGCGCAGCTCATCGATCACCCGGCTGCGCGCGTTCCGGTCGTCGCGAGCGACGTCCAGCTCGGTCAACGCCCGGGCCGACTCCCGCACCGCCTCCCGCAGACCGTGCTCGGCCTCGCCGAGACCGACGTGCTCGGCAACCCCGGTGGCCCCGGTGATGAGGGGGATGGTGAACACCCGCCAGCGCAGGGCCTCCTGGCCCTCCGCGACCGGGACCAGGCCCAACCCCGCCCCGTCGGCCAGCACGCCCTGCCCCGCGCTCAGGGCCGCGTCGGCGAAGGCAGTCCCCACCGGAAGGCCGCGCACGTCGCCGGCCGTGGGCAGCACCAGACGTAGCTGCGTGTCGGCGGCCGCCCGCAGCGGGGCGAACAGCATGGCGGGGCCCACGGTGCCGTCGTCCGGGCCCGGCAGCCCGGTGCTGCCCGCCGCGACACGGTCGGCGGCGTGCACCCGGTGCAGCGGCGCCCAGGCGGTCAGCGCGTCCAGCACGTCATCCGTGCCCGCTGCGCCGGCCAGCCAGGCGGAGGCCCAGACGGTCAGGGTGGCGCTGGCGTTCGGCACGGTTGCCGAGCATAGGTCGGCGTGGCGAGCGGCGCCGACGACCGCTCGCGCCGGAAGCTCCGGCTAGCCTCGGCGGCCGTGAGCTCCTACGGTGACATCTTCTCCGGGCACTCCCGCCGGGCTGGCCGGGTCGTGCCCGAGCTGGCCGCCGAGCGTGACGTGGTCGTGGAGGACGCGGCCAGCGGCTTCTGCGGCGCGGTCCTCGGCTGCGAGCGGACCCACGACGGCGAGTTCGTGCGGCTCGAGGACGCCGGCGGACGCACCCGGCTGTTCGCCATGACCAGGGCGGCGTTCCTGCTCGACGGCGCCCCCGTGACCCTGGTTCGTCCGGCCGTGCGCACCGCCGCGCCCACGCGGACGGCGTCGGGCTCCACCGCGGCGCCCGCCCAGCGTGCCCGCACCGCGCTGCCCAGCCGCATCTGGGTCGAGGGCGTGCACGACGCCGCCCTGGTCGAGCGCGTGTGGGGTCACGACCTGCGGGTGGAGGGCGTGGTCGTGGAGCAGCTCGAGGGTCTGGACAACCTCGCCGAGCGCCTGGCCGTGTTCCGACCCGGCCCGGGCCGGCGGGTCGGCGTGCTGGTCGACCACCTGGTTGCCGGCAGCAAGGAGCAGCGGCTGACCACGTCGTTGGGCCCGCACGTGATGGTGACCGGACACCCCTACGTGGACGTCTGGGAGGCGGTGCGCCCGGCCTCCCTGGGCATTGCGGGCTGGCCCCGGGTACCGCGTGGGCAGGACTGGAAGACCGGGGTGTGCACCGCCCTGGGGTGGGGAACCCCGCAGCAGGGCTGGCGGCGGGTGTCCGCGGCGGTGGACAGCGTCAAGGATCTGGAGACCCCGTTGATCGGGGCGGTGGAGCGCCTCGTCGACTTCGTCACCGAACCGGCCCAGGCGCAGCGCGTCTGAGCTGCGCCGACCCACGCGAGGATCCCGTCTCTGGAAGGATGGGGCGATGGGTGTGTTGGTGTGGTTCGTCGCAGCTGCGCTGCTGGCCGCCGGGGAGACGCTGGCCGGCGACTTCTTCCTGCTCATGCTCGCCGGTGGGGCGCTCGCGGCCGGCGGGGTGAGCCTGCTCTCCGGGGATGCCTACCTGCTGCAGGCGGTGGTGTTCGCCGTCGTATCCATCGGGCTGGTAGCTGGTGCGCGCCCGACCCTGCGACGACGCATGGGGGTCGGGCAGATCGCGTCCACGGGCACCGCGGCGCTGGTCGGGAAGCAGGCCACCGTCCTGGAGCTCACCTCGGCCCACGGTGGCCAGGTGAAGCTGGGCGGGGAGGTGTGGACCGCCCGCAGCATGGACGAGAGCGTCGTCCTCGAACCGGGCCGCGTCGTCACGGTGATGGAGATCGACGGGGCCACGGCCGTGGTGTGGGACGGCGTGTGAGCGGACCGGGCACCCCCGCCAGTTCGGCTTCTCTGCCATGATCGAGGAACGAACCACAAGTTCGACGAGGGGAGCAGACCTGTGAGTGCAGTGTTGATCGTGGTGGCCGTGATCGTGGTGCTGGTGGTGCTGCTGGTCGCCAAGTCGGTGGCGCTGATCCCGCAGGCCGAGGCCGCGGTAATCGAGCGGCTGGGCCGCTACAACAAGACGATCAGCGGCGAGCTCGCCTTCCTGGTGCCCTTCGTCGACCGGGTGCGGGCGAAGGTCGACCTGCGGGAGCGGGTGGTCAGCTTCCCCCCGCAACCGGTCATCACCCAGGACAACCTGACGGTCTCCATCGACACCGTCGTGTACTTCCAGGTCACCAACCCCCAGGCCGCGGTCTACGAGATCAACAACTACATCGTGGGTGTCGAGCAGCTGACCACGACCACGCTGCGCAACGTGGTCGGTGGGATGACGCTGGAGGAGACGCTCACCTCGCGTGACTCCATCAACGGCCAGCTCCGCGGGGTGCTCGACGAGGCCACCGGCCGCTGGGGGTTGCGGGTCGCACGCGTGGAGCTCAAGAGCATCGACCCGCCCCCGTCGATCCAGGAGTCGATGGAGAAGCAGATGAAGGCCGACCGTGAGAAGCGGGCGACCATCCTCACCGCGGAAGGTCAGCGCGAGTCGTCGATCAAGACGGCCGAGGGGCAGAAGCAGAGCCAGATCCTCATGGCCGAGGGTGGGAAGCAGGCGGCGATCCTCGCGGCCGAGGCGGAGCGGCAGTCGCGCATCCTGCGCGCCCAGGGTGAGCGGGCCGCGCGCTACCTGCAGGCCCAGGGTCAGGCCAAGGCCATCGAGAAGGTGTTCGCGGCGATCAAGGCGGGCAAGCCCACCCCGGAGCTGCTCGCCTACCAGTACCTGCAGACCCTGCCGCAGATGGCCCAGGGTGACGCCAACAAGGTGTGGATGATCCCCAGCGACTTCGGGTCCTCGCTGCAGGGCTTCGCGAAGATGCTGGGTGCGCCGGGCGATGACGGGGTGTTCCGGTTCGAGCCGAGCGCGGTGGACGAGAACCTGGCGCGGCCGGAGGACGACTCCGAGGAGGTTGCGGACTGGTTCGACACCTCGACCGACCCGAAGATCGCTGCCGCGGTAGCCGCGGCGGAGGCGGTGGCCCGCACCGACGTCGAGTCGCCGCACGAGATCGCGCGGCGCACGGGTGCCGCGGCGGCCGAGCGGGCGGCGCAGACCTCACGCTCGGCCAACGCGGGCGTCCAGTCCGCGGCACCGGCCAGCACCGACACGGACCAGCCGGCGCTGCCTGCGTCCGGCGATCCCGAGCCGGCGATGTGGGAAAAGCAGGCCGAGCAGCGCGAATAGCACCCTTCTCGTACGCGAGCGGGCCAGCCCGTGTACGAGGAGCCTGCTATTTGCAGGTTCGGGGTCGGCGCGTTCACGATGCCGTCGGCTGCGGACGAGGCCCGACGTGGTGCACACGCTGCCCAGGGCTAGCTCACGCGCTGGTCGAACCAGGCCGCCAGGGCACTGCGCTCGCCCTCACTCATCACCCGTGCGCTGCGCAGCCGCGGTGCGCCCTCGACCTGCGCCCAGCTGACCGGCAGCACGAGCCGACCGTCGACGAGGCGCCCGCGGTGCAGGGGGACCACGACGCCCAGACCAAGGTCGGTGCGGATGGTGGCCCAGGACGACACCCCGGTGGCGAGCTCGCGGAACACCTGCAGTGCCGACCCGAGCACCACCCCGTCGGCGTCGACGATCACGGTGCCCTGATCGACCTCGACGGAGGCGGAGTCACCGGACGTGGCTCGCTTCCGGCGGAGCTTGACCCGATACATACGGGCGTCGGCCTCGATCCGTGCGTCCGGCAGGGACCGCGCGCTGTCGCTCTCGGCGGCGCCCACGCTGACCGGCAGGTCACGCAACGCGCGCCGCACCCGTTCCACCGCACGGCCGTCCCGGCGTTCGTCGGGCAACAGGAGCAGGAACTCGTCACCGCCGGACCGGCCCAGGACGTCACGGGCTCGCGCGGCGCCGCGCAGGCGATCGGCAACGGCGCGCAGCAGCTCGTCACCGGCGCGGTGGCCGTCGGTGTCGTTGACCTGCTTGAGCCCGTCGACGTCGCACACGAGCACGGTCACGAGGTGGCCGTAGCGCTGTTGACGCTCGGCCTCCTGCGCGATTGCCTGCTCCAGACCGGTGCGGTTGAGCAACCCCGTGACGGGGTCGGTGAGGGCGGCCCTCAGCACCTGCCCGTGCGCGCGACCAGCCTCGGCGAGGCGCTCCTCGGCGAGCTGGGCGGAGGTGATCAGACCGCCGAGCAGCTCGGCCGCCACCCGGAACCCGGGAACCAGGTTCTCCAGGGTGTCCTCGCGACGAGCCACGCCGAGCCCGCAGACCGTGCCGTACAGGGCGCCGTCCGCGCGCAGGACGGGCTGCCCGACGTAGCAGGTCAGACCGGTCCCGTGCAGCTGCGCGACGTTGGGACACGTCGGGTCGGCGTGCACGTCGGGCACCACCGACGAGCGGGTTCCCGACGTC
Organism: Mycobacteriaceae bacterium; assembly: GCA_039923155.1. Classification (GTDB taxonomy): domain Bacteria; phylum Actinomycetota; class Actinomycetes; order Mycobacteriales; family Mycobacteriaceae; genus Rhodococcus_D. The sequence continues at coordinate 37 of JBDTDI010000290.1, read as the reverse complement.
ATCCCGATGCACACCGATCCGGACCAGGACTGGTCCG
>JBDTDI010000289.1:0-6270 GCA_039923155.1 Mycobacteriaceae bacterium | reverse complement strand
CGCCCTCGTCCTCGACGAGCGCGACCTGCTTCGGGTCGCGCTGCTGCTGATCGCCCTGCCGGTGCTCTGCGCCCTGCTGCTCGGCCTCGCACGGCTCGACCTGCAGCTGTCCCGCTCGGTCTCCCCGGCCGCAGTCACCGCCGGCAGCCCCGCGGTGGTCACGCTGACCCTCGGCGCCGGTGGACGACTGCCGGTCGCCGGGCTGTTGCTCTCCGACGACGTCCCCGCCGCCCTGGGCGAGGTTCCCCGCTACGCGGTGGGAACCCTTCCGCGGGGCACCACCGCCTCGGTCCACTACCCGTTGGTCCCCACCCTGCGGGGTCGACACACCCTGGGCCCGGTCCAGGTGCGCCTCGCCGACCCGCTGGGTCTGGTGGAGCTGGTCCGCGTCCTGGACGGCACGACCGAGGTGCTCGTGCGCCCAGCGCTGGTCGAGCTGTCCGGTGAACCTGGACACCTCGTGCACTCGGTCGAGATTGGCGGTACGCCGGCCGGCTCCCGCGGTGCGGCTCAGAACGTGCCGGACGCAATGGTGCGCCCGTACCGGCACGGCGACGACCTCCGCTCCGTGCACTGGCGCAGCACGGCACGTCGTGACGAGCTGATGGTTCGACCGCAGGAACAGGACAGGCGCACCGGGACGGTGGTGCTGCTCGACGTCCGCGCCGCCGCGCACCACGGCGCGGGCCGGCACTCGACCTTCGAGCACGCGATCTCGGTGGCCGCCAGCGTCGCGGCCCATCTCGACGCGCGGGGTCGTCCGGTGCAGCTCATCACCTCCGGGGGTGTCGACCTGGGTCGTGGCGAAGCGTGCCTCGACCAGCTCGCAGTGCTCGACACAGTCAGAGGGGCTTCGTTGACGGGCGCCATCGGGGCCATCGGGGCCGACGAGCTGATCGCGGTGCTCGGCTCGGTCGACGCGGCGGGCGCCGAGACGCTGCTCACCGCGACCGCGGGCAACGGGCCGGCGCGAGCGGTCGTGCTCGGGGCCGATGGCGCCGGTGTCGCCGTGCTGCGGACCGCAGGCTGGTCGGTGGTGGTGGCCCGGGAGCGAACCCCGACGGCCCAGGTCTGGCAGCAGCTCTGTGCCGGGACGGCGGAGCTGGCGGGCGCAGGCTGGTGAGCGGCTGGTCGGAGGATGAGGGCAGCGGCCGGTCACGTGCGGGCCTCATCGGCGGGACGGCCCTGGTGCTGGGCACCGCAGCGCTGCGGCCGCTGTTCACCGACCTGCGCTGGCTGCCGGTCGTCATCGCCACGATCGTGGTCGTGGTGCTCGGGGGAATCGGTCTGCGCTGCATGCGGCTGCCGCTGGCCGCGGTCGTGCTGGGTCAGCTCGTGCTGCTCGGGGTCCTGGTCACCGTGCTGTTCACCAGCTCGGGGATTGCAGGCATTCTGCCGGGACCGACCGCCCTCGGTGAGGTGCGCGACCTGCTGAACGGCGCCGGCGCCCAGATTCGCGACGAAACCGTACCCGTGGACGCGACCCCACAGCTCGAGGTGCTGCTGGTGCTGCTGCTGGGCGCAGCCGCGGTGGTGGTCGACGGCCTCGTGGCCGGGTTGCAGGCCCCGGCGGGAGCCGGCCTGGTCCTGCTGACCTTGGTGGCCGTGCCGGCGTCGCTCGTCGACACCCTGCTGCCCTGGTGGTCGTTCGTGCTTGGCGGTCTCGCCCTCATGCTGCTGCTGCTGGCCGACGGTCCGCAGCGGGTGCCCCGAGCCGGGCCCGCCGCGGGCACCGCCGGGCTCCGTTCACCGGCGGTCACCGTGGTCCTGGCGCTCGCCCTGGTCGTCGGGCTGCTGGGTGGCTCGGCCACGCTCGGACTGGGCACCGAAGGGCGGTTGTCGGGTTCCGGGGGCGGAGGCGGGGTGGGGCTCAACCCGTTCACCCAGCTGCGCGGGCAGCTGGACCAGCCGCGGACCACGGACCTCTTCACCGTGCAGGGCCTCGCTGATCCCACCTACCTGCGCGCACTCGCGCTGGACACGTTCGTCGCCAACCAGGGCTGGGTGCTGGACAAGACCACGAAGAACCAGCCGGCCTCCGCACCGCTGACCGGGGTCACGTCAACGGGTACGAGCGTGGACGTGACCGTGGTCCCGCAGCGGTACACCGACCGGTGGCTGCCTTCGCCCGGCACGCCGGTGCGGGTTCGAGGCACGTCGGCTCCGCTGACGGGCTTCTACTACGACCGTTCGGTGGGCACGCTGTTCACCGCGACCGCGCGACCGCTGCCGGGGTACCAGGTGCAGGCGGTGGTGCCGGGCGGCACCGCGGCGCAGCTGCGGGCGGCCGGGTCTCCGACCGTCGGCGCGTCGACCGCGCCGGCGGCGCGCTTCTACGACACCGGTGGTATCGATCCGCGGGTCGCCCAGATCACGGCGGGCCTCGTACCGGAGGGGACCAACGCGCTCGACGCCGCGGTGCTGCTGAGCGACTACTTCCGAACCCCGACGAACGGGTTCACCTACGACCTGCGCACGAACGACGGATCCGGCGGCGACGCCCTGGTCGATTTCCTGACCACCGGTCGGTCGGGATTCTGCGAGCAGTACGCCTCGGCCATGGCCGCCATGCTGCGCACGCTGGGGGTCCCGACCCGCGTCGGCGTCGGCTTCACCGCAGGGACGGGCGACGAACGCTCGCGGGAGGTGACCACCGACGACGCGCACGCCTGGGTCGAGGTCTACTTCACCGGGTACGGCTGGGTCCAGTTCGACCCGACCCCGCTGACCGACGGCCGTGGCGTCGTGCCCGCCTACGTCACGCAGGCCCAGCAGAACCCCGGTGGCGCGGGCCCCACCAGCACGGTGGCCGAGCCCGTACCGACCACCGCCGCGGCCCCGCGAGCCGTCCCCGGCAGGCAGCAGCCGGACCGCAGCGGCTCGGCAGCAGGAAAATCGACGGCCGTCGACGACACCTCTGTGCTCACGCCGGCGCGGGTGCTGGGCAGCCTGGGGATCCTCGTCGGCCTCGCGCTGGTGCTGGGCGGACCGGTGGCGGTGCGCTCGCTGCGCAGGCGGGGGCGCTTGGCGGACGGCGGGCCGGGGGCGCTGTGGGACGAGGTGCTGGACTCGGTCACCGACCACGGTTTCACCGCGCGCGCACACGAGACACCCCGGACCACCGCGGACCGCGCCATCCGCGAGCTCGGCCTCGAGACCGAAGCCGCCGACGCGCTGCGCGAGCTGCTCGACGGGGTGGAGGACAGCTGGTACGGGGCTGGACCCTCGGGCGGCACCGGGCTGCTGCTGGGGCGGTCACCGGCCGAGGCCGCGACAGCCCTTCGTCATGGGCTGCAGACAACCGCACGGGTGGGGTGGCGGCAACGGTGGTGGCCGCCGTCGCTGCACTCCTCGATGGGCGCGAGCAGCCTGGGCGAGCACGAGCAATGACCCACGCCCACGGGCGTGGGCACGTGCTACTGCTGGTCGAACCGGCGCTTGAAGCGCTCTTCCATGCGGGAGGAGAACCCGCCGCTGGCCCTCGGGGCGCCCCGCGACCCGCTGTCCGGGGGCGGCGCGCTCGAGGAGCTGGCGACACCTCGACCGGTCACCAGGATGACGGCCGCGACGAACATCATCAGGAAGCCCACGACGCTCACCGCGACGACGGCCACGGTCGCGCTCAGCAGCGCCACCCCGGCCACGAGGACAGCAAGCCCGAGAACGAACAGGAACACGGCCTGCAGCCGACGGCGTCGCGGTGCCGTCCGTGCGCGCGAACCCCGCACGTTCGAGGCGAACTTTGGATCCTCGGCGTACAGCGCGCTCTCGATCTGGTCGAGCAGTCGCTGCTCGTGCTCGGAGAGTGGCACGGTATCCCTCCCCCAGCGCAAGAGGCTTCCTGGCTCCCGTCCCCGGTTGCGGGGACGGCAGGTGCTCGGCTTTGCCCGGACACGTCTCTATCCTACGAGCAGTTTTGCCGTCGTACCACCCGGACCTCGGAGCACTTTCGTGCACCGACCTGCAGCCGGTCAGCGGCCCGAGCCCGGGCCCTCGTCCGTACCCGCGGCGCGGGCGTCGCGGCCCGCACCTTGACCTGCGCGGGGCCCCTCGAGCAGCGTGGCCGGACGCACCGCCGCCGAGCCGAACCGCATCCGCAGCGCGTCCGCGGCCCGCTCGGCGTCACGCCAACCACGCTCGGGGGCGTCCAGGCGCAGCTGCTCGACCACGGACGACGCCGGTACGAGCTGCTCGGCCCGGACCCCCAGCAGCCGTACGGGCTGGGGCAGCGGTCGCAGGCCGTCCAGCAGCGCCCGCGCGCAGCCGTACACCTCCTGCGCCCCATCGGTAGGCACCTCGAGGGTCCGCGAGCGGGTGATCGTGGTGAAGTCCGCCCACCGCAGCTTCAGCGCGACCGTCCGTGCGCGCAGGCCCTTGCGCCGGAGTCCGGCCGTGGTCCGCTCGGCCAGCCCGAGCAGCTCCCGGTGCAGGACGGCGGCGTCCTGCACGTCGACGGCGAACGTGGCCTCCGACCCGACCGACTTCTCCTTGGCCCCCGGCACGACCGCACGCTCGTCGTGACCGTGAGCGAGGGCGTGCAGGTGCCCCCCCACGGCGGGGCCGAGCCAGTTCTGCAGCACGCGCACGTCGGTGGCGGCGAGATCCCCCACCGTGCGAACCCCACGGTCGCGCAGCAGCTCGTAGGTGCGACCGCCCACCCCCCACAGCGCGGACACCGGCAACCGGTGCAGGATCGCGAGCTCGTCGGCGAGGGGAACGACCTGCACGCCGTCAGGCTTGGCGAGCCCGGAGGCGATCTTGGCCATCGACTTCGTGCGGGCCACGCCGACCGAGCAGGTGATCCCCACGGCGGCGCGCACCTGGACCCTCAGGTCCTCGGCGATCTCGACCGGCGTGGACCGCAGGCGGCGCAACGACCCCGTGACGTCGAGGAACGCCTCGTCCAGGCTCAACGGTTCCACCAGCGGGGTGACCGAACGAAAAATTCCCATCACCGTGCGTGAGGCCGCGGTGTACAGCGCGAACTGCGGCGGCACGAACACCGCGTGCGGACACAGCCGACGGGCCCGGACTCCCGGCATGGCCGAGCGGATGCCGAAGCGACGAGCCTCGTAGGTGGCCGAGAGCACCACCCCCCGACCACCGGCACCGGCCACCACCACGGGGCGGTTGGCCAGGTGCGGGGCCTCGCGCACCTCGACGGCCGCGTAGAAGGCGTCCATGTCGGCGTGCAGCACCGTGCAGCCCGTGTCGTCACCGCCGGTCCCAGGGTGAGCGCGCACCGAACGCCCGGCGTCGGCCAGCTCACCGCTGCGACCCACCGGTGCACCTCCGTCCCGACCGCGCCGACCTGCTCAGCAGGGCTTTCCCCCGACGACGGTCGCGACCGCGTGCAACCGACTGGCCAGGTCCCGCAGCGGCGGCGCCGCCGACGCCAGGCGCTCCAGCTCGGCCAGCGTGGCCGCGGACCCGGGAGCAGTCTCCATCAGGGCCGAGGGCACGAGGTCGGCGACGACCCCGTCGCCCTGCACCAGCTGCACGACCAGCCCGGCACCGACCAGGGCCGACTCCAGTCCCGTCACGTTGAAGCGGCGCAGCACCACGTCATCGGCTCCGACGCGGCCGTCGGGGTCCACCAGAACGTGACGGGCATCCTCCAGGCGGCCAGCGAGGGCTCGGTGCAGCACGGCGGCGGACCGTCCGGCGACGACGACCGACAACGCGCCGCCCGGGGCCAGGGTGGAGGCCAGGGCCACGAGCGCGCCGTGCACGTCCTCGACCACCTCGAGGACACCGTGGGCGAGCACGACGTCGGCGCAGGTGTCGCCGACCACGTCGCCCAGCAGATCGGCGTCACCCTGCACGCCGGACACCCGGTCGGACACCCCTGCCTCACGAGCTCGGCGCGCCAGGGAGGCCAGCGCGTCCGGGCTGGCGTCGACCACGGTCACCTGGGCCCCGGCCACCGCCAACGGCACCGCCCAGACCCCAGAACCACCGCCGACGTCGAGGACCCGACAGCGACCACCGGTGGAGAGTGCCGAGGCGACGAGTCGGTGCACCTGGGTCGCCACCACGCCGCCACCGCCCACGGGGCCGGCCGAGGCGGCGATGGGCGCAGCGGGGGACGTCACGGTGCACAACTCTAGCCACCGGCCCCGGGCCGTTGCCGGGCCTGTCGACTCGACCCGGGCCGTTGCTGGGCACGGGCCGCCGCCTCGGCCAGGACGAGAAACTGCTCCACCTGGCGCACCATGTCGTCGGCGTCCCTGGCGGTGACGCCGCGACCCGTTCGGCGCGTTGGTGACC
>JBDTDI010000288.1:0-9910 GCA_039923155.1 Mycobacteriaceae bacterium | reverse complement strand
CTCGGCCACCGTCAGGTCCTTCAGCAGGCCACCGCTCTGCATCACCGCGGCTATGCGCCCCTCAGCGATCGCCCGCGCAGGGGTCCCGCCGAACACCGACACCGAGCCGCTGTCCGGCCGGGAGAGCCCGAGCATCATGTCGATCGTGGTCGTCTTGCCCGCCCCGTTGGGGCCGAGGAAGGCCACCACCTCACCCGGGGCGACGCTCAGCGTGATGCCGTCGACGGCCTGCACCGCCTTGTAGGCCTTGTGCACGTCCTCCAGCGCCACTGCGGGCGCACCTGTTGTCGTCATGGCCCGAGCGTCCCGTGGTGGCCGACGCGCCACCTCGGTCCTGCGTCACGAGTTCAGGGTGACAGGTGTCATCCCCCGGCGGTCAGCAGCCGAGCAGACGAGCAGCGAGGTAGGCCTCCACCTGGTCCAGCGCGACCCGTTCCTGGGCCATGCTGTCGCGCTCGCGGACGGTCACCGCGTCGTCGGTGAGGGAGTCGAAGTCGACGGTGAGACAGAAGGGTGTGCCGATCTCGTCCTGGCGGCGGTAGCGCTTGCCGATTGCGCCGGCGTCGTCGAACTCGACGTTCCAGTGCTGGCGCAGCGTGTCGGCGAGGCCTCGGGCCTTGGGGCTGAGGTCGGCGTTGCGGCTCAGCGGCAGCACCGCGGCCTTCACCGGCGCGAGCCGTCGGTCCAGGCGCAGCAGCACCCGCTTGTCGGTGCCGCCCTTGGTGTTCGGTGCTTCGTCCTCGGTGTAGGCGTCGAGCAGGAAGGCCATCATGGCCCGCCCGACACCGGCGGCCGGTTCGATGACGTAGGGGGTGTAGCGGGTGCCGCTGACCTGGTCGAAGTGCTCCAGCGCCGTGCCCGACGCCGCGGAGTGGGTTCGCAGGTCGTAGTCGGTGCGGTTGGCGACCCCTTCCAGCTCGCCCCACTCGCTGCCGGCGAAGCGGAACCGGTACTCGATGTCGGCGGTGCGCGCGGAGTAGTGGCTGAGCTTCTCCTCCGGGTGCTCGAAGAACCGCAGGTTCTCGGCGTCGAGGCCGAGGTCGGTGTAGAAGGCCATGCGGCGCTCGAGCCAGTACTCGTGCCACTGCGGCGCGGTGGACGGCTCGACGAAGAACTCCATCTCCATCTGCTCGAACTCGCGGGTGCGGAAGATGAAGTTGCCGGGGGTGATCTCGTTGCGGAAGCTCTTGCCGATCTGGGCGATCCCGAACGGCGGCTTGCGGCGCGATGAGGTCACCACGTTGGCGTAGTTGATGAAGATGCCCTGCGCGGTCTCCGGCCGCAGGTAGTGGAGCCCACCCTCGTCCTCCACCGGCCCGAGAAACGTCTTGAGCAGGCCGGAGAACGCCCGCGGCTCGGTCCAGCGTCCGCGGGTGCCGCAGTTGGTGCACACGATGTCGGCCAGGCCGTTCTCCGGCGCGCGCCCCTTCTTCTCCTCGCACTCCTCGAGCAGGTGGTCCTCCCGGTAGCGCCGGTGGCAGCTCAGGCACTCCACCAGCGGGTCGCTGAAGGTGGCCACGTGACCCGAGGCCTCCCACACCTGCCGCGGCAGGATCACCGAGGAGTCCAGGCCGACGACGTCGTCACGGCTGGTGACCATGCTCCGCCACCACTGCCGCTTGATGTTGTCCTTCAGCTCGACTCCGAGCGGGCCGTAGTCCCACGCCGAGCGGGTGCCGCCGTAGATCTCTCCACACGGGTAGACGAAACCCCGTCGCTTGCAGAGGCTGACCACGGCATCCAGGGGGGAGGGAGCGACCATGCGGACCAGACTATCGGCCGGGCACAGCAAGTCCGGCCTGGGTCAGGCCAGCAGCGTCGGGTGGCTGCGCACGGTTCCACCGTCGCAGGACAGCAGCGTCTCGAAGGTGGTGGGGACGACGCCCGGGCTCTCGCTCAGGCACCGGGCGAGCAGGGGGGCGACGTGCTCACGGACGTCGAACGGGCTCAGGCTGCGCCGGTAGGCGTTGACGGAGTCGAAGCGGGCCGTGAGCACCCACCGGCCCTCCTCGTCCACCGCGCGACCTACCTCCACCCCCCTGCATCCAGGCTGCGACCCGAGCAGGCCCAGCGCCGTGACGGCCCGGGCGGTGAACTCCTCGACTTCGTCGGGGGTGAGGAGGAAGTGACAGACCAGCAGCACCTGGGCACCGTAGCGTCAAGGACTCCCATGGTGGCTCCTAGGATGACCCAGTGATCACAGAGACCGACGCGCCGGCGGTGGCAGCCCCGCAGCCGCCCGACCCGGGCGAGGCTCACCCCCCCGAGCGGCCCACCACCGGCGCTGCTCCCGCGCCGGAACGGGAGATCCTGATGGCGGCGGGCGACCTGCTCCGCGCCCTGGCCGCGCCGGTGCGCATCGCGATCGTGCTGCAGCTGCGGGTCTCCGAGCGGTGCGTGCACGAGCTCGTCGACGCCCTGGAGGTCACCCAACCGCTGATCAGCCAACACCTGCGGGTGCTGAAGTCCGCCGGAGTGGTTCGTGGTGAGCGGCGCGGCCGTGAGGTGGTCTACCACCTCGTCGACGAGCACCTGTCCCACATAGTGGTCGACGCGGTGGCGCACGTGGACGAGGACTAGTGGTGGCGCCACAGGCTCCGGTGGCCCCCGGGGTGCGGGTCACCCGTCAGCGCAGCGCCGTGTCCGCGCTGCTGGACGAGACGGACGAGTTCCGCTCGGCTCAGGACATCCACACCCTGCTGCGGTCTCGCGGGGACGGCATCGGGTTGACCACCGTCTACCGCACGCTGCAAACCATGGCCGAGACCGGCGACGTCGACGTGCTGCGCACCGACAGCGGTGAGTCCGTCTACCGCCGCTGCTCTTCCGGCCACCACCACCACCTGGTGTGCCGACGCTGCGGGGCCACGGTGGAGGTGGAGGGCCCGGCGGTGGAGCGGTGGGCCCGCGGGGTGGCCGCGGAGCACGGTTTCGCCGACGTGGGACACACCGTGGAGGTGTTCGGCACCTGCCCGGCGTGCGCGGCGCGGGACGCGGCGCAGACCGCGTAGACCGCGCTCGCGGGCGACAACGTCAGCCGTGCCCGCCACCCAGCTGGGTGGCGGTGCGCCCTGCCCCCGACACGACCAGCAGCAGCAGCGTGGCCAGCGCGTCGGCCGCCAGACCGGCGGCGGGGAACGCGTAGCGCAGGGTCACGTCGGCGGTGGTGTCGCGCTGCACCACGCCCAACCCGCCGAACTGCACCAGCGACCCCAGTCGGGCCACCTGGGCGTCCAGGTCGGGGCCGGGCGCGAGGTCCCAGCCGAGCACGCAGGTCATCGACAGGACAACGAGCCCGGGCGCGAGCTCCACCGCCTGCACTGCGCAGGGCACCCCAGAGTGCAGGAACGACAGCGACCCGTCGTCGTCGGTGGTGACATCGACGTAGCCCTGCAGGGCGCTGCGCGCGGCGTCCAGCACCTCCTCGACCGGCCCGCTCACGTCCGCGCCTGCGCGCCCTGGGCTCGTTCGCCCTGCACTTGTTCACCCTGCGCCGTGGGCAGCCCACCGAAGCGTCGGTCACGGGAGGCGTACTCCACGCACGCCCGCCACAGGTCGCGCCGGTCGAAGTCGGGAAACAGTGTGTTCTGGAAGACCAGCTCGGCGTAGGCAGACTGCCAGGGCAGGAAGTTCGAGGTGCGCTGCTCGCCCGAGGGGCGCAGGAACAGGTCCACGTCGGGCATGTCGGGCTCGTCCAGGTGTCGGGCCAGCATCTTCTCGTCCACCTTGTCGGGGTTGATCTTTCCCGCCGCGGCCAGCTTGGCGATCTCGCGGGCCGCGTCGGCGATCTCGGCCCGTCCGCCGTAGTTCACGCACATCGTCAGGGTCATCACCGAGTTCCCGGCGGTGAGCTCCTGGGCGACCTCGAGCTCACGGATCACGCTGGCCCACAGACGTGGACGCCGCCCGGCCCACCGCACCCGGACCCCCATCTCGTGCATCTCGTCGCGGCGGCGGCGGATGACGTCGCGGTTGAAGCCCATCAGGAACCGCACCTCGTCGGGGCTGCGTTTCCAGTTCTCGGTGGAGAAGGCGTACGCGGAGAGGTGCCCGACCCCCAGCTCGATGCAGCCGCACACCACGTCCATGAGCACGGCCTCGCCGCGCTCGTGCCCGGCCGTTCGACCCAGCCCGCGCTCCTGCGCCCAACGCCCGTTGCCGTCCATGACCAGTGCGACGTGGGCCGGCACCAGCTCTGGGGGAAGCTGCGGGGCTCGGGCGCCCGAGGGGTGCGGATCAGGTGGACGCGGACGGCTCGACTCAGGTTTCGACGACGTCGGCCTGGGAGTGCGTCGACGCTGGATCACGTCCCCCATCCTGCCCCAGGGTCCGGGGTGCGTTCCGCTCGACCAGGGGCAGGGTGCGCAGCGCCCGCTCGGTGTGCCACTGCAGGTGCGCGGCCACCAGCCCGCTCGTCTGGGTGCGCACGGCCTCGGCCACCCCGGTGGTCGCCGACCACCGACCCTCCAGCAGCGCGAGCATCAGCTCCAGCACCTCGGGCGCGGGCGTCGTCGTCCCCGCGGGCCGGCAGTGCACGCAGACCGCCCCGCCGGCCGCGACGTGAAACCCACGGTGCGGTCCGGGCGCACCGCACCGGGCGCACTCGGTCAGCGCCGGGGCGTAGCCCGCAAAAGCCATGGCCCGCAAGAGGTAAGCGTCGAGCACCAGCTGCGAGGGGCGGGCGCCGTCGGCGAGGCTGCGCAGCGCCCCTACGGTGAGCAGGTACAGCCGCGGCACGGGTGAGCGCTCCTCCCCCGCCAACCGGGCTGCGGTCTCCAGCACCGCGCACGCCGTGGTGTAGCGCCCGTAGTCGGCGGCGAGGTCGGAGCCGAAGGCGTCCAGGGTCTGCACCTGGGTGACGACGTCGAGGTTGCGACCCGGGTGCAGCTGGATGTCGACGTGCGCGAACGGTTCCAGCCGCGCCCCGAACTTGCTGCGGGTGCGCCGAACTCCCTTGGCGACCGCCCGGACGAGGCCGTGCTCGCGGGTCAGCAGGGTGACGATCCGGTCGGCCTCACCCAGCTTGTGCAGGCGCAGCACGACCGCGCGGTCCCGGTACAGCCTCACCGCACCAGTGTCCCACCCCCCGCCCGGGCGGCCGCCTGCACCGCGCCGCTACCGGGCCTGCTGGTTCTTGATCAACTGGATGTCGTCGGACATCCGGAAGATCGCCATGTAGAACTCCAGCGCAACCCGGGCCAGTGCCAGGTAGACGACGGCCACGACCGCCCCGACGAGCAGGACCAGGATCCCCGCCACCGGGCTCCGGACCAGCGTGCCGATCACGACGATCACGTAGGTGAGCGCGATCAGCACGGTCACCAGCAGGTACAGCACCTTGACGATCTTGGGGGTGACGAAGCTGGTAAAGCTGAAGTCGAACAGCGAACCCACGAAGCCCCTCGCCTCACCCGAGAGCCCACCCGGGGCGGTGGGCATCGGGCCCGCGGCGCCGTATCCCCCTGCGGTGCCGTGTCCCGGCTGCGCTCCGTAACCGGTCTGGGCTCCGTAGCTGGGCTGGGCTCCGTAGCTGGGCTGGGCCGCGGTGTCGGGCTGCCCCCCGTAGCCCGACTGGGTGCCGTAACCGGGCTGGGCTCCGTAACCCGGCTGGGCCCCGTAACCGGGCTGGGCTCCATAACCGGGCTGGGCTCCGTAACCCGGCTGCGCCCCGTAACCGGGCTGGGCTCCATAACCGGGCTGGGCTCCGTAGCCCGGCTGCGCCCCGTAGCCGGCCTGGGCCCCCGGGTCAGGCTGGTTCTCGTAGCCGGGCTGAGCGCCGAAGCCCTCACCCTCCCCGTAGGTCGGCTGGCCACCGTGCTCGGGCTGGCCCTGCTGGTGACCGTGCTCCTCGGGTTCGGGATTCTGCGGTTTGCCGTAGGGGTTCTCGGTCACAGGGCTCTCCTCGGTGTCACCGGACCGCTGCCCGGCCCTGGTCGCGTGAACCTAGCGAAGCGGTGCGCCGGCGACAAAGACCCGGCCGAGCGCGTTTCTCAGAACCCGAGCTTGCCCAGCTGCTTCGGGTCCCGCTGCCAGTCCTTGGCCACCTTGACGTGTAGGTCGAGGTAGATCCGCACCCCGAGCAGCTCCTCGATCCCGGCGCGCGCCCGGGTCCCCACGTCCTTCAGCCGTTCACCACCGGTACCGATCACGATCGACTTCTGGCTGGGTCGTTCCACGTAGACGAATGCGTGAACGTCCAGGAAGTCCTCCCGCCCGTCCCTGGCCACCACCTCCTCGATGACCACGGCCAGGCTGTGCGGCAGCTCGTCGCGCACACCCTCCAGGGCGGCCTCGCGCACCAGCTCAGCCATCATGTGGGTCTGGTCCTCGTCGGTGTGCTGCTCGGCCGGGTAGAGCATCGGGCCCTCGGGCACCGCGGCCGACAGCAGGTCGACGAGCACCTCCACCTGGTCGCCGCGCACGGCCGAGACGGGCACCACCTCCGCCTCCGGCCCCAGCAGCTCCGACACGGCCACCAGCTGCGCCAGCACCCGCGCCCGGGAGAGCTTGTCGATCTTGGTGACCACCCCCACGACCGTGGTGCTGGGCGCCACCGTCCTCAGCTGGTCGAGGATCCACCGGTCGCCGGGGCCGATCTTCTCGTCCGCGGGGATGCACAGGCCGATGACGTCGACCTCGGAGTAGGTGTCGCGGACCAGGTCGTTCAGGCGCTGCCCGAGCAGCGTGCGGGGGCGGTGCAGCCCGGGGGTGTCGACGAGCACGAGCTGGGCGTGCGGGCGGTGCACGATGCCGCGAATGGTGTGCCGGGTGGTCTGCGGGCGGCTGGAGGTGATGGCCACCTTCTGGCCCACCAGGGCGTTGGTCAGCGTGGACTTGCCCGTGTTCGGACGCCCGACGAAGCAGACGAACCCGGACCGGTGGGCCTGCTCGGGCGAGGAGGTGGTGTTCACGGGCGGGAATCCTCCTCCACCGCGTCGTCGACGTCGTCGTGCTCAGCCTCGGGCTCGGGTACCCGGTGCACCAGCACGGTAGACACCCGGGCCCGGCCCCGGGCCTGCGGACCCCCCTCGGCGCGCAGCACCAGCCCGTGCACGGTGACCTCCGAACCTGGTAGCGGCACCCGGCCCAGCACCTGCCCGAGCAGCCCCGCCACGCTGTCGACGTCGTCGTCGGGCAGCTCCACGTCGAACAGCTCCTCCAGGTCGTCCACCGAGAGCCGCGCCGAGACCCGGACCCCGCCGTCCTCCAGCTGCTCGACGGGGACCCGCTCGTCGGTGTCGTACTCGTCGACGATCTCCCCGACGATCTCCTCCAGGATGTCCTCGATGGTGACCAACCCGGCGACGCCGCCGTACTCGTCGACCAGCACCGCCATGTGGGCGTGGTTTCGCTGCATCTCGCGGAGCAGCTCGTCCAGACGCTTGGAGTCGGGCACGAACACCGCCGGGCGCATCAGCTCCGACACCGGCGCCCCCGGGTCCGAGCGGCGCAGCCGGAAAGAGTTCTGCACCAGGTCCTTCAGGAAGACCACGCCCAGCAGGTCATCGACGTTCTCACCGATCACCGGGATCCGGGAGTGCCCGCTGCGCACCGCGAGGGAAAGGCCCTGCCGGGTCGTCTTGTCGTGCTCGATCCACACGATGTCGGTCCGCGGCACCATCACCTCGCGCGCACTGGTGTCGCCGAGCTCGAACACCGACTGAATCATCCGACGCTCCTCGGCGTCGACCACCCCGCCCTGCTGCGCCAGGTCGACCATCGCCCGCAGCTCCACCTCGGAGGAGAACGGACCCTCCCGGAACCCGCCGCCGGGGGTGATGGCGTTGCCGAGCAGGATCAGCAACCGGCTCAGCGGCCCCAGCAGCAGCCCCAGCACCCGCAGCGCGCCGGACGCGCGCAGCGCCACCGGGTAGGCGTGCTGGCGGCCCAGCGTCCGTGGTCCCACCCCCACCGCCACGTAGGTCAGCACCAGCATGACCCCCGCCGACAGGGCCAGCGCAGGGTAGAGCGGCAGCGCACGGGCCACGACGACGGTCACGGCCACCGTCGCGCCCACCTCGCAGGCCACCCGCAGCAGCACCAGCAGGTTGACGTGGCGGGGCCGGTCGGCCAGCACGGCCAGCAGGCGCGTCGCGCCGGGTTCGTCGGCCCGGGCCAGCTCCTCGGTGCGGGCCTTGGTGACCGACACCAGCGCGGCGTCGACCGCCGCGAACAACCCGGCCAGCGGAACCAGCACGAGCGCCACCAGCAGGAGAACGATCGAGTCGGTCACCGGTGCGGGTCGGAACCCTCACCCGCCCGGTCCTGCCGTACCCGGTCCGGTCCGGGTCCGTCCAACCCAGGTCCCTCGATCGCCGCGCCGTCCAGGCCGACCGCGCCCAGCACGCGGGCGTCCACGGCGTCCAGGACCGCCTGGCGCGCGACGGCGTCCCTGCCCTGCTGCCAGCTCGCCACCAGCTCGGCCTGCAGGGCGAACATCACCTTCTCCTCCTCGGGCTCGGCGTGGTCGTAGCCGAGCAGGTGCAGCACCCCGTGCACCGTCAACAGGTACAGCTCGTCGGCCAGGCTGTGCCCCGCCTCGGCGGCCTGCTCGGCGGCGAAGGGCGGGCAGAGCACGATGTCGCCCAGCATGGACGGGCCAAGCTCCGCGGCGTCGGGACGCCCCCCGGGGCGCAGCTCGTCCATCGGGAAGGCCATCACGTCGGTGGGGCCGGGCAGGTCCATCCACTGCACGTGCAGCTCGGCCATGGCGGCGGAGTCGACGAGGACCATGCTCAGCTCGGCGGCCGGGTGCACCTGCATCCGGTCCAGGGCGAACCGGGCGACGCTGAGCAGGTCGGTCTCGTCCACCTCGGTGCCCGACTCGTTGGCCAGCTCGATGCTCATCGTGCGACCGTCCTGGTGCTCATCTCGTCGAAGCGGGCGTAGGCGTCGACGATCTCGCCGACGAGCCGGTGCCGCACCACGTCGCTGGACGTCAGGGTGGAGAAGTGCACGTCGTCGATGCCCTCCAGGATGCTGCGCACCACCCGCAGACCCGAGGTGGCCCCGCCGGGCAGGTCGACCTGCGTGACGTCGCCGGTCACCACCATCCGGGAGCCGAAGCCCAACCGGGTGAGGAACATCTTCATCTGCTCGGCCGTGGTGTTCTGGGCCTCGTCGAGGATGATGAACGCGTCGTTGAGGGTGCGCCCCCGCATGTAGGCCAGCGGCGCCACCTCGATGGTGCCGGCCTGGGTCAGCTTCGCCGCGGCATCGGGGTCCATCATGTCGTGCAGCGCGTCGTGCAGCGGGCGCAGGTACGGGTCGATCTTGTCGTACAGGGTGCCGGGCAGGAACCCGAGCCGCTCCCCCGCCTCGACCGCGGGGCGGGTGAGGATGATGCGGCTGACCTGCTTGGACTGCAGGGCCTGCACCGCCTTGGCCATGGCCAGGTAGGTCTTGCCGGTACCGGCGGGACCGATCCCGAACACGATGGTGTGGGTGTCGATCGCGTCGACGTAGTGCTTCTGGTTCAGCGTCTTCGGCCGCACGACCTTTCCGCGACGGGACAGGATGTCCAGGCTCAGCACCTCAGCCGGTGACGCCCCGCTGCCCTGCTCGAGCATGGACACGGTGCGGCGGACCGTCTCCGGGGCCAAGGGCCCGCGGCTGGCCAGGGCCATCAGCTCGCTCACCGCGCGCTCGGCGAAGGCCACGTCCGCGGGGCTGCCGGTGAGGGTGAGCTCGTTGCCACGGACGTGCACGTCGGCGTCGAGGACCTCCTCGAGCACCCGCAGGTTGGCGTCGGAGGAGCCCAGCAGGCTCAGCACCGCGTGCTGCGGAACGGTCATCCCCGAGCGTGCGGGTGGCTGGGCGGACGAGGACACCGGAGGCTGGGTGCGAGATGCTGGTGAGGTCACGAGGAGGTGCTGGCCTGCTTCCTGGGGTCGCGCTGGGACCGCTCCAG
>JBDTDI010000287.1:0-7369 GCA_039923155.1 Mycobacteriaceae bacterium | reverse complement strand
CTGCTGCTGAGCTTGGAGCCTGAGGAGCAGGCGATGACCAAGGGTGATCTGGCCGTGCTCCTGAATTAACGGCGGGCCGCGTCGACGGCCGTGGACGCGCCTATGACGGTGGTGGATCGACGGGGAGGTGAGTGCCGGGGCCGTCGTCGTACCCGTCGTTGATGAGCTCGACGACGGGGGAGTTCATCACCGGGTGACCGTCGCGATCACCCACCCGCCCACGCAGCCGCACCCGGGCGCCGGGGACAAGTCCGGGCACGGTGCGGCGGCCGCGGAACAGCGCGGTGACCGTGCCGTCGTCGCTGACGATTTGGCAGGTGGTCATCGGCGCCTCGTCGTGGCTGCTGCTACGCAAGGTGCGCACCCTCCCGGTGATGGTGAGCACGTCGTGGCGCGCCTGGTCACCGGTCGGAGGCACAGTGGGAGGGTAGTTCGGGCCCGGTGGAGGCAGAGCTGGGCCAACAGTGGGGGCAAGGGTGGGACCACCCTCGGCGTTGGCGCTCGCCTCGGGATGTCGGGCGGGTGCAGCGGGGAGCGGTTCTGTTCGCCCGGTCGTGGTGGTGAGGCGTTTCGCGGTGTCGAAGGGGACGATGATCGCGACGGCGTGGGGGAGGGTCGAGATCAGGCGGGCGATGCGGTCGGCGGTCCGGTCGTGCAGCAGCCGGGCCAGTGGGCTGGTGAAGCTGCGCCTCGGCAGCACCACGCTGACCTCGGTGCGGGGCCCTGCGGCCCGGCTGACCAGCTCGACGGCGTGCGCCCCGAGCCGGCGGTCGGGGGTGTCCACGAGCTCCAACGGCACCGTGAGCTTGCTGCGTCGCCAGGCTTGTTCGATGAGGTGTGCGCGGGCGGAGTCCAGGACGAAGTGCACCGCCCGCAGGCTGCTCGGGCGCAGGGTGCTGGCGTAGCGCAGCGCCTCCAGGGTGGCGAGGTCGAGGGTGTCGACGAACACCAGGACCGTGTGGTGGGAGTAGGTGCCGGCTGGGTCCTGGCCGTCGGTCTCGTCGCGCAGGACCGCGGCCTCCTCGCGGTACTCGCGGTTGAGCCGGATCAGCGCGAAGACCAAGATCGGGAAGACGACGACGACCGCCCAGGCGCCTTCGGTGAACTTGGCGACGGCAAAGATCGCGACGACGACCGCCGAGATCAGCCCCGCCGCCCCGTTGATGGCGATCCCCGCCCGCCACCGTCCTTGTCGGTGGGTGTGGTGGTGGCGCGCCATGCCCAACCCGGCCATGGTGAAGCCGGTGAACACCCCGATCGCGTAGAACGGCACGAGGGCGTTCACCTTGGCCCCGGTGACCAGCAGCAGGACCACGGCGATCCCGGTGAGCAGGATGATCGCGTTGCTGAACACCAGCCGGTGCCCGCGCCGTCGCAGCTGTCGGGGCAGGAAGGCGTCCTCGGCGACGAAGCTGGCCAGGAACGGGAACCCGTTGAAGCTGGTGTTGGCCCCGGTGAACAGCACCAGTGCGGTGGCGGCCTGCACCACGATGAACAGCACGTGCCCCACACCACCGTCGCCGAAGACCAGCTGCGCCTCCTGGCTGATCACCGACGGGTAGCCGGCCGCGTAGGGAGTGGCATGGGTGAGGTAGGCGAGCAGGGACACCCCGCCCACCAGGAAGGCCAACGTCAGCGACATGATCGTCATGGCCCGGCGGGCGTTGGGCCCTTCTGGGCGCTGGAAGGCGCCGACACCGTTGCTGATCGCCTCCAAGCCGGTCAGCGAGCTGCCCCCGTTGGCGAAGGCGCGCAGCAGCACGAGCACCGTGGCGCCCATGACCAGGCCGTTGCCGTGCCCCACGGTGACGGTGTCGTGCAGCTGGGTGGGATCGAGCTGGGGCAAGGTGCCGAGCGTGGCCCGCACCACCCCGGTGACGATCACCGCGCCGATCGCGAGGACGAACAGGTAGGTCGGCAACGCGAAGGCCTTGCCCGCCTCCTTGATGCCGCGCAGGTTCCCGTAGGCCAGCAGCACCACCACCGCGACCGTGATCTCCAGGCTGTACGGCCCGAGCGCGGGGACCGCCGACACGACGGCCACCGTTCCCGCCGCGGACTGCACCGCGACGGTCACGACGTAGTCGATCAGCAGTGCTACCGCGGCAATCTGGGCGACCCGCGGCCCGAAGTTCTCCCGGGCGACAATGTATGAACCACCGGCCCGGGTGTAGATCATCACCACCTGGCGGTAGCTCAACGTCAACAGCACCAGGATCGCCAGGATGATCCCGGTGATGGGCAGCAGCAGCGTGAAAGCTCCCACCGCGGCGACCGGGAGCAGCTCGATGAGGATCTGCTCGGAGCCGTAGGCCGAGGAGGAGATGCAGTCCGGGGCCAGCACCCCCAACGCCACCGTCTTGGTCAACCGCTCGTGCTGCAGCTGATCGTTCGTCAGGGCCGGGCCGAGCAGGCGCCTCTTCACGCGGTAGCTGAACCGCTCGGGCACCATCACCCCCGCGCTCCGCCCTGCGCCGTCCCCACTGCTGAGCTCGACGGGCGGACCCGGAACGTTCGACACGACAAGAGCTCCTCAACGCACGGTGGTGGCCGCAGACAATCGTGATGCGAAACCCCCGATTCCGGGGCCGTGGGTGCCGAGCATCCTCGCGTGCCGCTCCGTCAACAACACGGCGGCAGGGCCATTCCGGAGAAGGGCGGAAGAGTCGACACGAAACGCCCAGGCCGCTTTCGGCAGCGCACCAACCTGGTAAAGAAGAATTCTGCTCCAAGCAAAGTTCCATGCTCCAGAACTGTGCGAGAGAATCGTGATCGTGCGGTCTGAGGTGCCCGTCTCGCACCGTCATGGAGGCGGGTGTGCCGACCCAGGACAGCCTCACCATTCTGGAACAGTTCAAGAACTCGTGGTCAACTGGTCAGCGTGACCGACGCTCAGCCCACCCCCACCCCACCCGTCCAGCTTCCGCCCACCCCCGCGCAGGTTCAGGCCGCCAACCACGGACTGCCCACCCACGACGGCGAGCCCCACACCCCCGGTGGCAACGGCCGGCTGAACTGGCTGCGGGCGGGGGTCCTCGGCGCGAACGACGGGATCGTGTCCGTCGCCGGCATCGTGGTCGGTGTCGCCGGAGCCACCGCCCAGAGCGGACCCATCTTCACCGCCGGCCTCGCCGGCCTCGTCGCCGGCGCAGTGTCCATGGCCCTCGGGGAGTACGTCTCGGTGAGCACCCAACGCGACAGCGAGACCGCGATGCTGGGCAAGGAGCGCCGCGAGCTCACCGACACCCCCGAGGAGGAGCTGCGCGAGCTCACCGCGATCTACCAGGCCAAGGGCCTGAGCCCAGCAACGGCGCAGCAGGTCGCCACCGAGCTGACCGACCGCGACGCCCTCGCCGCCCACCTCGATGTCGAGCTCGGAATCAACCCCGACGACCTCGCCAACCCCACCCAAGCCGCACTCGCCTCCGCGATCTCCTTCACCCTCGGGGCCCTGCTACCGCTGCTCGCCATCCTGCTACCACCCCCCGCGTGGCGGGTACCCGTCACCGTCATCTCCGTCCTGCTCGCCCTCGCGGCCGCCGGGGCCACCAGCGCCCGCATCGGCGGCAGCCCACCAGGGCGGGCCGTGACCAGAGTCGTGCTCGGCGGAGCGGGCGGACTCGCACTCACCTACCTCATCGGGCACCTGTTCGGCACCGCCATCGGGTGACGCGCCAGCAGCGTTGGCGGAGAAAAGCTTTCGTTCCTCAGCCTCGAGCCCAAGGGCGCGGACGTCAGGCGCACCGTGGCGCCGCGACGGGTCACCTGCGGTCTGCGAGGCCAACGCACTGGGTCGCGAGGTCACCGACGAGCCGTGGCAGTGGTGAAGGCACACCGTCGCCGACGGCAACCCAGCGGTCATCGGTGCTGGGGTTCGGGGCGACGACAACCTCCCGACCAGAGGGGACCGCTGATCCCCACGCACCGGGGCTGGCCCCGCGACGAACGTACCTGGACGGAATCCTCAGGATGGTTCAGCCGAGGCACAGGTACCGGCGGGCAATGTCGATCTGGTCCAGCCACCGGGCTGGTTCACCGCAGAGATGCGGCACGAGAGAGGACAGCTCATGGATGTGAAGAAGAAGATTGTCGGCTCGGCGTTCGGAATCCTGGCCCTGGCCGGGATCGGAGCCGGTGTCGCGAACGCGGCTACCTCGACCCCTCCGGCGCCGCCGAGTGTCTCCTCGACGGTCGACACGCCCACTCCGGGCGACGTCGCCGACGCACCGGGCGGGACGAACGCCGATGTCCAGGAGGGTGACCAGAACACCCCCGACGTCCCCGGCGCCAAGGAGGCGCCCGAGGCGGGTGAGCAGGCCGACGCGCCCGGCGGGCCGAACGCCGACGTCCAGCAGGGTGACCAGAGCGCCCCGGATGTACCGGGGGCTCCTGCGGGGCGTTGACGAGCCGCTCGACCTGGCTGAGCGGTCGACGCACGGCCCGGGCAAGCCACGTGCTTGTCCGGGCCGCGCCGTCCACGGGCTCGTCTTCCGCCGTTCACCGCACGTTCGTCGCGGCGTCCCGCGCCCCGTCCCGGGCCAGCGCGATCACCGCTACCGACAAGATCGCGAGCAGGGCGATGGAGCCGGCTCCGGCCAGGAAGCCGGGTCGGATCTGCTCGTCGTAGACCACGACGCCGATGACGATGCTGGCCAGCGGATCCACCGCCGAGGTCGCAGGCAGGCTCGCCGACAGCGGACCGGCCTGGAACGCGAGCTGGTTCAGGACCAGACCGGTCGCTCCCAGCACGATGAGCGTCGCCAGCTGCCAGCTCAGCAGCACCGCCACGGGGCCGGCCGAGGCCAGGGTGGTCAGCTCCTTGATCAGGGCCGCCGTCGCGGCGTAGATGGTTCCCGTCGCCACCCCGAGCAGCGCGGCCGAGCGGGCCGCAGGCCCCCCGCGACGACCGATGAGGACGCAGCCCGCGGTCAGTCCGAGGCCGGTGAGTGCCACCAGCAGCGCGGCGATCCGGTCCACCGACTCCAGTGGGCCGTTCGCCGACGCCGTCCCGGAAAGCGTCAGGAACCCGGCCAGGCTCGCGACCAGGACCACCCCCCAGCCGATCTCGGCCGGTCGCAACCGCCCACGGGTGAGCTGGCGCAGCACCAGCGCGAACAGCAGGCCACAGACGAGCAGCGGCTGCACCACCGCCAGCGCCCCGAGACGCAGTGCCGTCACCTGCAGGCTCAGCGCCACCACGTCCGCGACGATGCCCGCGAGCCAGAACGGGTGACGCACCGTCGCTGCCACGAGGCGGCGAACGGATCCGGCCGTGGTGCGCGCCTCGTGGGGAATGCGGCCGGCGCTGACGTGCTTCAGCGTCGAAGAAGTGGCGAACGCCGCAGCCGCGGCCACGCTGGTGGCGATGACAACGCCCGTGGCCGTCACCGAGCAGCGGCGGGCGGGCCCTGCGACGCCCGCCGCGCACGGGAGCGTCGCAGCTCGAGCGCGACGGGCACCAGCGAGACGACCACGATGACCGCGACGATCGGCAGCAAGTACTTGTCCACGTTCGGTATCCGAGTTCCCAGCAGGTAGCCGGCCAGGGTGACGCCCAGCGACCACAGCAGGCCCCCGAGGCACTGCCACACCGCGAACGTGCGGGCGGGGACACCGAGTGCACCCGCCAGCGGGTTCATCACCGTGCGCACCAGGGGGATGAACCGGGCGAGCACGATCGCCTTGCCCGTGCCGTAGTGCTCGAGGGCTTCACCGGCCCGTTCGGCGGCGTGGTGCAGGCGCGGGCGGCCCGGGCGGCGCAGCAGGGCCGGGCCCGTCCTGGCCCCGATGAAGAAGCCCACCTGCGCCCCCAGGAGCGCCCCGGCCGCTGCGGCCACGAGCACCAGCGGCAGGGACAGGTGCAGCGTCGAGGTCGCGGTGGTGGTGCACAGCAGACCGGCGGTGAACAGCAGGGAGTCGCCGGGCAGGAAGAACCCGATGAGCAGCCCGGTCTCGGCGAACAGGACGAGGAACACCCCGAGAGTGCCCAAGCTCGACAGCAGGCTCTGCGGGTCGATCGGGTTGAGCGCGAGGGTCGCGAGCATGCTCGGGTGTCCTCCAGGGTGGGGCTCGACGGTGCGGATCCCACGCGGCGAAGGGCGTGGGCGGGTGCAGCCACCACGGTCCCAGACGTTGGCTGTGAACGGGCTGAGCGCTCGCGGGCAGCGGGCGAGGCCGACCCGAGCTCTAGACGGGCGGCGGGGCCGTCGCCGGAGCGGCGAGCTCGAGCTCCGGTCGCTGAACGTCTGAGCGGGTCCAGCTCAGGTAGACCACCAGGGCCAGGACTGCGGCGGCGAACAAGGCCGTCGACGGCCCGTCCCCGAACCCGAGACCGCTGGCGCGCCTCGGTTTGGAAAGGTAGTCCGCGACGGATGCGCCCAACGGTCGCGTGATGACGTAGGCGGCCCAGAACGCGGCGACCGCGTTCACGCCGAACCCCCACCGCGCCACGACTGGCACTCCCATCACGACACCGAAGACCACCACCGAGGCGAGGTAGCCGAGGTGCAGCGCGATGGCGGTGTAGTCGCCCAGCGCAGTGCCCAGCGCGAAGGTTGCAAAGACCGTCGCCCAGTAGAACACCTCCCGGCGCCTGGTTGTCACGCTGTGGATCGACAGCGTTCCCTCCGCCCGGAACCACATCCAGAAGACCGCGCCCAGCAGCAGGGCCCACAGCAGGCTCGTGTCCGCGTAGGACAGCCCGACGTCGAGGTGCAGGAAGTCCGCGACGCCCGTACCGAAGATCGCGATGGCGTAGGCGAAGAACCAGTAGGCGAACGCCCGGTAGCGCCGCACCCTGAGCTGCAGCACGACACCGACCAGCAGCACGACCAGCTCCGTTCCGCCGCCGACGAGGTTGCCGAAGTGCGCAAGGAAGTCCGAGGTGGCCTCACCTCCCCCGGTAGTCAGCAGCTTGACCAGCCAGAAGACGACGATGACCTCAGGAACCTTGGCGGCGACCGGTGCTGGCCACCAGACGTCGAGAAGACGAGCCCCCCGGTTCATTCCGCTCCCCCACCGCGTCCAACCGCCCGACCCCGTCCACGCACAGCCGTTTGCTCCATCCTCGTTCTGCTGGCGGGCTGCACCACGCAACGCCCGATGCTTGCCCACCTCACGGTGTGGAGACGTCCGTCAGCCGTCTCCGCCGATCGCCGCGCCCAGCCGGGGGGCGGAAGCCACCGGGACCGTAGCCGGGCCGCCCGTCTCCGGTGCGGAAGGGGTGTCCTCCAGCTGCGTGGTGGTGTCCGGATCACCGAGGCGGACGTGCTCGGCGTGGTAGACGGCCTGGTCGAGCAGGCTGGCGACGTGGTTGTCGTAGAGGGAGTAGGTGATGTGGCGGCCGTCGCGCTCGGCGGTCACCAGGCCC
>JBDTDI010000286.1:0-5086 GCA_039923155.1 Mycobacteriaceae bacterium | reverse complement strand
GGCTGAGGGAGGCACAGACATGGCTGCACCCACCCGCCCCGAGGGGGACCACCGCGACCTCTCCGAAGTCGAGGAGCGCGACGTGGCCCAGGGCCAGGGCCGCTCCGAGCTGAACGCCACTCCGGTCATCGAGACCGGGGACTACATCGCCATCAGCCGCGGCGCGCTGGTGCGCAAGCGGTTCCTGCGCAGCAAGCTCGCGCTGGGCGGAGTGGGCACCCTGGTGCTGCTCTACCTGGTGGCCTTCATCGGGCCCCACGTCATCCCGTACAACTACACCTTCATCGACTACACGGCACTGCTCACGCCGCCGTCGTCGCAGCACTGGTTCGGCACCACCCAGATCGGCCAGGACGTGCTGGCGCTGACCCTGCGCGGGCTGCAGAAGTCCCTCACCATCGGCCTGCTGGTGGCGCTGGGTTCCACCACCATCGCCGCCATCGTCGGCTCGATGGCGGGTTACTTCGGGGGCTGGACCGACCGAGCCCTCATGTGGGTCGTCGACCTGCTGCTGGTGCTGCCCAGCTTTCTCATCATCTCGATCCTGAGCCCCGCCCTGCAGGGCCGCTCGTGGCTGTACCTGGTCCTGCTGCTGGTCGCGTTCCAGTGGCTGATCACCTCCCGCATCGTGCGCGGGCTGACCCTGAGCCTGCGGGAGCGGGAGTTCGTGCTCGCCGCCCGGTACATGGGCGCTCCCGCCCGGAAGATCATCATCAACCACATCCTGCCCAACATGGCGTCGCTGCTCATCATCGACGGCACCCTGACCGTGGGCATCGCCATCATCTCCGAGACCGGTCTGAGCTTCTTCGGCTTCGGGGTGCAGCGTCCCGACGTGTCGCTGGGCACGCTGATCGCCGACGGGACGTCCTCGGCCCTGACCTACCCGTGGCTGTTCGCCTTTGCCCTGGGCCTGCTGATCGTGACGGTCCTGGCGGCGAACTTCGCCGGGGACGGACTGCGCGACGCGCTGGACCCCAACTCCGTGAAGGGCCGCGCCAAGTGACGATCACCCAGCACCACGCCGGGGCCACTGCCGCCGAGACCGGCCTGGTCCTCGAGGTCTCCGACCTCGCCGTCAGCTTCCCCGCCGAGGACGGACGGGTGACCGCGGTCCGGGGCATCAGCTACACCGTGGCGCCGGGTCAGGTGCTGGCCATCGTCGGGGAGTCCGGATCCGGCAAGTCCGTCTCGTCGATGGCCGTGATGGGTCTGCTGCCCCCGCAGGCCCGAATCACCGGTTCGGTCCGCTACCGGGGCCGGGAGCTGCTCGGACTCGGCGACCGGGAGATGTCCAAGGTCCGCGGCAAGAACATCGCCATGGTGTTCCAGGACCCGCTCTCGGCCCTGACACCGGTGTACAGCGTGGGTGACCAGGTGGCCGAAGCCCTTCTGGTGCACGGGGACATGTCCAAGAGGGCGGCCAAGGACCGGGCCGTCGAGCTGCTCGACCTGGTCGGCATCCCCAACGCCCGCGCCCGCGCCTCCTCGTTCCCGCACGAGTTCTCCGGCGGAATGCGCCAGCGCGTGGTCATCGCCATGGCCATCGCCAACGACCCCGACCTGATCATTGCCGACGAGCCCACCACCGCCCTCGACGTCACCGTGCAGGCGCAGGTGCTGGAGGCGCTGAAGAAGGCCCAGGAGGTCACCGGGGCCGGCATCGTCATGATCACCCACGACCTCGGGGTCGTGGCGGGCTTCGCCGACGAGGTGATGGTCATGTACGCCGGCCGCGCCGTGGAGAAGGCGCCGGTCGACGAGCTGTACGCCCACCCGCGGATGCCCTACACGCTGGGGCTGCTCGGCTCCATCCCCAAGATGGACACCGGGCCGAAGCAGCCCCTGGTGCCCATCAGGGGCAACCCCCCGGTGATGGTGAACCTCGCGCCCGGCTGCCCGTTCGCGCCGCGCTGCCCGTTGGTGATCGACGCGTGCCTCGCCGACGAGCCCGAGCTGCGTGAGGTCGCCGACCACCACAGCGCCGCGTGCATCCGCGCCGAGGACCTGGAGAAGGTGGGGGCCGACGCGGCCGCCGTGTTCGAGGTCGACGAGCTGATGACCTCCGAGCTGGCCCAGCTGCCCCGCGAGCAGCGCACCGAGGTGCTGCGGGTGGAGGGCCTGGTCAAGACCTTCGCCGTGAGCAAGGGCGTGGTGCTGCGCCGACGGGTGGGCAGCGTGCACGCCGTCGACGGGGTCAGCTTCGACCTGCGTCAGGGCGAGACCCTCGGCGTGGTGGGCGAGTCGGGCTGCGGCAAGTCGACCACCCTGCTGCAGATCCTGGACCTGATCCCACCGGAGTCGGGTTCGTTGGAGGTGCTCGGCCGGCAGGTGGGCGAGCTCAACCGTCGCCAGCGCTACGAGACCCGCCGCGACGTGGCCGTGGTCTTCCAGGACCCGATGGCGTCGCTGGACCCGCGGCTGCCGGTCAGCGACATCATCGCCGAGCCCATGAAGATCCACGGCGTGTCGGCGGACAAGATCCGCGCACGGGTGCCCGAGCTGCTCGAGCTGGTGGGCCTGCGCCCGGAGCAGGGCGGGCGCTACCCCGCGGAGTTCTCCGGCGGGCAACGCCAACGCATCGGCATCGCCCGAGCGCTGGCGCTGGAACCGAAGCTGGTGGTGCTCGACGAGCCGGTCTCCGCCCTGGACGTGTCGATCCAGGCGGGCGTCATCAACCTGCTCGACGACCTCAAGACCAAGCTGGAGCTGTCCTACCTCTTCGTCGCCCACGACCTCTCCGTGGTGCGTCACATCGCTGACCGGGTGGCGGTGATGTACCTGGGCAAGGTGGTGGAGATCGGCGACGTGGAGACCGTGTTCCGCGCGCCGCAGCACCCCTACACCCAGGCCCTGCTCTCGGCGATCCCCGTGCCCGACCCACCCCGCGAGCGGTCCCGCGAGCGGATCCTGCTCACCGGCGACCTGCCGAACCCGGCAAACCCCCCCTCGGGGTGCCGCTTCCGCACCCGTTGCCCGAAGTTCGCGAACGAGCTGTCCACCACCGAGCAACAGCTCTGCATCGACGTGGAACCGCTGCGGGAGTCCAAGGCCGCCGACCACGAGGTGGCCTGCCACTACGCCGCGGTGAAGCAGGTGATTTGAGCGTCAACCACCTCCGTCTCGCTCAAAAGCACTCTCCGTCAACGTTATTCGAGTCCCTTCGCCTGTCTCACGATCGTGACCCGGTTGTAACTCACGGTGGGCCCTCGCTGACGTAGGGTCTGCCCATCGCCAGCACCGGATCGGTGCCGGTCCAGCAATGTCCAGGAGGAGCTCGAGTGAGCAGAATTCGACGCGCATGGCGCCTGGCGGCGCCGTTGGCGGCCGTCGCACTCATCGCCGGTGCGTGCAGCAGCGGAGGAGGCAGCGGCAGCGACACCAAGGCGGCCGGTCAGCCCGTCGCGAAGAAGGGCTCGTCCGACATCAACCCGCAGCCCGTCGACAAGCTGAAGGCGGGTGGTGACTTCCGGTGGGCGATCGGGGAGATCCCCCCGAACTTCAACTACAACGAGGTCGACGGCACGCTCAGCGACAACTTCGACATCATCGCGCCGATGTACCCGAAGCCGTTCATCGCCGCGGCGGACGGCACGCTGACCGTGGACAAGGACTACTTCACCGACGTCAAGCTCACCTCGACCAGCCCGCAGGTCGTCACGTACACGATCAACCCCAAGGCCAAGTGGAACGACGGGCGGGCGCTGGACTGGGAAGACATCAAGGCGCAGGCCACGGCCCTGAACGGCACCGACACCAAGTTCCAGCTCTCCTCGAGCACCGGGTACAGCCAGATCGAGAAGGTCGCGCAGGGCACTGACGCCCAGCAGGCCGTGGTCACGTTCAAGACGCCGTTCTCGGACTGGCAGTCGCTGTTCAGCCCGCTGTACCCCAAGGCCGTGAACTCCGACCCCACGATGTTCAACACGGGCCTCACCAAGACCCCGGGCGTGACGGCGGGTTCGTTCATGTACAAGGCCACCGACCAGACCGCGAAGACCCTGACCACGGTCCCCGACCCCAAGTGGTGGGGGGAGAAGCCCGTCCTGAGCTCGATCATCTACGTGGCCCTCGAGCAGAACGCCCAGGTCGCGGCGCTGGCCAACAACGAGATCGACTACTCCAACATCGGCACCAGCGTCGACGACAACAAGACGGCCAAGTCCACCCCGGGGATCAAGGTCCGCACCGCCCTGGCCCCGGACTACCGGCACATCACCTTCAACGGTGCCAAGGGCTCGATCCTGGCCGACAAGGACCTGCGCATCGCGGTCATGAAGGGCATCAACACCCAGGGCATCGCCAGCGCGCTGCTCAACGGGATTGCCGCTGACCCGAAGCCGCTGGGCAACCACATCTACGTGGACGGCCTGAAGGGCTACCAGGACAACTCGGCGGTGATCAAGTACGACCCCGACGCCGCGGGCAAGATGCTCGACAAGCTGGGCTGGGTGAAGAGCGGTGCCACCCGCACCAAGGCCGGCAAGACCCTGGAGATTCGTGACGTGATCCCTGCGGGGGTGCCCACCTCCAGCCAGGAGGCGCAGATCGCCCAGCAGAACCTGGCGCAGATCGGGGTCAAGCTCAACATCGACACCGTGCCCAGCGCCGGCTTCTTCAAGGACTTCGTCAACGTGGGCAACTTCGACATCACCCACTTCACGTGGCTCGGCACGCCGTTCCCGGTCAGCTCGTCGGGCTCGATCTACGGCCTGTACAAGGACCTGCAGCAGAACTACGGCCGGATCGGCAGCGAGAAGATCAACAACCTCTTCGTCGAGGCCAACAAGGAGCTGGACCCGGCCAAGAAGGTCACGCTGGCCAACGACATCGACAAGGCCATCTGGGACGAGGGCTTCTCCCTGCTGCTCTACCAGCGGCCGCAGAACCACGCCGTCCGTGCGACCGTCGCGAACTTCGGTTCGCCCGGCTTCGGTGACAACGACTACACCAAGATCGGCTTCATGAAGTAACACCGATCGACGTACCTGCAGCAGGGCCCGGGAAGCAGCGCTTCCCGGGCCCTGTCGCACGCCTGGTCGAACGGGATCGGCAAGGATGGCCCGGTGCCCGCTCTCCAGACCCG
>JBDTDI010000285.1:0-9377 GCA_039923155.1 Mycobacteriaceae bacterium | reverse complement strand
CGGTCAACACGACGAAGTCCCGACGCATGGAAGTGCAGGCGCCCGGCATCACGGGACGCCAGCCAGTTACCCAGCCGCTCCAGACCGGCATCAAGGCCATCGACTCGATGACCCCGATCGGTCGCGGTCAGCGCCAGCTCATCATCGGTGACCGCAAGACCGGCAAGACCGCGGTCTGCGTCGACACCATCATCAACCAGAAGAACGCCTGGGCCACCGGCGACCCGGAGCAGCAGGTCCGCTGCATCTACGTGGCCATCGGTCAGAAGGGCTCCACCATCGCCGGGGTGCGTTCAGCCCTGCAGGACGCCGGGGCCATGGAGTACACCACCATCGTCGCGGCCCCTGCCTCGGACTCCGCTGGTTTCAAGTGGCTCGCCCCCTACGCCGGCTCCGCCATCGGCCAGCACTGGATGTACGAGGGCAAGCACGTCCTGATCGTGTTCGACGACCTCACCAAGCAGGCCGAGGCCTACCGGACGATCTCGTTGCTGCTGCGACGCCCGCCCGGCCGCGAGGCCTACCCCGGTGACGTGTTCTACCTGCACTCCCGCCTGCTCGAGCGTTGCGCCAAGCTCTCCGACGAGCTCGGCGCGGGCTCGATGACCGGCCTGCCGATCATCGAGACCAAGGCCAACGACGTGTCGGCCTTCATCCCCACCAACGTCATCTCGATCACCGACGGGCAGTGCTTCCTGGAGTCGGACCTGTTCAACCAGGGGGTTCGTCCCGCCATCAACGTCGGCATCTCGGTGTCCCGCGTCGGTGGGTCGGCGCAGATCAAGGGAATGAAGAAGGTCTCGGGCTCGCTGCGCCTGGACCTGGCCCAGTTCCGCGAGCTGGAAGCGTTCTCGGCCTTCGCCTCCGACCTGGACGCGGCCTCCAAGGCGCAGCTCGACCGTGGGGCGCGCCTGGTGGAGCTGCTCAAGCAGGGCCAGTACTCACCGGTCCCGGTGGAGGAGCAGATCGTCACCATCTACCTCGGCAGCGAGGGCTACTTCGACTCCGTGCCCGTGCCCGACGTGCGCCGCTTCGAGCGGGAGGTCCTCGAGCACCTGCGTCGCGGCGACGACGACGTCCTTGGCGAGATCCGCGAGACCAAGAACCTCGGGGACGACAACATCGAGCGGCTCGTGCGCATCGTGAAGGACTTCAAGAGCCAGTTCACCGCCTCCGACGGCAGCTCGGTGGTGCCGAACGAGGCCGAGGCCGAGACCATGGACGCCGACGAGGTGGGCCAGGAACAGGTCAGCGTGAACAAGCCGCGTCCCGCAGGCGCGACCGCGCAGGGTGACAAAGCGCGACCCGCACAGGGAAAGTGACGCCCTGACATGCCTGCCCAGCTGAGAGAGCTGCGCCAACGGATCCGGTCGGTCAACTCGACCAAGAAGATCACCAAGGCGCAGGAGCTCATCGCCACCTCGCGCATCACCAGGGCCCAGGCCCGGGTGGCTGCGTCCAAGCCCTACGCGCACGAGATCACCGAGGTGCTCTCCGCGCTGGCCAGTGCCTCGTCGTCGTTGGACCACCCGCTGCTCACCGAGCGGAAGAACCCCCAGCGGGCCGCCGTCCTGATCGTCACCAGCGACCGGGGCATGTGCGGCGGCTACAACGCCAACGTGCTGCGTGCCGCCGAGGAGCTGCAGCAGCTGCTGCGCAGCGAGGGCAAGGAACCGGTGCTGTACGTGCTGGGCCAGAAGGGCGTGAGCTTCTACAAGTTTCGCGACCGCACGCTGGAGGGGTCCTGGACCGGGTTCTCCCAGCAGCCCGCCTACACCGACGCGGCCGAGGCCAGCGAGCAGATGGTGGCCTCGTTCCTGGCCGGCGCGGACGACACGGTCGACGGCGGCGGGGCTGACGGCACGCAAGGGGTCGACGAGCTGCACATCGTCTACACGCAGTTCGACTCCATGCTCACCCAGACGCCGGTGGTCCGGCGGATGGCGCCGCTGGAGATCACCTACGCCGACGACGTCTCCGACACCGGTGACGAGGAGGTTGCGGTGGCCCAGCACCAGGGCCCGGTGGCGGGCTACGAGTTCGAGCCCAGTCCCGAGGCCCTGTTGGGCGCACTGCTGCCGCGCTACATCGGCACCCGGATCTACGCCGCCCTGCTCGAGGCTGCAGCCTCGGAGTCGGCGGCGCGACGCACGGCCATGAAGGCGGCCACCGACAACGCGAACGAGCTGGTGCGCACCCTGAGCCGTCAGGCCAACCAGGCGCGCCAGGCCCAGATCACCCAGGAGATTTCCGAGATCGTCGGCGGCGCGAACGCGCTGTCCGGGAGCGGGGAAGAGGACTGACATGAGTGCACCGACCATCACCACCGAGGCGAGCCCGGCCTCCTCGGACACCGCAGGCCGGGTGGTCCGCGTCATCGGCCCCGTGGTCGACGTCGAGTTCCCCCGTGGCGCCATCCCGGAGCTGTTCAACGCCCTGAACGCTGAGATCGAGCTGCCCACGGTGGCCAAGACGCTGACCCTGGAGGTGGCCCAGCACCTGGGGGACAACCTGGTGCGGACGATCTCCATGCAGCCCACCGACGGACTGGTCCGTGGCGTCGAGGTCATCGACACCGGCAAGCCGATCTCGGTACCCGTCGGCGACGTGGTCCTGGGTCACGTCTTCAACGCCCTTGGCGACTGTCTGGACTCCCCGGGGACCGGCCGCGACGGCGAGCAGTGGGGCATCCACCGCAAGCCCCCGGCGTTCGACCAGCTCGAGGGCAAGACCGAGATCCTGGAGACGGGCATCAAGGTCATCGACCTGCTCACCCCGTACGTGCAGGGCGGCAAGATCGGCCTGTTCGGCGGTGCCGGCGTGGGCAAGACCGTGCTGATCCAGGAGATGATCCGGCGGGTCGCGCAGGAGTTCGGCGGCGTGTCGGTGTTCGCCGGGGTTGGCGAGCGCACCCGCGAGGGCAACGACCTCATCGAGGAGATGACCGAGTCCGGCGTCATCGAGCAGACCGCTCTCGTGTTCGGCCAGATGGACGAGCCGCCCGGCACCCGGATGCGGGTCGCGCTGTCTGCGCTGACCATGGCGGAGTACTTCCGTGACGTGAAGAACCAGGACGTGCTGCTGTTCATCGACAACATCTTCCGGTTCACCCAGGCCGGATCCGAGGTGTCGACGCTGCTGGGCCGCATGCCGTCGGCCGTCGGCTACCAGCCCACCCTGGCTGACGAGATGGGGGAGCTGCAGGAGCGGATCACGTCCACCCGGGGCAACTCGATCACCTCCCTGCAGGCCATCTACGTGCCCGCCGACGACTACACCGACCCAGCGCCGGCGACCACCTTCGCCCACCTCGACGCGACGACGGAGCTCTCCCGGGCCATCACCCAGAAGGGCATCTACCCCGCGGTGGACCCGCTTACGTCCACGTCACGGATCCTGGACCCGCAGATCGTCGGCGAGGACCACTACCGGGTCGCGCAGGAGACCATCCGCATCCTGCAGCGCTACAAGGAGCTGCAGGACATCATCGCGATCCTGGGGATGGACGAGCTCGCCGAGGAGGATAAGGTCCTCGTGGGCCGGGCCCGACGGTTGGAGAAGTACCTCGGCCAGAACTTCTTCGTCGCCAAGCAGTTCACCGGCCAGGACGGTTCCTACGTGCCCCTGGTCGACACCGTCGAGGCGTTCGACAAGGTCAACAACGGCGAGTACGACCACCTGCCCGAGCAGGCCTTCAACTCCTGCGGTGGCCTGGACGACGTGGAGGCCAACGCCAAGAAGTACCAGAGCTGATGGCTACCTTGCGGGTGCAGCTGGTGTCCGTGGAGCGGCGGATGTGGTCGGGCGAGGCGAACATGGTCGTGGCCCAGACCACTGAGGGCGAGATCGGGATCATGGCCGGGCACGAGCCCCTGCTCGGTCAGCTGATCGAAGCGGGGACGGTGGCGATCACGACCACCGACGGCCACCGGGTGGTGGCGGCGGTGCACGGGGGTTTTCTCTCGGTCACCGGTGAGACGGTGTCAGTGCTGGCCGAGTCGGCGGAGATGTCCGACGAGATCGACCTGGAGGCGGCCAAGCGCTTGCTCTCCGACACCGACGACCCGTCCACCGCGGCGGTGGCGCGCGGTCGGGTCCGCGCGGTCGAGCGGGCCTGAGCGGACCTTCGGCGCGGGCGAGGGGCGACGCAGTGGCCGGACTCGAGATTGCGCTGCTGGTCGTGCTGCTGCTCGGCGGCGGCCTGACCGGTCGCCGGCTGCAGCTGCTCCGCCGCGGTGGCACCGAAGTGGTGCTGCGGCTGCTTCCCGCCCGCGACGGACGGGGCTGGCACCACGGGGTGCTGCGCTACCGCGACCGCGGCCTGCAGTACTTCCGGGTGTCCAGCCTGCGCCCCGGCGCTGATGTCGCCCTGGACCGGCGGTCCCTGAACGTGCTCGACCGCCGCGTCGCCCGGCCCGACGAGGTCGGGGTGGTGCCGGCCGGCGCCACGGTGCTGCACGTGCAGGACGTCGCGCTCGAGGCGGAGATCGCCTTGTCGGGAGGCTCGCTCACCGCGTTCCTGTCGTGGGTGGAGTCGAGTCCGCCCGGACATACACGACGATAGCTAGCTTGACCGTTCGCCGCCGGGCTTCCACAGCACGTCACCGCCGGGGTTGGCCAGGCGACACAAGATGAACAGCAGGTCCGAGAGGCGGTTCAGGTACGTCGCGGCCAGGGCGTTGGTGTCGGTGGGTGATGCGGTGACCTGCGCCCACGCCGCCCGCTCCGCCCGCCGAGCCACCGTCCGCGCCAGGTGGAGCAACGCCCCCGCCGCCGTGCCGCCGGGCAGGATGAACGAGGTGAGGGGCTCCAGCCGGGAGTTCAGGTCGTCACACCAGCCCTCCAGGCGCTCCACGTAGGCCGGTGTCACCCGTAGCGGCGGGTACTTCGGCTCGGCCACCACCGGGGTCGCCAGGTCCGCGCCCACGTCGAACAGGTCGTTCTGCACCCGCCTCAGCACCGTGAGGAGCTCGTCGTCCAGCTCGCCAAGGGCCACGACCACCCCGATCGCGGCGTTGGTCTCGTCGACGTCGGCGTAGGCCACCAGGCGCGGGTCGTTCTTGGAGATCCGGGAGAAGTCGCTGAGGCCGGTGGTGCCGTCGTCGCCGGTGCGGGTGTAGATCCTGGTCAGGTGCACAGCCATGGTCAGAGAACGTACCCGCCCACGGTGGCGCCCACCGTGGCCACCGCGGCGCGGGGCGACGACAACCGCGGCGCGGGGCGACGACGACCGCGGCGCGGTGCGGAGCTCGGGGTCCGCCCGGCTAGGGTCTGGGTCCGTGAGCGAGCACTTTCGGGTGACCGGTGGAGGCCGGTTGAGCGGGACGGTCGACGTCGGTGGCGCGAAGAACAGCGTGCTGAAGCTGATGGCAGCTGCGCTGCTGGCCGAGGGAACCACAACCATCACCAACTGCCCCGAGATCCTCGACGTGCCGTTGATGGCCGAGGTGCTGCGCGGACTGGGCTGCGAGGTCGAGCTCGACCACACCACGGTGCGGATCAACACCCCGGCCCAGGTCAACCACCGCGCAGACTTTCCTGCGATGGGCAAGCTCCGGGCGTCGGTGTGTGTGCTGGGTCCGCTCGTGGCCCGCTGCCGACGGGCGGTCGTCGCCCTGCCCGGTGGTGACGCGATCGGATCGCGGCCCCTGGACATGCACCAGTCGGGGCTGCGCCAGCTGGGGGCGACCAGCGCGATCGAGCACGGCTGCGTGGTGGCCGAGGCGGCCGGGCTGCACGGGGCCCAGGTCTGGCTGGACTTCCCGTCGGTGGGGGCGACCGAGAACATCCTGATGGCCGCCGTGCTCGCCGAGGGCACCACCACCATCGAGAACGCCGCTCGAGAGCCCGACGTGGTCGACCTGTGCCAGATGCTGGAGGAGATGGGTGCCCTGATCGACGGCGCCGGTTCCTCGACCGTGACCATCACCGGTGTTGCCGAGCTGCACCCCACCACCCACCGCGTGATCGGTGACCGGATCGTGGCAGCGACCTGGGGACTCGCCGCGGCCATGACGACGGGCGACGTCACCGTTCGTGGCGTGGACCCTAGGCACCTGAACCTGGTGCTGGACAAGTTGCGCAGCGCCGGGGCCGAGGTCACCACCCAGCCCGACGAGTTCCGGGTGGTGCAGGCGCGCCGGCCCCGAGCGGTGGACTTCGTGACCCTGCCCTACCCCGGTTTCCCGACCGACCTGCAGCCGATGGCCATCGGGCTCGCAGCCGTGTCGGAGGGCACCTCGATGATCACCGAGAACGTCTTCGAGGCGCGCTTCCGGTTCGTCGAGGAGATGCAGCGACTCGGCGCGGACGCACGGACCGACGGCCATCATGCGGTGATCCGCGGCCGTGAGCGGCTCTCCAGCGCACCGGTGTGGGCCTCCGACATCCGGGCCGGTGCGGGCCTGGTGCTGGCGGCGCTGTGCGCCGAGGGCACGACCGAGGTGTGGGACACCTTCCACGTCGACCGGGGTTACCCGCAGTTCGTGGAGAACTTGCAACGCCTCGGCGCCGACGTGCAGCGGGTCAACGACGGTGCTGCCTGAGGTGGGAAACCCGTTCAGCCCAGTGCGTTGCGGCTGAGCACCGTTCTCGCCGCCGCCTCGTCGGCGGGAAACACGAGCACCCGGTAGCCGTCGGTGGATGAGCCGGAGAGCGTCGAGCGCAGGCCGGCGTCGGACAGGCGTGAACGCAGCACGACCGCGGCCTCGCGCTGGGGCACCAACCCGAC
Organism: Mycobacteriaceae bacterium; assembly: GCA_039923155.1. GTDB lineage: Bacteria > Actinomycetota > Actinomycetes > Mycobacteriales > Mycobacteriaceae > Rhodococcus_D. The sequence goes on along the minus strand of JBDTDI010000285.1, from coordinate 2,647 downwards.
GACGGTCAGCAGGCCGTCGCCCTCACCCGCCCGGTTCGGCCCGGCCTTGCTGGTGCCGAAGGTCCAGTAGAGCAGCCACGCGAGCAGCCCGAGCAGGGCGGGGGCGAGCACGAGCTCTGAGGGTCCCACGGCGGTCATCCTGCGCCCCGCCCCCACCGGCCGCCACCGGAACCGGTCGTGTGAGCAGCGCCACCCCGTGCGGGCCTACTCATCAGTAGGCTCGTGACAATCTCGTCACCGACGACGGAGGTCCCGCTCGTGCCCTATCCCACCGACCGTGACCGTGACCGGCCCTGGGTGATGCGCACCTACGCCGGGCACTCGTCGGCGACGACGTCCAACGCCCTGTTCCGGCGCAACCTGGCCAAGGGCCAGACCGGGCTCTCCGTGGCCTTCGACCTGCCCACCCAGACCGGCTACGACCCCGACCACGAGCTTGCGCGGGGCGAGGTGGGCAAGGTCGGCGTTCCGATCAGCCACCTCGGTGACATGCGGGCGCTGTTCCAGGAGATCCCGCTGGACCGGGCCAACACGTCGATGACGATCAACGCGCCGGCCCTGTGGCTGCTGGCCCTCTACCAGGTGGTAGCGCAGGAACAGGCTGAGCAGCAGGACCAGGACGGCGCTGGTGGGGGCGGTGCCGCCGGTGCGGACGGTGTGCTGCTGTCCGGTCTCACCGGGACGACCCAGAACGACATCATCAAGGAGTACCTGTCGCGGGGTACCTACGTGTTTCCGCCGGGCCCGAGCCTGCGGCTCATCGCCGACCTGGTCGCCTACTCCGTCGCCGTCCTGCCCCGGTGGAACCCGATCAACATCTGCAGCTACCACCTGCAGGAGGCGGGCGCCACACCGGTCCAGGAGGTGGCCTACGCCCTGTGCACCGCCATCGCCGTCCTCGACGCTGTCCGTGACTCCGGCCAGGTGCCCGCGGAACGCTTCGGGGAGGTGGTCGGGCGGATGTCCTTCTTCGTCAACGCCGGGCTGCGGTTCGTCGAGGAGATGGCCAAGCTGCGCGCCTTCGGTCAGCTGTGGACCGAGCTGGTGGCGGACCGCTACGGCGTGACCGACCCGCGGCTCACCCGGTTTCGCTACGGGGTGCAGGTCAACTCCCTCGGCCTCACCGAGGCGCAGCCGGAGAACAACGTTCAGCGAATCGTGCTGGAGATGCTGGCGGTCACGCTGTCGCGTGACGCCCGGGCTCGTGCCATCCAGCTGCCGGCGTGGAACGAGGCCCTGGGCCTGCCGACACCGTGGGACCAGCAGTGGGCGCTGCGCATGCAGCAGGTGCTCGCGCACGAGACGGACCTGCTGGAGTACGAGGACCTGTTCACCGGCAGCACCGTCGTCGAGGCCCTGGTGCACGACATCGCCACCGGTGCGCGTGCGGAGATGGACCGGGTGCAAGCCATGGGTGGTGCCGTCGCCGCCGTCGAGAGCGGGTACATGAAGTCGCAGCTGGTCTCCGCGTTGGCCGAGCGTCGCCGCCGGATGGAGTCCGGCGAGGACGTCGTCGTCGGGGTCAACCGGTTCCGGACCTCCGAGCCGAGCCCGTTGCAGCCCGACGGAGCCGGGGCCGTCGAGGTGGTCGACCCGGCGGTGGAACGGGCGGCCGTGGCGGGGCTGCTGCGGTGGCGCGCCCAGCGGGACGAGGATGAGGTGCGACGCAGCCTTGCGGTGCTTCGGGGAGCGGCCCGCACCAGCGAGAACCTCATGGCGCCGAGCGTGGCGTGCGCGCGGGCGGGGGTGACCACCGGAGAGTGGGCCGGCGCCCTGCGCGAGGTGTTCGGTCAGTACCGGGCGCCGACCGGGGTGTCTCAGGCCGCCCTCGGCGGCGAGGTGAGTACCGAGATCACCGCGGTCCGCGCGCAGGTCCGCGAAGCTGCCGACGTCCTCGGCGGCCGGTTGCGGATGCTGGTGGGCAAACCTGGGCTCGACGGGCACTCCAACGGTGCGGAGCAGATCGCGGTCCGTGCGCGGGACTGCGGCTTCGAGGTGGTGTACCAGGGGATCCGTCTCACCCCGATGGAGATCGTCGCCGCCGCGGTGCAGGAAGGGGTGCACGTCGTCGGACTCTCGGTCCTGTCGGGATCTCACCTGCAGGTGGTCCCGGAGGTGGTGCGTGGCCTGGCCGAGGCCGGCGCCGCCGACGTGCCGGTCGTCGTGGGCGGCGTGATCTCCCCGGCTGACGCGACCGAGCTCCGCCGACAGGGCGTAGCCCGGGTCTTCACGGCCAAGGACTACTCGATCACCGCCATCCTCGCCGAGGTCGTGCAGGTGGTGCTCGCCGCCCATCAGGCGTCCGCGCACGCCTGACCTGCAGACTTGCGTCCCGGGGCCGACACGATTACCTTCTTGCAGGCACCGCGAAGAGTTCGAAGCGGGTGCGATCGGCAGGCGATCCAGTCTCGAACGGAGTGGCTGCCGGGACCGGGACACACGAAGTTGCACTTCGGAGGGTGTACCGGGTAGGTTAGAGAGGTTGCCCCAGAGAAGTCGGACTAGAGTCCTTCGGAACCTGGTGTGTGCGTGTTCTTTGAGAACTCAACAGCGTGTCGATTTTTTGTCAGTGCCATTATTTTGTGTTGTGCTTCGTGTTGCTCCTTCCTTTGGGGGTGGCGCGGGGTTTGCTAGTTTGTTTGTTTTC
>JBDTDI010000284.1:0-15792 GCA_039923155.1 Mycobacteriaceae bacterium | reverse complement strand
GCCCGCGTCGGCTCGTGAGCCGGGCGCGTCAGGCCAGCGCCTGACGGACACCGGGCTCGAAGGCCGTGGCCAGGGCGGCGTAGCCGGCGTCGTTGGGATGGAAGTAGTCGCTCGCGAGGCGTCCGCGCCAGGACTTGGGGCCACTGACCCGGAGGTCGACCATGACGATCCGCCCGGCCGCGGTGGCCCGTTCGACCGCGACGTTCGCGCGTCGGGCCGGACCGGTGGGCTGGGGAAGGGTCGCGACCAGGGACCCGGCCGGCACGTGCTCGACGAGCTCGGCAAAGGCGGCGGGCAGCCGCGAGCGCCGGGCCCGGCCGCCGAACAGGTCGTTGGAACCCACCAGCACGCTCACCACGTCGTCCGCTCGTGCGCCGAGCAGCTCGAGGGCGGGCAGCTGCTGGTCCAGCACGTCATCCGCGCACGCGCCGGTCGCGGACAGGTTGACGACCTGCAGGTCGACCCCGCTGACGACCAGCCGCTGCGCGAGCTGTCCGACCCAGCCCGCGTCGTGGGCGGAGGCGCCCACGCCCTGCGACATCGAGTCGCCGAGCACGATCCAGCGCCGCCCCGGTCGGCCGAGAGCCTCGACGTTGTGAGCCCGCCAGGCATCGGCGTAGGGCTCGACCTGGCTCCACACCCGGCCGACGCCCGGCAGCACCGCTCGCAACACCCGGATGGCTCGACCAGGGCCGCGACCTGTCCGGTTGTCGTAGGTGAAGCTCGCGAACGGCGCCGGCATGGGCCCAGGGTAGGGGTGCGTGGGCCCCGCCCACCGCTCCCACCGGCCGGTCGGGAAGCCTTCATGGTCGTGACGACCACTCCTGCTTCCGGATCGGGTGGGGCGAACGTGTTCCGCTACCCCGTCCAGGTGGTGGGGCTGCTGGTCTCGCGCACCCACCGCTACGCGGGACGACCGTCCGACGGTCCGTGCGCACCGGCCGGGGAAGAGCAGCGGAGCACCGTGGAGGTCGTGGCCGGCGTCGGGGTGCCCGGTGACCGCTACGCCGGGCGGACGGCCCACCGCGACGCCGCCGTGTCGCTGGTCGCGGTGGAGGCGCTGGAGGCGGTGGCCGACGAGCTGGGCACCGGTCCGCTGGACTGGTCCGCGACCCGGCGCACGGTCGCGCTGCGCGGCGTCGACCTGAACGCGCTGCAAGGCGTGGACTTCACCCTCGACTGCGGCGAGAACCCGGTGCTGCTGGGTGGTCGGCGCCCGGCCAGCCCGTGCGCGTGGATGGACACCGAGCTGGCCACGGGCGCGCACCGGGCCCTGCGCGGCCGTGGTGGGCTGCGGTGCGCCGCGCTCGGCTCCGGGGTGCTGCGGGTCGGGCCCGCCGAGCTCATCTCCCCGGTCGCCCTTGACCCCGCCCGGGCCGGTCTGCCCGCACCACGACCCACCCGGCGGCCCTGAGCCCCCACCCACCCGCCTGCGACCATGGGCTCCGTGCTGCAGAACTCCCCCGACCCCGCCGCCGGAGACCCACGGCGGGAGCTGCGCGCGGACTGCGCGCGCTGCGCGGGACTGTGCTGCGTGGCACCGGCCTTCGCCCGGTCGGCCGACTTCGCGATCGACAAGCCCGCCGGGCGGCCGTGCGTGAACCTCGCGAGCGACGACCGCTGCACGATCCACCCGCACCTGCGTGAGCGAGGCTTCGTCGGGTGCGCCGTCTTCGACTGCTTCGGCGCGGGACAGCAGACCGTGCAGGTGACCTTCGCGGGAGACGACTGGCGGCGCGAGCCGGCGGTGGCGACGTCGATGTTCGCGGTCTTCGCGGTGATACGACAGCTCAAGGAGCTGCTCTGGTACCTGGCTGAGAGCGTGGAGAAGCTGCCGGCGGGGCCGCTGCGCGAGGAGGTGGTGCAGGTTCAGGGGGCCACCGGCCGACTCGTCGCGGCGCCGGCCGCTGACCTGGAAGCCCTGGACGCCGCTGCGCACCGCAGCCGGGTCGGCCCGTTGCTGGGTGCGGTCAGCGAGGCCGTGCGCGAGGGGGTTTCTCGGCCGGGTCGCGACCGCGTCGGCGCGGACCTGATCGGCGCCGACCTGACGCGGGTCAACCTGCGCGGGGCGAGCCTGCGCGGTGGGTACCTGTTGGGCGCGGATCTGCGGGGCGCCGACCTGCACCGCACGGACCTGCTCGGCGTCGACCTCCGGGGGGCGGACCTGTGTGGCGCCCAGATGATCGACAGCCTGTTCCTGACCCAGCCGCAGGTTCAGGCCGCGCGTGGGGACCGCAGCACCCGGCTACCGGCCCTGCTGAGTCGACCTCAGCACTGGCTGGGCACCGCCCCCTGATCCTCAACTCTGCTGCTGCTTCGCCCACTCGGCGACCCGGCGGGCGCTCTCGTCGTCGGAGAGGTCCTCGACCCGGGTCATCACCGACCAGCGAACCCCGAACGGGTCGCGGACACTGGCGAAGCGGTCACCGGAGACGAAGGAGGTCAACGGTTCCCGGACGGTGGCCCCGGCGGCCTCGGCCCGGGCGACGACGGCGTCGGCATCGGTGCAGTACAGGCCCAGGGAGTAGCAGTCGTCCTCGCCCACGGGTGCGGGCACCAGGTGGTAGTCGGGCATCGCCTCCCCGAGCTGCAGCAGTCCCTGTCCGAAGTCGAGCACCGCGTGGACGACGACCCCACCCATCTCGGTGACGTCGACGACGCGCGCACCGAAGACGTCGCGATAGAACTCGATGGCCTCCCGAGCGCGGGGGACGACGATAAACGGCGTCAGGCTGGTGGCGCTCCGGGGGACGCCGTGGATGGTGTGCTCGCCGTGCGCGGCTGTGGTCGGCGCTGTGGGGTTCTCGGTCATGACCGCGACGCTAGACACCTGCGGGCCCCACCGGCTTGAAGATCTGCGACAGCTTCGGGAGGGTCTGCTCGATGACGGGAGACTGGCGTGGCGTGCTCTACCCCGCCGAGCTGCCAACCTTTCACCGAGTACCGGCGCCGGTGCGCGTGGCCTCGCTCGTCCGGTGGTTCTGGATCCCGGAGTGGAACATCACCGCGGGACGCGTCTCTCGACAGGAGCTGATCGCGTTCCCCGCCTGCAACCTTGCAGTCGAGCCAGAGCTGGTCGGCCTCGCCGGCCCCACCACGAGAAGATCCTTCCGCGACCTCAGCGGACGGGGGTGGGCCGTCGGTGCCCTGCTGCGCCCGGCTGCGGTGGCGTGGTTCACCGCTGAGCCGACCCACCTCTGCGACCGCTACGAGATCCTCGACCTGCCGCAGCTGCACGCTGTGGTCGCCGCGGCGATGACCTCCGACGAGGCGGACGACGAACGACGGACCCGCGCCGTGGAGGGGTTTGCGGACTGGCTCGCGGCAACGGTGCCGGCACCCGACACCGACGGGGTGCTCGCGAACGCGATGGCCGAGCTGATCGACGGTGACCAGAGCGTCCTGCAGGTGACCGACGCCGCGGCGCGCCTGGGGGTGTCGGTGCGGACGTTGCAGCGCCTGGCGCGGCGCCACGTCGGTGTGTCACCGTTGGCGATGATTCGTCGCCGCCGGCTGCAGGAGGCCGCGGAGAGGTTGCGGGGCGACCCGACCACCGACATCGCCGCGGTGGCCGCAGACCTCGGCTACAGCGACCACGCCCACCTCGCCGGCGACTTCCGGACGGTGCTGGGGTTCACGCCCAGCTCCTACCGCGGCTCCTCCCTCGGCGGGGGTCCCGCAGCCAAACCCCTTGACGGCGGTGGGAGCGTCGCGGGATGGACCCCACGATGACCACCACCGACGGCGTGCGGTCCGGCACGACCGGTGAGTGACGGTCGCCCACGCGGCCGACGTCACCGCACCGCGACGCACCGCGAAGGCATTGGCGCAGCTTGTACGTCACGGTCACCGTTCGCGCGCGCCAGCCGCCTCAGCGTCTCCACAGTCGTCGCGTGCTCCCATGACTCGAACGCTTGACACCGCGACCTGCCCCTAGGAGCCCCATGAGCATCGACGTCCGAACGTCGAGCACCACCCTGCGCGCGCTGCAGGTGAGTGCTGTGCTGGCGGTGGTCAACCTGGCCTGGCAGTTCGTCACCGCCGGCCAGCTGTTCCCCCAGCAAGGCTCCGACGAGCTGCACGCGGGCGGGGCGATCCTGCTGCACGTCCTCACCGGTGTGGTCGCGATCGCCGCGTGGCTGCACTGGCGCAACACCAGCGGTCCGGGGTGGCCGACGGTGCTCGCCGCGGTGGTCTTCGTCCTGAGCTTCGTGCAGGCCTACACCGGGGGCTACGACACCCTGTGGATCCACGTTCCCGGGGCGATGGTGCTCACCGTCGGTTCGGTGTGGGTGGCGGTGTGGGCCTTCAGCTCACGGGCGTGACACGGCGAGCGAGGGACTGGCTCGTCGAACACCCGGTGCCCTGACCAGCAGCGGTCTCCCCCAGCCCGACGATGTCGTCGTTGCCTACGCTGCGAGAATGTCGTCTCGGTCCGGAGCCAGTGCTGGTGACGTCGCTTGGTTCGGTGCTGAGCTCGCCGTGTACGTCGGCGTCGGCTGGTGGGGGGCAACCCGGGCGCTGCCGCTGCTCGGAAGGATGGGGCTGGCGGTGCTCGTCGTGGTGGTCATGGCGATGCTCTGGGGCATCTTTGCTGCGCCCCGGGCCACCCATCCCCTGACCGGGGCGGCGGGTGTCGGCTTCCGGGTGGTGTGGTTCGGCCTCGGCGTGGCTGCGCTGGTCACGGTGGTGCGCTGAGCGGCGGCCCCGTCGCCGGGCTGCTCCTGCTCCGCGTGCTGGGCCAGAGCACTGACCTGGTCGCAGGCAGACGCGCGAGTCTCAGGCACCAACATTGGATGCCGCGTCGGTTGCGGCTTCATCGCGACGCCGCCCACGTTCACCAGTTCTCGATCGAGTTGGTGAAGATCGCGGTCAAGTCCTCTCCGGAGGGCTTCCGGGGGGCGATGGTCAGCAAGCGCTCCTGCTTGAGTGCTCCCCCCACCAGGTCAGGAACATCAGTCTTGCTGTAGCCCATACCACCAATCCCGTTGGGTATACCGATGTCACGCATCAGCTGAGCCAACACCGACGGCAGCTGCTCGCGTGGGTCGGAGGCGAGTGGGCCGCCGTCCGCGAGGACCCGGGCCGCAAGCTGATGGCGTTCCGGGTTCGTGGGGAAGGTGTACCGGAAGGCCGCCGGAGCGGTCACCGACACGGACTCACCGTGCGGCACCATGGACTCCCCCTCCGGGTAGTCCCTGGGGTGATAATCGCGGACCTGGCCGGCAATCGGATAGGCACAGGCGTGCGGGATGTGCACGCCGGCGTTGCCGAACCCCATTCCGGCAAACGTTGCCGCCAACATCATGTCGGTCCGCGCGTCCAGGTCACCGCCGTTCAGCACCGCCCGGCGGATGGATCGGGCCAGCAGCTGGAGCGCATGCTCGGACCAGGCGTCGGAGATCGGGTTGGCACCACAGTAGGCAACCCGGCTCTCGGCGGTGTGCCGCTGGAACGAGCCGAAAGGCTTGGCCGTGTAGGACTCCAGCGCGTGGCACAGCACGTCCATCCCGCTGGCCGCGGTGACTCCCGGCGGCATGGACAGGGTCAACAGGGGGTCAATCACGGCCATCGTGGGCCGCAGCCGCGGGTCGCTGATCCCGCTCTTGACCTTGTGTTCCAGCAGATCCATGATGCAGACCGGGGTCGTCTCCGACCCGGTTCCCGCTGTGGTCGGCACGGCAACCAGCGGTTTGAGCGGACCGCCCGGTCCTTTGCCCTTGCCGATCGGCTTGTTCACGTAGTCGTACAGATCGGCCGGATAGGTGGTCATCAGGTTGATCGCCTTGGCGGTGTCGATCGCTGAACCGCCCCCTACCCCGATGAACCCGTCCCACTCGGACTCCGAGGCGAAGTCCACAGCCTCCTGGATGCTCTTGTCGGTGGGCTCGACGTGCACCTGGTCGAAGATCTCGACCTGCAATCCACTTGCCTTGGCCGCGTCGGCCACTCGTTGCGGTATGCCGCTGGCCGCGATGCCAGGATCAGTGACGATCAGTACCCGCGCAGCACCCATCTGCACCAGATCGTGGCCGATCTCGTCGACGGCACCGACGCCGAACTTGAGTGGCGTTCCGCCCCAGGTAAACACAGACTCATGGAGGTACTCGGTCACGGCTGCTCCTCGGTGCGGGATCCATCGGCGGCGCGAACGAAGGTGGTGAACCGCCTCGGCGTGCTTCGCCGGATGAGTCCACCCTTTACCCCCGCTGAGTCACGGTCAAGGGTCGGCGACGTCCACGGGATGCGCGAGGTGGACCGTCGGCGGCGCGTGTGACGAGCCCACCGTGACGGACCGTGAACGTTCCGCAGATGGAGTGCGGCCACACTCCAGAAGCGCGAAACGGAATGCTGGTGCAGCAGCCCCCGCTCGACAACGCTTCTACTCGGAGACGCAGAGCTCGTTGCCCTCCGGGTCGGTCAGGGTGACCCAGGTGTGCGGTCCCTGTCGGCCTTCGTGCAGACGTGTGGCGCCGGCCGCGAGCAGGCGCTCGACCTCGGCGTCACGCTGGCCAGCGGGTACCCGCACGTCCAGGTGAACGCGGTTCTTGCCCGTCTTCACCTCCTCGACGCGTTGGAACAGCACCCGCGGGCCCAGCCCGTCGGGGCGTCGCAACGCCGCGCCGGCCCGCCACACCAGCACCCCCCGGTGCGTCGTCGTGTCCTCCTCACGGGCGTGACCAGCCGCCACCATCTCGCGGATGAACGCCTCGTCGCTGGGTTCGACCTCCCAGCCCAGGGCGTCGCACCACCAGTCGGCGAGGGCGTGCGGGTCGGTGCTGTCCACGGTGACCTGGATGTCGTGAGCCATGCCGCGACGCTACGACGAGCTCCCGACAGGAGTGGGCAGCCAGGTCCTCAGAGGTCGAGATCCACCACCACGGGCGCGTGGTCGGAGGGTCCGGTGCCCTTGCGGGCGTCCCGGTCGACGTAGGCGTCGCGCACCGCGGCGGCCGCCGGCGCGCTGGCGTAGACCAGGTCGATGCGCATGCCCATGTTCTTGTGGAACGCCCCGCCCCGGTAGTCCCAGTAGGTGTACGGGATGTCGTTCTTCAGCGCGCGAGCCGGCACGTCGGTGAGTCCCAGCTCGCGCAGCGCGGCCAGCGCCTCACGCTCGGCGGGGGTGACGTGGGTGGAGTCCGCAAACTTGGACACGTCCCAGACGTCGTCGTCGGTGGGGGCGACGTTGAAGTCCCCGGTGGCGACGAACGGTCCGGCGGTCACCTCGGTGGCGATCGCATCGCGGTAGGCCCGCAGCCACGCCAGCTTGTAGCCGTAGTGCGGGTGGGTGGGCTCGCGGCCGTTCGGCACGTACAGCGACCACACCCGCATCGGACCGCAGGTGGCCCCCACCGCCCGGGCCTCGACGATCCCGGCGCCGTCGGTGAACAACGTGTCGGCGCCCGTGTCGGCGTCCCAGGTCGGCTGCCCGGCGAAGCCCTCGGTGACCTCGGCCAGCCCGATGCGCGACAGCACCGCCACCCCGTTCCACCGGCCCTGCCCGACGACGGCACTCTCGTAACCCAGCGCTCGCACCTCCTCGGCCGGGAAGGCCTCGACCGACGTCTTGGTCTCCTGCAGACACAACACGTCGGGCTCGGTGTTCTGCAGCCAGTCCAGCAGCCGAGGCAGACGGGCGGTCACCGAGTTCACGTTCCAGGTTGCCAGGCGCACGCGACCATCATCCGCGCTCACGACCAGGAGCTGACCACCAGGTCCAGGCCCACGGCGAACCCCGTCCCCACCACGAGCAGCGAGGGCCCCCGTGACGTGAACTCGGACGCGGCTCGACGCCCGAGCCGATCGCGGCTCCCGCAGGCCGGGTTCGTAGGGGAGTCTCCGGCCGACGCGTCTGCACTACCGTCGACACGAGGCGACGATGACGAGGGCGGACAGAGGATGACGGACGAAGTCGCGGAGGTTGCTCCCACGATCGTGGGCTTTCCGGACGGAGACCTGGAGGCTGTTGCGCAGGTGTCGTGGGTCGGGCGGGACGACGCCGGGCGGCTCCTCCTGGTGGCGGACCGGACGCCGTTCCACCCGCTCGACCACACCTGGCCCGATCAGCCGGCTGACCAGGGCACCGTCGCCTTCGGTGGCCGCACGCACTGCGTGGCCGACGTGGCCACCGGAGCGTTCGACGTCGGCGGCGGCGCGGCGGCGCTTCGGCTCGGCAGCGACATCCCCGTGCGCCGCGGCGAGGCCGGGTGGACCTTCGTCGCCGTCCACGTCATCGCGGACCCAGAAAGAGCGGTGGACGTCCCTGCGGTGGGGGATGAGCTCGCGCTCGTCGTCGACGGTGACTACCGGCTCAGCCTGAGCGCGGCGCACACCGCGTGTCACCTCGTGGCGCTGGCCCTCAACGACAGCATCGTGGGGCTGTGGTCGAAGACCCCGCGCCTGGACTGCCTCGGGCACCCGGACTTCGACCAGTCAGCGATCACCCAGTCCCGGATCACCCCGTGGGCGAGCACCGACCATTACCGGCTCGGGAAGTCGCTGCGCAAGTCAGGGTTCGACCGCGCCGGGCTCGTCGCTGGACTCGACGACGTGCAGGACGCGGTGAACCGGCACCTGGCGCAGTGGATCGCGGTGGACGGCGCCATCCGCATCGAGCGCGAGGACGAGCACCTGACCGCCCGACGCTGGTGGACCTGCGACCTGCCGGCGGGACGTGCGCGCCTGGCGTGCGGCGGTACCCATCTGCATTCGACGGGGTCGCTGGGTTCAGTGGCCGTGACGCTGGCGGCGACCACTGACACCTTCACGGTGCGGACCGCGGTGAGTCCGCCGCCGCACCGAGGCGGTCGCCGACCCTGACTCCGGATGACGAGACCAACCGCCCGCAACGCACCGCGTCGCTGGCTGCTCGCCCAATGGGTACGAGGCGCTACGAGAGGTGATCGGAGAGCACCGCCCGGGCCATGACGAGTCGATCGGCGCAGCGCTGCGGCATCGTGCGCCAGTAGTAGGGGAACGTCATGACGGCGATCGCCAACGCCCAGGCGCGCCCGCGGGCCCACTCGGCGTCGTCGATGCCGAGCGCGTCACGAAAGACGGCACGGTCTTCCGCGCCGAGCAGCTCCCAAGCCCCGACCAGGTCGACGCTGGGCTCGCCCACCGCAAGAGCACCGAAGTCCAGGACGGCAGCGAGGCGGCCCTCGTGGAGCAGCAGGTTCTCGGCCAGCAGGTCACCGTGGACCCAGCTCGCAGGACGGTCGCTCGGTGGCTCCGGGACGTTCACGGCGTCGGTCCAGACCCTCTCGCACGCATCGAGATCGAGGGGCAGGTCCGGCACGGCGCGGCAGTCGGACAGGTACTGCCGAACATCAGTGTCGACAGCACGGACCGATCGGGCCCGGTACGAGCGCAAGGTGGAGTCGCCGAGCGCGGCGACGGGAACGACGGCGGAGCGCAACCCGCCCACCACCTCCGCGAGGTCCAGCGCGAGGAGGGTGGCCTGCGGGCTGGGCGGGACGGGCACCGCCGGGAGCTGCCCGTCGATCCACCGCACGACCGACCAGCATTCCGGGTACCCGACGCCAGGCGCACCGAGGGCGACGACCTCGGGCAGCAGAACCCTGACCGACGACGCGATCAGCGGAAGGTACTTGGCCTCCTTGGCGATGATCGTCGAGCCGCCGGGCTGGCGAGGAAGACGGACCAGGAGCTCGTCGCCGAGTCGGAACAACACGTTGCTCGAGCCCGACACGGGTAGGCGAGCCAGCGGCAGCCCCGCGAGGTGGGGCAGCTGAGAATCGATGAGCGAGCGGACGGTGTCCGCGGTGACGACCAGCTCGTCGGAGTGCATGCTCACCGGCTCAACCAGCACGCGGCGATCGGCTCAGGCCTTGGACGCCGCCTTCTGCTCCTGTTTGTGCGCGCGCACCTTCGCCAACGACGCCTCGTCGACCACGTCCGCCACCGAGCGGTACCCCTCCAGCGCGTAGTCGCCGGCCGCCTTCTCCCACCCGTCGGGTCGGCACCCGAGCTGCTTGGCCACCAGCGCAGTGAGGATCTTCGCCTTCTGTCGACCGAAACCGGGCAGCGCCTCGATGCGCCGGAGGAGGTCGGCCCCGGTCTCGGCGTCGGCCCAGAGGCGCTCGGCGTGACCGTCGTAGTCGTCGACGACGATCCGGGCCACCGCCTGGATCTTCGTCGCCATCGATGCCGGGTAGCGGTGCACGGCCGGGGTGGTCGCACACATGGCGGTGAACGCCTCCGGGTCGGCGGCGGCGATCTCGGCCGGGTCGAGGGTGTGGAAGCGGTCCATGATCTTGGCCGGCCCGCGGAAGGCGTGCTCCATCGGGTACTGCTGGTCCAGCAGCATCCCGAGCAGGAGGGCGAACGGGTCGCTCGTCAGGAGCGCGTCGGCGTCGGCGTCACCGGCGATGTGGACGGCCATGAGGGCCATTCTGCACCGCCGTGGGGCGCACGGAGGTGGTAGGGATCAGCAATGACGACACGAGCACCGATCGAGCTGACCGTGTCCGACGGCACCGTGCTGCGAGGGGAGTACCTGACCCCTGACGTCGAGCCGCCGTGGCCGGTGGTGGTGATGAGCCACGGCTTCGGCGTGGTGCGCACGATGGCCCTGCCCGCGTTCGCCGACGTCATCGCCGAGGCGGGGATCGCCGTGCTCAGCTACGACCATCGCAACCTCGGCGCCTCTGACGGCGTCCCGCGGCAGGAGATCGACCCCTACGCCCAGCTCGGTGACGCCCGCGACGTCATCAGCCTCGCGCAAAGCCTGCCCGGGGTCGACGCCGCGCGGCTGGGAATCTGGGGCACCAGCTACAGCGGCGGGCACGTGCTGGTACTCGCCGCGACCGACGCCCGGGTGCGTGCGGTGGTGAGCCAGGTGCCCACGATCAGCGGTTCCACCAACGCCTCCCGGCGCGCCACCGCCGACGCGCTCGACCTGGCCAGGGTCGGCTTCGCCACCGACCGGGCCGCACGGCTGGCCGGCGCCGCCCCGACGTTGGTGGTGGGCACCCCGGACGTCACCGCCGCCGATCTGGACCACACCGACGACGACCTCGAGCGCACCGCGCTCGGCAACGACCTGCGGGCGTGGCTCCGAGCCACCCCTCCCGGCGACCTCGACGGTTTCGTCAACGAGCTCACCCTGCGCTCGCACGAGCTGTACGCCACCTACGAACCCGGTTCCTACGTCAGCCGGATCGCGCCGACCCCGCTGCTGGTCGTCTGCGCCGATCACGACACCGCGACCCCGACCGACGAGATCCTCCGTGCCTACGGCGAGGCCCACGAACCCAAGCAGCTGGTGCTGCTGCCCGGGGGGCACTGCGACGTCTACGGCCCGCAACGCGCCCGGGCGGCGGCCGCCGCCCGGGACTTCTTCGGGACGCACCTGGGCCCGGTCTGACCCGCCGTGCAGTGCCGTGCGCCGGGCAGCGGCGTGTCAGCCGGTGACCTCCACGCCCTTCCAGAAGGCGACGTGGTCGGCGATGTTGCTCGCCGCGTCCTTGGGCTGGGGGTAGTAGAACGCAGCGTCGACGTTCTCCTGGCCGTCGACGGTGATCGTGTAGTAGCTCGCCGTCCCCTTCCACGGGCACACCGACGTCGTCGCTGACGGGGTCAGGTACTGCGAGGCCACCGAGCTGAGCGGGAAGTAGTGGTTGCCCTCCACCATCTCGGTGGTGTCGGAGGACGCGATGACGGTGCCGTTCCAGGTTGCTGTGGTCATGCCCCGATCATGCTCCGAGCGCACGATGGGTGCATGGACCCTGACGTGCTGGTCGTGGGCGCCGGGTCGGCCGGTTGCGTGCTGGCCGCGCGGCTGAGCGAGGACCCGGGCCGCCGGGTGCTGCTGCTGGAGCCCGGGGCGCTGCACGTGCGGGACTGGCCACCGGAGCTGCTCGACGCGGCCGTCATCCCCGCCGGGCACCCCGAAACCTTCCAGCACGCGGCGGAGCTGCGCCCGGACCGCCTGACCCGGCTGCCGAGGGGCCGCGTGGTCGGGGGTTCCGGTGCGGTCAACGGCGGCTACTTCGTCCGCGCCACCCCGACCGACGTGAATGCTTGGCCGGGCTTGGACCACGCGAGCCTGCTACCCGCGTTCGTGCGCAGCGAGAGCGACACCGACTTCGGGGACCGGTCCGGGCACGGTCGCGGGGGGCCGATCCCGGTGAGCCGGGTCGCCGAGCTGCACCCGGTCAGTGCCAGCTTCGTCGACGCCGCCCGTGCGGCGGGGTTCGTCGACGAGCCGGACAAGAACGCCGGCGGCCCACCCGGGATCGGTCGCCTGCCGCTGAACGTGCGCGACGGGGTCCGGGTGAACGCCGCCCTGGCCTACCTGCTACCCGCGCTGGGCCGGGACAACCTCACCGTGCGCACCGGGGTGACCGTGGCCCGGGTACTGCTCGACCGAGGCCGTGTCCGGGGGGTCGAGCTGGTCGGTGGTGCACGGCTGCTCGCAGAGCAGGTGATCCTCAGCGCAGGCGCCATCGGCAGCGCCGAGATCCTGCTGCGCAGCGGCATCGGCCCGGGCAAGGACCTGCGCGACGCCGGTCTGGACGTGCACGTCGAGCTGCCCGTCGGTCGCGGCTTCTCCGACCACCCCGACGTGGCCGTCCCCGTCGCCATCCCCGTCGTTCCCGTCGCCCCGCCCGCCGGTGATGCACACGTGCGTGCAGAGAAAAGCGGCTCACGCACTGGTCTCCCCCTGGAGGTCACCCTCAACACCGACGTGCTCGAGCTGCGGCCCTACACCGCCGGCTTCGACCGGCTCGTACCCGGCAGCGCCGCTGGCTCGCAGCGCTGCGTCGGGGTTGCGCTCGTCGCCCCGGACAGCCGCGGCACCCTGGCCCTGCGCCCCGACGGTTCCACCGCGATCGCCCACCACTACCTGGCCACCGCGCGCGACCGCGCCCGCCTCGCCGAGGGGGTCCGCCTCGCCCACACCCTGCTGGCCCAGGTCCCCCCGACCAACGTCGACGCCTGGGTCCGGAACAACCTCGGCACCTCCCAGCACCTGGTGGGGACGTGCGCGATCGGCCCCGTGCTCGACGCCGACCTGGCCGTGCACGGTGTCGACGGGCTGCGCGTGGTCGACGCCTCCGCCATTCCGCTGGTACCCACCCGCGGACCGCACGCCACCGTGATCGCGCTGGCCGAGCACGCCGCGACCAAGACCTGATCCCGTCGGCGCGTCAACTTCGCTAACCTGCCGCAGGTGTCCTCGCAATCGTTGGCCAAGGGCCAGAACGCGCCGTTGAGCACGTCCTCAGTGGTGGTGACGGTCGACGTCGCCGCCCCCGCCGACCTGTCGGCCCTGCTCGTCACGGCGGCCGGCAAGGTGCGCACCGACGCCGACTTCGTGTTCTACAACGCCCCCGACGGACCCGGGGTGCACCTGGTCCAGTCCCCGTGGCGGCTGCAGATCGATCTGGCGGCCGTGCCCGCCGACATCGAGGCGGTGCGCGCGGTCGTCACCCTCGACGCGGACGGGGCCCAGTTTGGTCCGATGCTGCCCCCGCTGGCTCGCGTCTGCGACGAGTCGGGCGCCGAGCTGTTCACCTACGCCGTCGAGGGGCTCGGCACCGAGTCGGTGCTCATCGCGCTGGAGCTCTACCGCCGCGCCGGGTCGTGGAAGGTGCGCGCGGTGGGGCAGGGCTACGCCGGCGGCTTCGCCGACCTGGTCACCGACCACGGGGTGAGCGTGGACGACCAACCTCCGGCGACCCCCACCCCACCTCCCGCTCCTGCGGCTCCGACCGAGGTTCAGCTGACCAAGAACAAGCCCGTCAGCCTGAGCAAGGGCCAGAAGGTGACCCTGCGCAAGGACGGCGGCACCGCGCTGACCCTGGTGCGGATGGGTCTGGGGTGGGACCCGATCCGCAAGCGCAGCGTGTTCGGCAACCGCGAGGCCGAGATCGACCTCGACGCAGCGGCTCTGCTGCTGGCCGACTCGAGCGTCGTCGACATCACCTTCTACAACCAGCTGACCAGCAAGGACGGATCGGTGGTCCACCAGGGGGACAACCGCACCGGGGCCGGCGACGGCGACGACGAGGTGCTGGTGGTGGACCTCACCCGGGTGCCGGTGCACGTCACCAGCATCGTGTTCGTGGTGACCTCCTACGAGGGCCAGACCTTCCAGCAGGTGGACAACGCCTTCTGCCGCCTCGTCGACCACACCACCGGGACCGAGCTGGCCCGCTACACCCTCAGCGGTGGTGAGGCGGCCACGGCGATGATCATGGCTCGGGTCTACCGCAAGGGCAGTGACTGGAAGCTGGAGGCGGTGGGTTCGGCGATGCAGGCCCGCAACCCGCTGCAGGCCGTGGAACAGGTCAGCCGTTACGTGGCTACCGCATCACGATGAGCTGAGCTCGAGGGGAGATCGACGTGGTCATGCTGCGCAAGGGGGAAAACATCAACCTCGACGCGCCCCGGGTGCGCATCACCGTGGCGCCCGAGCAGCCGGTCGTCGCGCTTCTCGTCGACGCCGAGCAGCGGGCGCGCACCTCGTCGCACCTGCTCAGTGGTGAGCACCTGAGCGCACCCGGCGTGCGCTGCAGCCCCGAGGGCCTGGAGATCGACACCGCGGCGGTACCGGCCGGTGTGCACGCCGTGCGCTGCCTGGTCGAGGTGACCGACGCAGCGGCCCCCACGGCGACCGTGCTGGACGAGGGCGGAACGGTGCTCGCCACCTACCGTGCGACGGACCTCACCGTCGAGCGCACGGTGGTGCTGGTCGAGGTGTACCGCAGGGGCGCGAGCTGGAAGGTGCGGGCCGTCGGTCAGGGGTACGACGGCGGGCTGGACGCCGCGGCCGCCGACCACGGCATCACCCTGCAGCTGCCCGTACCCACCCCCACCGACGTGAGCGAGGCCGACCTCGTCCGTCACCTCCGGGGGGTGTGGGAGGATGCCGCCCGCAGCTGCGCCGCCTACGTGTCGGCCTGCACCTTCGCCGAGAGCCGCTACGAACGGGATGCGGCCGCCGCGGTGGCTGACGTGCACCGACGGGGCACCCCGGAGGCCGAGGCGGCCCGCGCCGCCGCGCGCGAGCGTCACGACGACCTGGTGGCCCGCGCCGACACCGTGCACGAGCGGGACATGGCTCAGCTGGTGGCCGAGACGGTGGGCCTCGAGGCGGCCCTGCCCGCCCCCGCCGCCGAGTGGGACGCCGGCGTCTGGGCGAGGTGGCAACCGCCGGGGGTCAGGGGAGCCGTGCTGCGCCTGGGCACCGTGCACACCGATCTTGCCCCGCAGCTGCGGGTGCCCCTGCTCGCCGGGCTGCCCCTCGCGGTGCCGTTGTGGGTGGACGTCACCGGTGACCCCGCGGGTGGGGCGGGGCTGTTGCGCGCGCTGGTCCTGCGGATCATCGCTGCGCAGCCGGCCGGGACCATCCAGGTGCACGTCGTGGATCTCGTAGCCACCCTGGGCGCCACCCTGGGCACCGCCGCGGGCACCACGGTGGGCCGCGACGAGCTCGGGGTGGTGCTGGGCCAGCTCCTCGCCGAGGTGGACCTGGCCCAGATGGCCGCCCAGGTCGGCGAACGCCGCACCGGCCAGCACCTGCTCGTCCTGCACGGTCTGCCCTACGGGCTCGAGGAGGACACCCTGGGCCGGCTGCTCACCCTGGTCCGGTCCGGGCCGCCGGCCGGGGTGAGCCTGATCGTCACGGGTGAGCAGGCGGAGCTGCTGGGCCGCAGCACCGACCGGCTGCTCGCGGCACTGACCGAGGGCATGCAGCGCGTTCCGGTCACCGCGGACGGCACGCTCAACGACCCCTGGACCGGCGGGGAGTGGGTGTTCACC
>JBDTDI010000283.1:0-10580 GCA_039923155.1 Mycobacteriaceae bacterium | reverse complement strand
CGCCGTGGAAGCGCCCTCGCAGAAGCTCACCGACGCGCTGGAGGCCGAGTAGCCCACCCCGGGAGGTGACCGGCTGAGGCCTCCGACGTTGCGCAACCCGATCCGGACCGATGGGAGCTCGATGATGTCACCGACCTGGGCACACGCTCGATCGAGCCGCGCCGGGACAACGTCGTGACCGCCAACAGCTTCGGGACCCGTGACCAGCTGGTGGTCGACGGGACCGGGTACGCCGTCCACCGGCTGGACCGGGTCGCGGGGTCGGACCGCCTGCCCTACAGCCTGAAGATCCTGCTGGAGAACCTGCTGCGCAACGAGGACGGCCGGCTCGTGAGCGCCGAGCAGGTGAGTGCTCTTGCGGCCTGGTCGTCGTCAGGTCCCTCCAGCGAGGAGGTGGCTTTCACCCCCGCGCGGGTCCTGATGCAGGACTTCACCGGGGTGCCGTGCGTGGTCGACCTGGTTGCGATGCGCGACGCGATCGCCGCCCTCGGGGGCGACACGGCGCGGATCAACCCGCTCATCCCCACCGAGCTGGTCATCGACCACTCGGTCGTCGCCGACGTGTTCGGGCGTCCGGACGCGTTCGCGCGCAACGCAGAGCTGGAGTTCGAGCGGAACCAGGAGCGCTACGCGCTGCTGCGGTGGGCCCAGCAGGCCTTCACCGACTTCTCCGTGGTGCCGCCGGACACCGGCATCTGCCACCAGGTCAACCTCGAGTACCTCGCCCGGGTGGTGTTCACCCGAGACGGACCGGACGGGCCGATGGCCTACCCGGACACCCTGGTGGGCACCGACTCCCACACCCCGATGGTCAACGGGCTCGGGGTGCTCGGCTGGGGCGTCGGCGGGATCGAGGCTGAGGCAGCGATGCTGGGCCAACCCATGAGCATGCTGATCCCGCAGGTTCTGGGCCTCAAGCTGACCGGCGAGCTGCCGCCGGGGACCACCGCCACCGACCTGGTGCTCACCGTCGCCGAGCTGCTGCGCCGGACCGGGGTGGTGGGCAAGTTCGTCGACCTCTACGGGCCGGGCGTGGCCAACGTCCCGCTGGCCAACCGCGCCACGATCGGCAACATGAGCCCGGAGTACGGCGCGACCTGCGCGATCTTCCCGATCGACGCCGTGACCCTGGACTACCTGAGGCTGACCGGCCGAGCCGAGCACCAGGTCCGCCTGGTGGAGGCCTACGCCAAGGAGCAGGGCCTGTGGCACGAGGAGGATCACGAGCCCGAGTACTCCCAGACCCTCGAGCTCGACCTGGGCAGCGTGGAACCCTCCATCGCCGGACCGAAGCGCCCCCAGGACCGGATACCGCTGCGGGTCGCGCCCCACGCCATCGCGGCGCTGCTGTCCGGGCAGTCCCAGACCGAGGCGGTCAGGGCTGGGCTGGACGAGACTGGGCTGGACGAGGCTGGGTTGGACGAGGCTGGGTTGGACGAGGCTGGGTTGGACGAGGCGTCGGGCGAGTCGTTCCCGGCCAGCGACTCGATGGCGATCGACCACGACCGAGTCGGTGACCGCCCGAGAGCGTCGTGTGCGTGCGCGAACAACCACGACTGGCCGAGCGAGCCGGTCGAGCTGACCCTGGCGGGCGAGCGCGTGAGCATCGACAACGGTGACGTGGTCATCGCGGCGATCACCTCCTGCACGAACACCTCCAACCCGACGGTGATGATCGGCGCCGGCCTGCTCGCGAAAAAGGCCGTCGAGCGCGGCCTGACCCGCAAGCCCTGGGTCAAGACCTCGCTGGCGCCCGGCTCCCGGGTGGTCACCGACTACTACGAACGGGCCGGGCTGACGCCGTACCTGAACAAGCTCGGCTTCGACCTGGTGGGCTACGGCTGCACCACCTGCATCGGCAACTCCGGTCCCCTCATCCCCGAGGTGAGCGCCGCCGTCACCGAGCACGACCTCACGGTGTGCGCGGTGCTGTCGGGCAACCGCAACTTCGAGGGCCGCATCCACCCCGAGAGCCGGATGAACTTCCTCGCCTCGCCACCCCTGGTCGTCGCCTACGCGCTGGTCGGCTCCCTGCACGCGGACCTGCTGCGGGACCCGCTGGGCACCGGCTCCGACGGACAGCCGGTGTTCCTGCGCGACATCTGGCCGAGCAGCGAGGAGATCGCCACGGTCGTCGACGACTCCGTCCGCGCCGAGATGTTCACCAGCGGCTACGCGGACGTGTTCGCCGCGACGAGCGCTGGCGCAGCCTGCCGACGCCGGAGAGCGACACCTTCGCCTGGGACGACTCGTCGACCTACGTGCGCAACCCGCCGTACTTCGAGGGCATGGGGCGCGAACCGGAACCGGTGCGCGACGTCACCGGGGCACGGGTGCTGCTCAAGCTCGGCGACTCGGTCACCACCGACCACATCAGCCCGGCCGGCTCGATCGCCCTCGACTCGCCCGCCGGGGTCTACCTCATCGAGCACGGGGTGGCCCGCGGCGACTTCAACTCCTACGGTTCGCGGCGCGGGAACCACGAGGTGATGATCCGCGGCACCTTCGCCAACATCCGGCTGCGCAACCAGCTCGCGCCCGGGACCGAGGGTGGTTGGACCCGGGACTTCACCGCCGACGGTGACGTCGCCACCATCTACGACGCTGCCGTGCACTACGCGGCCGCGGGGACGCCCCTGGTCATCCTGGCCGGCAAGGAGTACGGCTCCGGGTCCTCGCGGGACTGGGCGGCCAAGGGAACCGCGCTGCTCGGGGTGCGAGCCGTCCTGGCCGAGTCCTTCGAGCGCATCCACCGCTCGAACCTGATCGGGATGGGGGTGCTGCCCCTGCAGCTCCCGGACGGCGTGAGTGCCGACTCGCTGGGCCTGACCGGCGAGGAGAGCATCGACATCACCGGGGTCACGGCGCTGGCGGACACGATCCCGGACACCCTGCACGTGCGCGCCGGAGACGTCGAGCTCGACGCCCGGCTGCGCATCGACACCCCGACCGAGGCGGAGTACTACCGCAACGGCGGCATCCTGCCCTACGTCCTGCGCCAGCTGCTGGCCGGTCAGCAGTCCGAATGAGCGGGGGGCGGCAGATGTCGCAGGACACGTCCGACGAGCACCCCTACCGGGTGCGGCAGAGCACCCTGGTCACCCCGGTCATCCGGGCGCTGGAGCTGACGCCGACGGACACCGTCGTGACCTACGCGCCGGGACAGTACGTGCTCTGCAACGACGCCGAGCTCCGGTTGCCGCCGCGCTCCTACTCCGTCGCCAACGCACCACGCCCGGACGGGTCGATCAGCCTGCTGGTGACTCGCGTCCCCGGCGGCGAGACGAGCACCTGGGTGCACGACAGGCTCCGGGTCGGGGAGCCGGTCCTGCTCACCGGGCCCTACGGGACCTTCGTCCCCGACCCGGACCGAAGCGGCCCGGTGCTCCTCCTCGCGGCCGGGTCGGGCCTGGCGCCGTTGCGCGCCCTGGCGCAGTCGCTGCTGGTGGCTCGTCCCCGCCGGGCGGTGACGCTGTTCGTCTCCGCCCGGACCGGTGCCGACTCGATCGACCACGCTCACTTCCAGGAGCTGGCCCGTGCGCAACCGAGCTTCCGCTACCTGCGCACCTTGACCCGAGTCCCGGTCGCGCCGGAGCGCCCGCACATCCCCGATCGGCTGGGGGACGCCTTCGCCAGCCTGGGCGGGTGGGAGGTCTTCACCGCTGGGCCCCCCGGCTTCGTCACCGCGTGCGCACGGGCCGCACAGGCACAGGGCGCCGATCCTGCCGCCGTGCACACCGAGGAGTTCTTCGTCGAACCCCAGCCGTGGGTGGGCCGGCCGCCGGTCCTCGTCGAGCCGGGGCGTCGTTGATGGACAGCGCCCGGATCTACACCAAGCTGGGTGACGACGGCAGCACCGGCCTGCTGTTCGGTGGCCGGACGTCCAAGGACGACCCGCTCGTCGA
Organism: Mycobacteriaceae bacterium; assembly: GCA_039923155.1. Classification (GTDB taxonomy): domain Bacteria; phylum Actinomycetota; class Actinomycetes; order Mycobacteriales; family Mycobacteriaceae; genus Rhodococcus_D. The sequence goes on along the minus strand of JBDTDI010000283.1, from coordinate 6,675 downwards.
CACGATCGGAACCGTCGACGAAGCGGTCTCCGCGCTGGGGATCGCCCGCGCCAGCTGCACCGACCCCACCCTCGCCACGCAGATCCTGCGTCTGCAGCGCGAGCTGTTCGTCGTGTCCGCCGACCTCGCCGCCAACCCCCGTGCGCGTGAGCGGCTCACCCCCGGCATCTCCCTCGTCACCCCGACGATGACGGTGAGCATCGAGGCCCTGATCGATGCGCTGGTCACCGAGCGACCGCTGCGCCCGGTGTTCGTCGTCCCCGGCGCGAACGCCACGTCGGCGGCGCTGGACCTGGCCCGCACGATCGTGCGCCGGGCCGAGCGTCGACTGGTCGGCCACCGGGCCGCGCTCGACGGTTCCCACCTGCTCAACCCGTCCGTGCTCAGCTACCTCAACCGGGTGTCGGACCTGCTCTACGTCCTGGCCCGCCGGGCGGCGGGCGAGGACACCGAACCCCTCAGCCACGACGACGCACCCTAGGAGATGCTCATGCCGAGCGAACCGATGTACCACCAGGCGACCCCCGAGATCGCCGCACGCCGCAAGGAGCTCGCCCCCCACACGCACGAGGCGTTCGAGGCGTTCAGCCGGTCGGTGTTCGCCGAGGGCGCGCTGGACGAGAAGACCAAGCAGCTCGTCGCGGTTGCGGTTGCACACACCACCCAGTGCCCGTACTGCATCCAGGGACACACCCGGCTCGCCCACCGCAAGGGCGCCTCCGACCAGGAGATCATGGAGGCCATCTGGGTGGCGGCCGAGATGCGGGCCGGCGGTGCCTACGCCCACTCCACCCTCGCCCTCGACGTCCTCGAGACGCGGTGACGCCCGTGGTGATCACCCCTCCCGCGCGGCCGACCCCACGTCAGCGCCGCTCGGCGGCACTGCGCTCGACGGTGGTCCTGAAGGCCGTGATGGCGGTCTCCGGGTTGGTCATGGTGTTGTACCTGCTGGCCCACATGTACGGAAACCTGAAGGTTTTCGCGGGCCAGGCCTCGTTCGACGGGTACGCCGACTTCCTGCGGACGGTGGGCGAGCCGTTGCTGCCCTTCGGGGGTCTGCTGTGGATCGTGCGGGTGGTGCTCGGGGTGGCCGTGGTGGCACACATCTTCTCGGCCGTGGTGCTGTGGCGGCGGTCCCGCCACGCCACGGCGGGGGGCGGCGGAGGGCGCTACGAGAGCACCAAGGCCCGCACCGGGGTGCAACGCAGCTACGCCTCGTTCACGATGCGCTGGGGCGGGGTGACCCTGCTGCTGTTCATCGTCTTCCACGTCCTGCAGCTGAGCGCGGACAACGTGATCCACCCGGGAGGGGCGTCGGTGAGCCCCTACGAGCGGGTGGTGAACGGTTTCGGAATCTGGTGGGTCGTGCTCGTGTACACCGTTGCCCTGCTCGCCCTCGGCCTGCACCTGCGGCACGGCTTCTGGAGCGCGTTCGCCAGCCTGGGCGCCAACACCAGCGCTGCGCGCCGCCGGCACCTCAACCAGGTCGCGGTCGGCGTCTCGCTGGTGATCACCATCGGTTTCCTCCTTCCCCCGTACGCGATCCTCCTCGGATGGACTGGTTGACATGACGGAACAACTCGACGACACCGAGCAGGTGGACAACCCGGAGACGACCAGCTTCTACACCGTCGGCGATCCGGTCACCGACACCAGGACCCCGACGGGTCCCATCGCGGATCGCTGGGACTCCCGCAAGTTCCACGCGCGCCTCGTCAGCCCGGCCAACCGGCGCAAGCGCTCGGTCATCATCATCGGAACGGGTCTGGCCGGAGCGTCGGCCGGGGCCACCCTCGGCGAGGCCGGCTACCAGGTGAGCAGCTTCTGCTACCAGGACAGCGCGCGGCGAGCGCACTCGATCGCCGCCCAGGGCGGCATCAACGCGGCGAAGAACTACCGTAACGACTCCGACAGCACCTACCGGTTGTTCTACGACACGGTCAAGGGCGGCGACTACCGGTCGCGGGAGTCCAACGTGTACCGACTGGCGCAGGTGAGCGTGGACATCATCGACCAGTGCGTCGCGCAGGGCATCCCCTTCGCCCGGGAGTACGGGGGGTTGTTGGACAACCGGTCCTTCGGCGGCGTGCAGGTATCACGCACCTTCTACGCCCGGGGGCAGACCGGCCAGCAGCTGCTGCTGGGGGCCTACCAGGCGTTGGAGCGCCAGGTCGCCGCGGGCACCGTGACCGTGCACACGCGCCACGAGATGCTCGACGTCATCGTCGTCGACGGCCGGGCCCGCGGCGTGGTGGTGCGCGACCTGCTGACCGGGGCGATCGAGACCCACGTCGCCGACGCCGTCGTCCTCGCCTCCGGGGGGTACGGCAACGCCTACTACCTGTCCACCAACGCCATGGGCTGCAACGTCACCGCGACGTGGCGGGCCCACCGGCGTGGCGCGCTGTTCGCCAACCCCTGCTACACCCAGATCCACCCGACGTGCATCCCGGTCAGCGGCGACTACCAGTCCAAGCTGACGCTGATGAGCGAGTCGCTGCGCAACGACGGCCGCATCTGGGTACCGACCGAGCGGGGCGACGACCGCGATCCTCGCGACATCGGCCCCGAGGAGCGTGACTACTACCTGGAGCGGGCGTACCCGGCGTTCGGCAACCTCGTCCCCCGCGACGTCGCCTCGCGGGCCGCGAAGAACATCTGCGACGAGGGACGGGGAGTGGGTCCCGGCGGCCTGGGCGTCTACCTGGACCTGTCCGACGCCATCGAGCGGTTGGGCCGCGACGTGATCGAGGACCGCTACGGCAACTTGTTCGACATGTACCGCCAGATCACCGACGAGAACCCGTGGGAGGTGCCCATGCGGATCTACCCCGCGGTGCACTACACGATGGGGGGCCTGTGGGTCGACTACGACCTGCAGTCCACTATTCCCGGGCTGTTCGTCATCGGGGAGGCGAACTTCTCCGACCACGGGTCCAACCGCCTCGGGGCCAGCGCACTGATGCAGGGCCTCGCCGACGGCTACTTCGTGCTGCCCGGCACGATCAGCGAGTACCTGGCGGCCGGACCGTACGGTGACCTGGACGCCTCCCACCCGGCCGTGCAGGAGGCGGTGCAGGCGGTGCACCAGCGGGTCGACGCGCTGCTCGCGGTCAAGGGCACCCGTACGGTCGACTCCTTCCACAAGGAGCTCGGCGCCATCCTGTGGGAGCACTGCGGCATGGAACGCACCAAGGAGGGCCTGGCCAAGGCGGTGGCGATGGTGCGTGAGCTCAAGGCCGAGTTCTGGCGCGACGTCGCGATCACCGGGGGCGGCGAGGAGCTCAACCAGACCCTGGAGCGGGCCGGCCGCGTGGCCGACTTCTTCGAGCTGGCCGAGCTCATGTGCATCGACGCCTGGCACCGGGACGAGTCGTGCGGCTGCCACTTCCGGGCGGAGAGCCAGACCCCCGACGGCGAGGCGCTGCGCGACGACGACGGTTTCGCCTACGTGGCGGCGTGGGAGTTCACCGGGTCGGGCCGCCCACCCGTGCTGCACAAGGAGGACCTCACCTACGACTTCATCGAGCTGAAGCAACGGAGCTACGCGTGAACATCACCGTTCGGGTGTGGCGTCAGGACTCTGCGGCCGCAGATGGTCGCATGGTCGCCTACGGAGTCGACGACGTCTCCCCGGACATGTCCTTCCTGGAGATGCTCGACACCCTCAACGAGCGGCTCACGCTGAGCGGTGACCGCCCGATCGCGTTCGACAGCGACTGCCGGGAGGGCATCTGCGGCAGCTGCGGGCTGGTCATCGACGGGGTGGCCCACGGCCCGCTGCCGTTGGTCACCACCTGCCAGCTGCACATGCGCAGCTTCTCCGACGGCGACACGATCGACGTCGAGCCCTGGCGGGCCGAGCCGTTCACCGTGATCAAGGACCTCGTCGTGGACCGTGCCGCGCTCGACCGGATCATCGCCGCCGGTGGCTACATCAGCGCCCCCACCGGCTCCGCGCCCGACGCGCAAGCCGTGCTGGTGCCGAAGGAGACCGCCGACGACGCCTTCGACGCGGCCACCTGCATCGGGTGCGGCGCGTGCGTCGCCGCGTGCCCCAACGGCTCGGCGGCGCTGTTCCTCGGCGCGAAGATCACCCACCTCGGCGACCTCCCCCAGGGGCAGCCCGAACGCCACTCCCGGGCGATCGGCATGGTCGACGCGCACGACGCCGAGGGGTTCGGGGGCTGCACCCAGATCGGGGAGTGCACCGCCGTGTGCCCCAAGGGGATCGGGCTCGACGTCATCTCCCGCTACCACCACGACGTGCTCGCGGCCCTGCTGCACGGTGGCGGTCGTTGAGGCTGGCCCGCGTCAGGACCGGTCGCCCGGATCAGCTCAGGGCGAGCTCGACGCAGTCCGCGACACAGCCGCCGGTTCCGGCCGTCTCGGCAGTTCCGTCGGTGCCGTCGGGGCCGTGGGTGTCGTGCGGGCCGACCCCCGGCCGGTGCAGCACGGCGCGAGCGGGACGGACCACCACCGTGTCGTCGTGGATCTCGCCGGTGCCGTCGACGATGAGCGTGTAGCCGCCGGGGTCGGGCGGAGACCACAGGACGGTGACCACGCTGCCCGCCGCCAGGTTGCTCCGCGTCCTCGAGCCGATCCCGGCGACCACGATCGTGCCGTCGGCCAGGGCCGCCTGCGCGGGCACGACGTGCGCGCGACCGTCCGCGCCCACCGTCACGACGTAGCTGAGGGCTCCGGGCTGGACCGCATCGGCCAGGGCGGCGGGGGTGTCCATCGCGTCAGCTCTCCTCAGGGGCGGGCCACGACCGGATCCCGGTGATGAAGTCCGCCGGACCGGCAGCCACGATGACCTCCGCGTCCTGGCTCCCGAGGTTGGTCAGCGACACCGCCTCGTCCTTGCCGATGACGGCGGAGTCCCCGACGTTGACGTCGAGGAAGTCCGCACCCTTCGCGATTCTCACCGAGCCCGCGATCGGCGTGAGGATCACGTCCGAGCCGTTGTGACGGTGCGCGGGCATGCCCGCGCCCGCCGGCAGGTGGACCCGCACCAGGCCGACGTCCGGACCGCCCTCCTCGCCACCGGCGATCACGGTGACGGTCGGCGCGTTCGGGACCGGCGGCCTCCGAACCAGGCCGTGCCCCTGCTTGACCAGCTCCATGATGATCACTCCCATCCATCTCGGCGGGGCGCACGGTCGGTGGGCTGCCCGCTCGATCTGTTCTGAGCATAGGCTGTCCTTACACGATCCCACCGAGTGACCTGCATCACGATCGGCCCGAGCCGCGACCGGTCACAGCGACTGGCGGTACCCGAAGAACTCGTGGTCCTGGTTGTACCCGCCGAAGCCTCCGCCCACGTCGGCGAAGTCGGCGACGAATTCCACTCCCTTGATCCACTTCACCTGCTTGAACCCCAGCTGCACCTCGTTGCGCAACCGCAACGGGGCCCCGTGCCCGTAGGACAGCGGCTCGCCGTTCATGTCGTAGGCGAGCATCGTCAGGTGGTAGCTCATCTGCTCGATCGGGTGGGCGTCGTAGTAGATGCCCCCGTCCGGGCCGTCGCCCAGGGAGTAGAACACCACCCACCTCGCCTCGGCGGTGGGCCGAACCAGGTCGACGACGGCTTGCATCGACACCCCGCCCCACTTGGCGATCCCGGACCATCCCTGGATGCAGAAGTGCTGGGTGATCTGCTCGTGGTGGGGCAGCGCGCGCAGCTGGGTCAGGTCGAGCTCGACGGGGTTGTCCACGAGCCCGTTGATCCGCAGCCGGTAGTCGAGGAACCCGTCGTCGAACAGGGCCCGGTACTCATCGGTCTCCGGGTACTTGCCGTTGTGCCAGAAGTACGGGGAGATGTCCGCCTCGGTGTACTGCCCGGGGTTCGCGTCCACGTGCTCGAACAGGCGCTGGGCCGGCCCGATCAGGGCGTAGCCGACCCGCTGCACGGTCCGGGGGTGACGCAACGTGAACGGGGTGGCCGCGGCCCAGGCGATCACGACGACGACCGTGGCGATGGCGAACACCCAGAATCCGACCCAGCCGGTGGTGTCCCGGGCGGCGAAGACGTGGTTGAGGTTGCGCAGCAGGCCCGTGGTGAACACGAGACCGACGTGCACGACGATGAACACCAGGAAGTAGCAGAGCACCAGGAAGTGCAGCGAGCGCGCGGTCTGGATGCTGAACCGGCGGCTGATCGCCGTGAACCGGGTCGACAGCGCCGGCGACATGCCCAGCCCGGTGATCACCGCCAGCGGGGCGGCGATGAAGATGGTTGCGGCGTAGGCGAACTGCTGCAGGCTGTTGTAGGCCACCCACCCGTTGTCCAGGGGCCAGTCCAGCGACAGGTACTGGATCGCCACCGACACCGCGTTCGGGAACGCCGCCCAGCTGGTGGGGATGACGTGGCGCCACTGGCCGGTGGAGAACAGCAGCACGTAATACACCGCACCGTTGGCCAGCCAGAGGGTGTCCACGCCCAGGTGCCACCAGCGCGCCAGCCCGATGGAGTGCCGGATACCCGGCAGCGCCACCTGGCCGGGCAGGCTGATCGAGTCCCTCATCGCCGTCCACAGGGGGTCCTCGGGCACCGGCTGCTGGATGCGGAACCAGTCCCGCCCGGGTGTGCAGTGCCGGGTCCAGTACAGGCGGGGGTGGTCGCTGAGGATCTGCAGGCCTGATCGGACGATGAAGATCATCAGGAACAGGTTC
>JBDTDI010000282.1:0-6053 GCA_039923155.1 Mycobacteriaceae bacterium | reverse complement strand
GCACCCGGTCCAGGTCGGCGAGCAGCCGACAGCGGCCGCTGCCGACCTCGCCGACGACCAGCAGCGGTGTCCCGGACCCGAGCGCCTCGGCGGCCGCCGTCCACGCCGCACGCCAGGCGGGACTGGTGCCCACCGACACGGGCACCCGACCGTGGACCGGCGATGCCCGGGTCACCGCGACGACGTCCGCTTCCCGCACCACCGAGATCACCGCGACCAAGCCGGAGACGTTGCTGCCCACCGTGACCGCGGTGCCGCGCACCCGGACCCGGGCTCCCGAGGGCAGGTTCAGCCGGTCGTCCACATCAGATCCGGCGGGCATGCGGGACCGTGCGTGGTCCGTCAGCGCGGCGAGGTCACCGGGGTCCAGCAGGGTCTGGAGCTCGTTGTTGACCAGCAGCATCCGGCGGCCCACCGCAAGCACCGCCCCCCGGGAGCGGGAGTCGACGCGGGTGTAGAGGGTGAACACCGCCTGCTGGCCGGTGTCCCTGTCGCGGAGCAGGGCGTCCTGGACTCGGGCGGCCGCGGACGTGACCAACGAGTGCAGGATCGGCGAGGAGTGCTCGGCTCGACAGCTGATGTCGAGCACGCCGTGGATCCGTCCCGTGATCGGCTCGCGCACAGGGGCGCCCGCGCAGGCGTAGGAGTGCAGAGGCTCGACGAAGTGCTCTGCACCCACGATGTGCACCGACGTGCCGGCCTCCAGGACGGTGCCTACCCCGTTGGTGCCGACCGCCTCCTCTGCGTACCCGAACCCCTCGGCAAAGTAGTTGTCGTCCGCGGCCCGCCCGATCGCCACCGTGGTGTCCCGGCGGATGAGCAGGCGGGCGCGGTCGTCGGTCAGCACAACGCACACCGGTGCCCCTGCGAGCTGCTCGGCGAGCTGCTCGATCACCGGGCGCGCACACCGCACCAACCGAGAGTCCAGCTCCAGACCTGGGTTGTGCAGGTTGGACACCACCCCGGGATCGACGCCCCCGGCAAGGCTTCGGCGCCAGGACGCGGCCACGTGCTCGGGGATCTCGGTGAGGTCCGCGTCGGGCCGGTCGATCAGCCGGGCCAGGGCGGAGGACAAGAGCCTGCGGCGGTCCAGCACGTCATCCATCCGACCACCTCCTTGTGGTGTGGATCACAGCATGCGCCTGGGGTCAAGCCCGGAACTGTCCCAAGGTCGGACACCGCTGGCCGCGACGTCCGACCTAACGTCGGCAACGACCCACCATCGACCCTGGGAGCACGGCCATGACCCTCACCGCCACGGTCGATCAGCCGCAGCAGCACAGCGAGACCGAGCACCTCGACGTCCTGGTCATCGGAGCCGGGGTGTCCGGCATCGGCGCTGCGCACCGGCTGCAGACCGAGTCCCCCCAGCGCACCTTCGCCGTCCTCGAGGCGCAGGACGCCCGCGGCGGCACGTGGTGGACCCACCAGTTCCCAGGCGCACGCTCGGACAGCGACCTGTTCACCTACGGCTACCGGCACAAGCCCTGGCGGGGCGCCTCCATCGCCGCCGGCGGCGCGATCCTGGCCTACCTCGACGAGGTCATCGACGAGGACGACCTCACCGGGGCCATCCGCTACCACCACACCGTCACCGCACTGGACTGGTCCTCCGACGACGCCCGCTGGACCGCCGAGGTCCACCGCACCGACACCGACGAGCGGTTCCAGATCACCGCGTCGTTCCTGTGGATGTGCCAGGGCTACTACAACCACGACGAGCCCTACACTCCTGAGTGGCCAGGCATGGAGCGGTTCGAGGGGACGGTCGTGCACCCGCAGTGCTGGCCGGACGACCTGGACCACGAGGGCAAGAAGATCGTGGTCATCGGCTCCGGATCGACCGCAGCGACACTCGTGCCCGCGCTGGCCCGGACCGCCGGCCACGTCACGATGCTGCAGCGCTCACCGTCGTACTGGTTCCCTGCGCCTACCGTGCACGAGCTCGCGATGATGCTGGAGCCCCTCGACCTGCCTCCCGACTGGACGCACGAGATCATGCGTCGTCAGTACGTGCAGCAGCTCGACTGGCTGGCCACCACGGGCCGGGACGACCCGGACCAGCTGCGCGAGTTCCTGGTCGAGACCATCCGGCCGCTGTTGCCCGAGGGCACCGACGTCGAGAAGCACTTCACGCCGAGCTACCGGCCCTGGCAGCAACGGATCGCGTTCGTCCCCGACGGCGACCTCTTCGAGGCCATGCGCGAGGGCACGGCCTCGATCGTCACCGACACCATCACCGAGTTCACCGAGAAGGGCGTGCGGGTGTCCTCCGGTGAGGTGCTCGAGGCGGACATCATCGTCACCGCGACGGGGTTCACCCTGTCGGTGCTGGGCAACATCCCCTTCCGGGTCGACGGTGACCCGGTCGACTTCGCCGACCGGGTCACCTGGCGAGGCATGATGATCAGCGGGGTGCCGAACATGGCGTACGCCTTCGGCTACTTCCGCCATGCCTGGACGCTGCGTATCGACCTGATCAACGACGTCGTCGGTCGGGTGTTCGCGCGGATGGCCGAGCGGGGTGCGACCACCGTGGTCCCGACGCTGCGACCGGAGGACCACGACATGCCGCGGCTGCCGTGGAGCGACCCGGAGAACTTCGGCCCCGGCTACGTCACACGCTCGCAGGAGCGGATGTTCCGGCAGGGCGACCGCGAGCCCTGGACCCACATGCACGAGCACGACCACGAGCGGGTCGTGCTCCCGGAAGCCAATCTTGACGACGGCCTCCAGTACCGCTGACCACCCACCCCGAGGAGCGTCCGTGCCCGTCATCCCCGTCCGCACCGGAGTCACCCTGAACTACGAGATCACTGGCAGCGGTGAACCGCTGCTGCTGATCATGGGCACGTCCGGCGCGATCCCGTTGTGGGGCGAGATGATGACCCGCCTCGCCGAGACCTACCAGGTCATCGCCTTCGACAACCGAGGTCTCGGCGGCAGCGAGCGCGGCTCCGGAGCGATCAGCGTCGCCTCGCTCGCCGAGGACGCCTCGGCCCTGCTGGAGGCGCTCGAGGTGCCCCGGGCCCACGTCCTCGGCTGGTCGCTGGGCTCGGCCGTCGCGCAGCAGCTCGCGCTGACCCACCCCGGTCAGGTCGCCTCCGCCGTGCTCTACGCCACGTGGGGGCGCTGCGACGGCTTCCAGCGATCGGTGCTCACCGCTCTGCAGCTGCCCTACGTCCATCGGGACATGGAGTCGGCGCTCACCACGGCTGGTCTCGCCTTCTCCCCGCAGCTGCTCGACCACCCGGACTTCGCCCAGATGCTGGAGCCGATGCTGCCGGCGTTCCCGCAGAACGAGGAGCAGATGCAGGTCACCGTCGAGCAGTGGGACGCCGACCTGGCCCACGACACCCTCGACCAGCTCGGCGCGATCACCGCGCCGACCCTCGTCGTGGCCATGGAGCAGGACTTGTTGACCCCGCCCTGGCAGGCGAAGAAGGTCGCCGACGCGATCCCGGGCGCGCGGTACGAGCTCGTCACGGGACCGGGGTCGAGCCACGGTCTGCACATCGAGCGTCCAGAGGACCTCACGAAGATCGTCACCTCGTTTCTCGAGGAGAACCCGATCGGCCGCTGACGTCACGCCCAACACGAGCGTCGTACCGGGCCCGTACCGGCCGGGGGCACCGGTGAGGCAACCAACCCCTCCAACGAGGTCAGCCCTCAGGCCAGCCCCTCCCGGGCCGCGACCGACGCCACCGGGGCGTCCGAGCGCTCGAAGACGTCGAGCAGCAGGTCGTCGTCGGCGTAGGACGCCACCAGGGCCAGGCCGGGGGTCGTGCGGATCTGCGCGTGCACCCCGTCACCGGTCTGCGGGTAGTCGGAGACGCGGTGGCGCCAGTGCACCGCGACCAGGGTGCCGCCGGGCTCCAACGCGGACGTGGCCTCCGCCAGGGCCCCCGCGAGGTCGGCCTCGTCGAGGTAGTAAGCGACCTCGCTGAGCACGACCAGGTCGTGGGTGCGCTCGTCCCACGACTCCCCCAGGGACCAGCGTCGAAGCTCGACGTTGCTCGGGACGCGACGCGCGGCCTGATCCAGTGCGGCCTGCGCCACGTCGGTGGCCAGGACGTGATCGCAACGCTGCGCGAGCATGGCGGTGAGCACGCCCACCGAGCAGCCCGGCTCGAACGCGCTGCGGTAACGGGCACGGGGCAGCGCCGCCATGGTGAGGGCGAACTTGCGCTGCTCGTACCAGCGCTCGGTGAAACCCCACGGGTCCTCCCGGTCGCCGTAGAAGTCGTCGAAGTAGCTCGCGGGCAGGCTCACGTGAACAGCACCTCGACCTCGCGGAGCAGACGGGCCAGCACGTGCGGCCCGAGGACAGGAGCATCGGCCGGGTGCGCCGAGAGGGGGAGCACCTGCGTGACGAAGTGCGCAACCGCAGCCCGCTTCGCAGCCTGCACCGACGCGGGCAGTCGGACCTGGCTGGCCCGCTCCCAGGGCACCCGTGGGTCGTCGGGGTGCGACCAGTGCCAGGTCCAGACCGGGTGCTCGAGGTGCCGCGCTCCGGTGCGCGCGCAGGCCTCGGCCGCGGCACGCCCGGTGGCCTCGTGGTCGGGATGCCCGTCGCCGCGCCACGTGCTCAGGACCCACGATCCAGCGACGAGGGACTCCAGCGTGCTGGCGAGCTCCTGCTCATGGGCGGCGACCTCGCCGTCGGGCAGGCCCAGGCGCACCGGGGCCGCGAGCACACCGAGCTCGGCCAGCGCCGCCTCGGACTCCCCCGGGCGCAGCGTCACCAGCTGCTGCGGGGTCAGGGTCGGGGAGCCGGGGTGGCTGGCTCCGCCGTCAGTGACGGCGACCACCTGCACGTCGATCCCCGCCGCGCAGGCGAGCGCCATCAACCCACCGGCCCCGAGCACCTCGTCGTCGGGGTGTGGCGCCACCACCACCAGCCGGGGGCAGCCGTCGAGGGAAAAGCTCGGAAACTGCCGGCCCCAGTGCTGCCACACCTGCTCCGCGGTGCCCTCCCCATCGATCGTGGGGCTCACCACCCGGCTCCGCCGTCCTGGGCCAGGGCCACCAGGTCGTGCTCGGCATGACTCTGGCGCAAGTACACGGTGAGGTCCGCGACACGGGCGGCGTGGACGGCGTCGGAGCACAACGGTCCAGCGCCCAGTGCCCGCCCCACCCGATACAGGGTCGCTGTCGCCGCGTCCTCGACGATGGCCCGCACGCTGAGCGCAGTGGCGCGGGTGCCGGCGGTCGGGTCGTCGTCGATCTCGGTCGCGGCCGCCTGCAGCGACCACCGTGCCCCGGCCAGCAGCGCGGTCACCGCACCCAGGTGGGCCAGCTGGTGCTCGTCGGCCTTGTCCCGGCGCGCGGCCAGGGCGTCGGCCACCCCGCACGCCCCGCCGTACCAGGCTGCGGCCACCCCGATCGCCCCGTGCCAGAACCCCGGCCTGGACAGGTACGCATCGACGGCTCCCACCGGCTCGGCGGGTACGTCCTCGAACTCGACGGCCCCGGAGTCGCTCGCGGCCATCCCCACCGCCGCCCACGTCCCCGCGACGGGCCGGACCCCGGGCTTCGACAGGTCCACGGCGAACAACGGCCGGTCCGTCCCCACCCGGGCGGTGACCAGGGCGTGGGTGCTGCTGTGCGCCCCGGAGCACCACGCCTTCCTGCCGCGCAGCCGCCACCCCGAGCCGGTGCGCTCGGCGGTGAGAACCGGTCGGGGGGGCTCCGCCGCCCACACCCCCCACACCTGCTCGCGGGACACCACCGGCCCACCGAGCTCGGCCAGGATCGCCACGGCGTCGGTGTGGGCCTCGGCGAGACGACCCAGCACCGGATCCCGCCTGCCCACTGCGGCCAGCCGGGAGAACCGCTCACCGGTGGCCCCCGACCCCGGCAGGGGCAGGTCCAGCTGCCCCGACTGCACCAGCTCGCGCAGGGCTGCAGCCACCGCCGAGCCGGGCACCACCGCACCGTCGGTCGCCGCGAGGTCGGTCGTCGAGCTGGGTGTCACAGCGCGGCCGCCAAGACGTTCAGGTGCGCGGCGAACCCGCCCGCGGCCCGACCTACCGTCCGGGTGGAGGTGTGCA
>JBDTDI010000281.1:0-12525 GCA_039923155.1 Mycobacteriaceae bacterium | reverse complement strand
GCTGCTGCTGATGCACGACGACAGCGGGCTGGTGGGGTGCTGCGCGTTGACCCCGACCGAGCACGACGGGGCGGTGTACCTCGGCATGGTCGCGGTGCGCCCGGGCCGTCAGGGCCACGGCCTCGGGTCGGCCCTGCTCGACGCGGCCGAGGCCGTCGCGGTCGCCGAGTTCGGTGCGCGGGCCGTGGAGATGACGGTCATCCGTCAGCGCACCGAGCTGATTGCCTTCTACGAGCGACGGGGCTACGCCGTCACGGGCGAGCTGCGCCCGTTCCCCGCCGACGACCCCCGCTTCGGGGTGCCCCGGCGCGACGACCTCGTCTTCGAGGTCCTGGCCAAGCCCGTCGGCGACCGCCCCCCTCCCCGCGCGTAGCACCCTCCTTGTACGCCAGAACCACGATGTGCGTACGAGAGGGGTGCTACTCGCGGGGTTGACGCGGCGTGGGCTCAGCCCAGGTCCGGGGTCGGGGCCAGCAGGCGGAACGAGCTGTTGTGGAACACCAGAGGCTCGATGTCGTGGCTGAGCAAACCCTGCACGTCGAGCAGCACGATGGCGTGGTCGCCGGCGGTGAGCTGGTCACGGACGGTGCACTCCAGCCAGGCCGACGAACCGTGCAGGAACACCGCCCCGGCCGCGGAGGTCTGCAGCCCGAGCCCGGAGAAGCGGTCCCCCGACCGCGCGGCCAGCCCCCGGGCCGCGCTCTCGTGCCCCTCCCCCAGCACGCTCAGCCCCAGGCTGGGTAGCCCCACCAGGCGCGGCCACGTCTTCGACGTGTGCTGCACGCAGAACGAGACCAGGGGCGGATCGAGGCTGACCGGCACGAAGGTGCTGGCCGCGAACCCGACCGGGGCACCGTCGACGAGGCCGCACACCGCGACGACCCCGGTGGGAAAGCGCCCGAAGGTGGCGCGCAACACCTGGGGGTCGAGGGGGGGCACGCCGGCGCTGCTGGTCACCGGTTGAGGTTCGCACACCGCCACCCCACCGACCACGCCACCGACCACCCCGCCACTCGCCGTGCCGTCTGCTCAGCCTCGGTGCCGAAGCCGAGACCGCCAACCCGGCGAGGTGACGAACGGCTGGTCCCCGCCCCCGGAGAGCTGACCTGGGGCGGCAGCGGCTCGGGCGGACAGGTCGTCAACACCGACCAGCCGGGCGAGGAAGGCGTCGACCTGCGCCTCGTCGTAACCCCGCCTGCCGATCACCGGCGGTCGCAAGCGTGCACCGTCGAGGTGGACCGGTTCACCGGCGCGCAGCGTCTGCTCCCCCTCGTCCAGGAAGGCGTCCACCTCGTCCTCGTTGTGTCCGCGCGATCCGAGGGGCGGCGTGGAGAACCTGACGTCGTGCACCTCGTCGGGGGTGGAGCCCGGCCTGCTCACCCCGCGGGCATCGCACGCTCGCGCCCAGGTGTGCGTCGCACCTGCAGGGGCGCCACCATGGAGCAATGACCACCCCTGACGTCTCCCCCGCCGGCACCCGCCCCCTCGGCCCCGCCACCGTGCACCGCATGGGCTACGGCGCCATGCAGCTGTCCGGGCCGCACGTCTTCGGTCCGCCTGCCGACCGGGGAGCGGCGGTCGCGGTGCTCCGCCGGGCGGTCGAGCTTGGGGTGGACCACGTCGACACCAGCGACTTCTACGGCCCGCACGTGACCAACGAGATCCTCCGCGAGGCGCTGCACCCGTACGAGGGTCTGACCCTGGTCACCAAGGTGGGCGCGCGCCGCGACGCCGACGGCGGCTGGCAGCAGGCGATGGCCCGCGAGGAGCTGGTCTCCGCGGTGGGTGACAACCTGCGCAACCTGGGCGTCGAGGCCCTGCCGGTGGTCAACCTGCGCCTGCCCGACGACTGGACCGGCTCCCTGGAGGAGCCGTTCACCGTGCTGCTGGAGCTGCAGGCGCAGGGCCGGATCACCTCCCTGGGCCTCAGCAACGTGAGCCGGGCCCAGCTCGACGAGGCCCGCACCCTGGGTGGGGTGGTGTGCGTGCAGAACGCCTACAACCTGGTGCTGCGCGAGCACGACGCGCTGGTGGACCACTGCGCCGAGCTGGGCCTGGCGTTCGTGCCGTTCTTCCCCCTCGGCGGCTTCACCCCGCTGGCCTCCGACGGCCTCACGGCGGTCGCGGAACGGCACGGCGCAACGGCGATGCAGGTGGCGCTGGCGTGGCTGCTGCAGCGCTCACCGGCGATCCTGCTCATCCCCGGTACCTCGTCGCTGGCCCACCTGGAGCAGAACGTGGCCTCGGCCTCGCTCACGCTGGACGAGCACGACGTGGCCGAGCTCGACGCCCTGGCGCCCTGAGCGGCACCCGTCCGGAGCCGGAGCGGGCGGGGCTAGCGTCGCCACCCATGAGCGCTGATGCGAACACCCGGTCCGACAGCTTGGACGCCGACATCCACTTCTACTTCGACCCGGTGTGCCCGTTCGCGTGGATGACCAGCAAGTGGGTGCGCCAGGTGCAGGCCCAGCGCCGGTACACCGTCGACTGGCGGTTCATCTCGCTGCGGCTGCTGAACGCGCACATGGACTACGACGCCAGCTTCCCCGTCGGCTACGACGAAGGCCACACCGCCGGGCTGCGCCTGCTGCGGGTGGCGGCCCGGGCCCGGGCCGAGCACGGCCGCGAGGCGATGGGGCCCTTCTACGAAGCGTGCGGTGCGCACATCTACGACGCCGCACCGCAGGACACCGTCGTGGGCGGTGAGCGGGGCACCCCGGAGTTTGCCGCTCAGATCCTGCGTACCGCCGGACTGCCGACCGACCTGGCCGACGCGCTGGAGGACACCTCCATGGACGCCGTGCTGCAGGCCGAGACGGACGAGGCGCTCGCCCTGACCGGGAAGGACGTGGGCACCCCGATCCTGCACTTCCAACCACCGGGGGGGGTGGCGTTCTTCGGTCCGGTCATCAGCCGCCTGCCCAGCGAGGAGGAGTCGGTCCCGCTGTGGGACCACGTCATCGCCCTGGCGCAGTTCCCCGGTTTTGCCGAGCTCAAGCGCAGCCTGCGGGAGCGGCCCCAGCTCCGTGCCCTGGAGGACAGCTGAGCGTCCTGTTCGCTTGATCAACGGCTTTCGTTACCAAAGGGTTAACGCCCCGGTGACCACAGACGCACTATGGTGCGCCCAGGACACCTTCCGAGACCCAGCTCGCGCCGGCGAACGGACGGGTCCCTTTCGGTCCCAACGTCGGTCGCGCTCGCCGCCGGCGCCGACCTTTGTGGAGGAACCGTGGCTCGTCACGTCATCCGTGCGCTCTCCGTCCTGACCGCGGCGGGGGTCTTCGCCTCTGTCGCCGCCTGCTCACCACCGCCGTCGTCCTCCTCCTCGTCGTCGTCGGACGGGGGCAACAAGGTTGCCACCGCCACCAGCGCCAAGGACGCGGGCGGAATGGATGCGCTGGTCAAGGCGGCCAAGTCCGAGGGCCAGCTGAACGTGATCGCGCTGCCTCCGGACTGGTCCAACTACGCCGAGGTCATCTCCACCTTCAGCAAGAAGTACGGGATCAAGGTCAACTCGGCACAGCCGGACGGCACCAGCGCCGACGAGATCAACGCGGCCAAGCAGCTCAAGGGCCAGGACACCGCGCCGGACGTGTTCGACCTCGGCCAGTCGGTGACCAACGCGAACGTCGACCTGTTCGCGCCCTACCAGGTGGAGACCTTCGGTGACGTGCCGGAGAAGCAGAAGGACGCCGAAGGCCGCTGGGTCAACGACTACGGCGGCTACATGTCCATCGGGTACGACTCGGCCAAGGTGCCGGCCCCCAAGACCATGGCCGACCTGGCCAAGCCTGAGTACAAGGGTCTCGTGGCCCTCAACGGTGACCCCACCCAGGCCGGGGCCGCGTTCAACGGCGTGATGATGGCCAGCATCGCGGCCGGCGGCTCGCCTGACGACATCGCTCCCGGGGTGGACTACTTCCGTAAGCTCAAGCAGGCCGGCAACTTCCTGCCGATCGACCCCACCCCGGCGACGATCGAGTCCGGTCAGACCCCGGTGGTCATCGACTGGGACTACCTCAACGCGGCCGAGTCCACCAAGAAGAACGGCCTCAAGTCGTGGAAGGTGGTGGTGCCTGAGGGTGCCGTGGTGGCCGGCTACTACAGCCAGGCGATCAACAAGGCCGCACCGCACCCCGCCGCCGCCCGGTTGTGGGAGGAGTTCCTCTACTCCGACGCCGGCCAGAACCTGTGGCTCAAGGGTGGGGCCCGGCCGATCCGTGCGGACGCCATGGAGAAGGCGGGCACCATCGACAAGGCGGCCTTCGCGGCACTGCCCCCGGTGAGCGGCACCCCCGTGGTGCTCACCCAGGCTCAGACCGACGCCGCCGCCAAGACGCTCAGCAGCACCTGGGCGAAGGCCATTGGCTGACGTCGCGGTGTCGCTCGCGCCGCCACCCGTGGACACCGAGCCGTTGGTGGACGGGCAACCGCGCCCTCGACGATGGTCGCGGCTGACCCCGTTGCTCGGAGTGGTCCCGTTCACGGTCTTCGTGGTGCTGTTCCTGGTCGTGCCCACCCTCGTGGTGGTCATCGGCTCGGTGCTCACCCCGGGCAACACGTTCACCGTGAGCAACCTGTCGGCCCTCACCGACCCCACGGTGCTCGTCGCGTTCCGCCGCAGCATCGTGTTGTCGGCGAGCACCGCGGTGCTGGGGGCCGTGCTCGGCGGGCTGCTCGCGCACGCCATCAGCACCGCGCGCCGTGATGGGCTGCTGCGCCGGGCGGTCACCGCGGCCTCCGGGGTGCTCGCCCAGTTCGGCGGGGTGACGCTGGCCTTCGCGTTCCTGGCCACCGTCGGGCTGCAGGGTGTGGTGACGCTGTTGCTGAAGGACCTCGGTCTGAACATCTTCGCTGGCGGGGTGTGGCTGTTCGAGCTGCCCGGGTTGGTCCTGGTGTACACCTACTTCCAGATCCCGCTGATGGTGATCGTGTTCCTGCCCGCCCTGGACGGGCTGCGGGTGCAGTGGCGGGAGGCCTCGGACAGCCTCGGCGGCTCCACCTGGCACTACTGGCGCCACGTCGGGGGCCCGCTGCTGCTGCCCTCGTTCCTCGGCTCCACCCTGCTGCTGTTCGCCAACGCGTTCTCCTCGTACGCCACCGCAGCCGCGCTGGTCAGCCAAGGTGCACTCATCGTGCCGCTGCAGATCCGGGCCGCGCTGAGCAGCGAGGTGGTGCTGGGCCGGGCCGACCTCGCCAAGGCGCTCGCCCTCGGCATGGTCATCGTGGTGGCCGTGGTCATGACCGCCTACGCGCTGCTGCAGCGGCGCACCTCGCGGTGGTTGTCGTGACGCCAGTCGCCGCGGGGCGGCAGCCATGAGCACCGTCGCCGCGGGGCGGCAGCCATGAGCACCGTCGCCGCTCGTCGCCGTCGGCGTCAGGGGGTCCAGCGCTGGGTGGTGCTGGGGCTCATCGGGCTCTTCTTTGCCGTGCCGCTGCTGAGCATGCTGGGCTTCACCCTGCGCGACCCGAACGGCGGCGGGTGGACCGGGCGGGTGTGGGCCGGCCTGGTGAACCCGTCGAAGCTGACCAGCACCTACAGCGACCTGTTGCAGGGGGCGCGGGCCTCGCTGGTGCTGGCGGTGCTGACCGTGGTGTTGATGCTGGTGATCCTGGTGCCCACCATGGTGTGGGTGCGCCTGCGGCTGCCGGCGCTGAGCCGGGTGTTGGAGTTCGTGTGTCTGCTCCCGCTGACCATTCCCGCGATCGTGCTGGTGGTGGGCCTCGCGCCGGTCTACGCCTGGGTCTACTACTTCCTGGGCAGCAGCTCGGCCACCCTCACCTTCGCCTACACGGTCCTGGTTCTCCCGTACGCCTACCGAGCGCTCGACGCGGGGCTCGGTGCGATCGACCTGCGCACACTGGCCGAGGCGGCCCGCAGCCTGGGTTCGAGCTGGGTGGGGGTGGTGTGGCGGGTGGTGGTGCCGAACCTGCGCTCGGCGTTGCTGTCGGCGTCCTTCATCTCTGTGGCGCTGGTCCTGGGTGAGTTCACCATCGCCTCGCTGCTGGCCCGGCAGAACCTGCAGGTCGCGATCAACTTCCTGGGCAAGCGGGACGGGGCGGCCGCGGTCGCGGTGTCGCTGGCCGCGCTGGTGCTCGCCTTCCTCCTGCTGCTGCTGTTGTCCTTGGTGGGTTCACGTCCACGCCGGAGCCGACAACCCGCAGTCTCCCCCGCACCGACGACACCCGCCCCATCAACACCGGGAGCCAGCACATGAGCACCACCTCCACCCGCACCCCGGTGTCGACCCCGGTGCACCTGCACGGCCTGACCCGGACCTACGGCGAGGTGAGGGCGCTCGACGGGCTCGAGCTGGAGATGGCCCCCGGGGAGATGGTCGTGCTGCTCGGCCCTTCCGGTTGCGGCAAGACCACGGCGCTGCGCGCGCTGGCCGGGCTCGAGGACGTCGACTCCGGTCGGGTCCTCGTCGGGGGGCGCGACGTCACCGACCTGCCGACCAGCAAGCGTGACATGGGCATGGTGTTCCAGGCCTACAGCCTGTTCCCCCACCTCAGCGCCCTGGACAACGTCGCCTTCGGGCTGCGGCTGCGGGGTGTGGGGGCCGGGGAGCGACGACGTCGAGCCGGCGAGGTGCTGGACCTCGTCGGGCTCTCGGCGATGGCGGGGCGCTACGCCAGCGAGCTCTCGGGCGGGCAGCAGCAGCGGGTGGCGCTGGCGCGCGCGCTGGCCATCGAGCCCTCGGTGCTGCTGCTCGACGAACCGCTGAGTGCACTCGACGCGAAGGTGCGCACCCAGCTGCGGGAGGAGATCCGCAGGATCCAGCAGGAGGTGGGCACCACCACGCTGTTTGTCACCCATGACCAGGAGGAGGCCCTGGCCGTGGCCGACCGGGTCGGGGTGATGGGGGCCGGGCGGATCGAGCAGATCGGTGGCCCCGAGGACGTGTACTCGCGTCCAACCACCGCGTTCGTGGCCGACTTCATGGGGCTCACCAACCGGGTGTCCGGCACCGTCTCGGACTCCCGGGCGCACCTGCTCGGCACCAGCCTGCCGCTGGTCGACCAGGCGACACCGGCCGGTGAGGTCACCGTCTACGTCCGACCGGAGGACGTGATCTTCGTCGAGGGGGGCGACGGGGACGACCACCCGGACGCCACCGTGACCAGTTCGAGCTTTCTTGGTGCCATCCGGCGCAGCACCGCCACCCTGGCCGACGGCACCGTCCTCGTCAGCCAGGCCCCGCTGGCCCTGGAGCCCGGCACCCGGGTGCGGGTACGGCTGGCACCGGTGCCGGTGGTCTGCGCCCCCAGGGGGAAATGACGGCGGCACCGGGGTGGGGCTCAGGAGAAGTCGAGCACCCACGGAAGAGCAGGTCGGACGGGGCCTGCCACGGCTAGGGTGCTCGTCGTGAAGAAGCTCACCGTGACGGTGATGGGGCTCGCCGCGCTGCTGCTGATCGCGCTGACCGTCTTCGCGGTGCTCGACCGCCAGTGGTTCTCGGCTGCGCTCGAGGCTCTGGCCGTCGCGTTCCTTGTCCGCGCGCTCGTGCAGCAGCGCAGAGCGCCCCGGCGAGCCGCTCGCTCGCGCGCCGCGGCGGCACGATGGACCAAGCCTCGGGTGCGCAAGACGGTGGCGGGTGCTCAGGGCGAGGTGGCCGCCGTGCGCGCCGTGTGCCGGGCCGACCGTGAGCTCACCCAGGCCGACGCGGTCACGCTGGTGCGGTCGGTGCGCCCGGGCGGCAGACCCGCAGCCCGCCAGCGCGACGCACGATGATCCGTACCCGCACCGGAGGAGACCTGTGAGCACACCCACCCGCCCTGACCTGAGCTTGGCCGCCTGCTACCTGGCCACACCCGTGCCGACCAAGCTCGACCCCGGACCGTGGCCCGGCGTGGTGCTGGTGCACGACGCGTTCGGGCCCGGTGACGACATGAAGGAACAGGCCGACTGGCTGGCCGCCGCCGGGTACGTGGTGGCCATGCCGGACCTGTTCGGTGGGCGGTCGGCGCTGCGCTGCGTCAAGGGCACCTTCGCCCAGCTCGGTGCGCGGCGAGGTCCGGTGTTCGACCAGATCGACGCGGTGCGCCAGGCGCTCGCCGCCGACCCCACCTGCACCGGGACCGTCGGGGTGATCGGGTACTGCATGGGCGGCGGGTTCGCGCTGCTGCTCGCCGCGCGTCCCGGGTGGGGCGCTGCGGGGGTCAACTACGGGCAGGTGCCCGACGACGCCGCGGAAATCCTTTCCGGTGCGTGCCCGGTGGTGGCCAGCTTCGGGGGCAAGGACACCAGCCTGAAGGGGGCCGGACCCACCCTCGAGGCTGCCCTGTCCACCAGCGGCGTGGAGCACGACGTGCACACCTACCCACAGGCCCGGCACGGCTTCCTCAACCGGGTCACCGTGGCCTCCCCCATCACCCCGATGCTCAAGGTGGCGGGTGTGGGCTACGACCACGACGCCGCGGCGGACGCCAAGCGCCGCATCCTGACCTTCTTCGACACGCACCTGCGGGCAGAGCGGGCCTGAGCCCCCGCGTCCACGGACCGCCCGGAACAAGCCCTCCACGCGGGGCGTTGTAGTTCTGAGACCGTCCAGAGAGTGAACCGCGTGATCCACCAGAGAGGGGCACAACAACGTGACCAGCACCTACCAGGTCGTCAACCCCGCCACCGGCGAAGCCGGCCAGTCCTACCCCGAGACCACCGACGCCGAGATCCAGGACGTGTTGGCGCGTTCCGACGCTGCGTACCGCAGCTGGCGCACCACGGCCAAGAGCGAGCGTGCAGCGATCCTGACCAAGGTCGCCGAGCTGTACTCCGAGCGCCGCGACACCCTCGCAGAGATCATCGGTCGGGAGATGGGCAAGCCCACCAAGGAGGCCAAGGGTGAGCTGCACCTGGTCGTCGACATCTACCGCTACTACGCCGACAACGCCGAGAGCCTGCTGGCCGACGAGCAGCTGAACCCGAAGATGGGCGGCTCCGCGTTCGTCCGCAAGGACCCCGTGGGCGCGCTGCTGGGGATCATGCCGTGGAACTTCCCCTACTACCAGGTGGCTCGGTTCGCGGCGCCGAACCTGATGATCGGAAACACGATCATCCTCAAGCACGCCCCGCAGTGCCCCGAGTCGGCGCTGGCCATGGAGCAGATCTTCCGCGACGCCGGGCTGCCCGCCGACGCCTACATCAACGTGTTCGCCACCAACGACCAGGCGGCCACCATGATCGCCGACCCCCGCCTGGCCGGTGTCTCGGTCACCGGCAGCGAGCGGGCGGGCACCGCCGTCGCCGCCGTGGCGGGCCAGAACCTGAAGAAGGTCGTGCTCGAGATGGGCGGCTCCGACCCGTTCATCGTCCTGGACGCCGAGAACCTGCAGGACTCGGTGAAGGCAGCGGTCATGGGGCGGATGGGCAACGCGGGCCAGGCCTGCAACGCCGCCAAGCGGCTGATCGTCGTCGAGGACGTCTACGAGCAGTTCGTCGAGGGCTTCACCGCCGCCATGTCGTCCCTCAAGCCCGGTGACCCCTTCGACGCCAACACCGACTTCGGTCCGCTGTCCTCCGAGGCCGCCGCCAAGGGACTCGCCGCGCAGATCGACGACGCGGTGGGCAAGGGCGCGACCGTGCGCACCGGTGGCAAGCGCGTCGAGGGCCCGGGGGCGTTCTTCGAGGCCACCGTGCTCACCGACGTCACCCCGGAGATGCGCGCGTACTCCGAGGAGCTCTTCGGTCCGGCGGCGGTCATCTACAAGGTGGCCGACGCCGACGCCGCGGTGGAGCTGGCCAACAGCTCGTCGTTCGGGCTCGGCGGCGTGGTCTTCAGCGCCGACGCCGAACAGGCCGCGGACGTCGCGAACCGGCTCGAGACGGGCATGGTGTGGATCAACAGCCCGCAGGGCAGCGCCGCCGACCTGCCGTTCGGTGGCACGAAGCGCTCCGGCGTGGGTCGCGAGCTGGGCCCGTACGGGGTTGACGAGTTCGTCAACAAGAAGCTGGTGTACTCCCCGAAGGCCTGATCCTCGCCCCCGAAAGCCCCCGCAGCAGCCGCTGCGGGGGCTTTCGCGTGGCACAGTGTCGTGGTGCTGGTCTCCATGGCCCACGCGGCCACCCTCGCAGGGGCCGGTGGGCAGGGCTGGCGCCAGGTCGACGAGCTGCTGCTGGCCTTTGTCCTCTCCTCGGCCATCGGGTTGGAGCGCGAGCTACGCGGCAAGAGCGCCGGTCTGCGCACCCAGGCCATCGTGGGAACGGCCTCGGCGCTGCTGCTGCTGGTCAGCAAGTACGGATTCTCCGACGTCCTGGAGGCCGGCACCGTCGTCCTGGACCCGTCCCGGGTCGCCGCCCAGATCGTCACCGGGGTTGGATTCCTCGGGGCCGGGCTGATCATCACCCGCCAGGGCTCCATCCGGGGCCTCACCACGGCCGCCGCGGTGTGGGAGACCGCCGCGATCGGGATGGCCGCGGGCGCGGGCCTGTCGATCCTGGCGCTGGTGGTGACCGCGCTGCACTTCGTCGTCGTGCTCGGCTACACGCGGCTGACGCGTCGCTTCACCTCCGGCTACCGGGGAAGGGCGAGCTACTCCATCACCTACGTCGACGGCCGGGGAATTCTTCGAGACGTGCTGGGTGCGTGCACCAGCCACTCCTGGTCGGTGTCGGCGCTCGGATCCTCCGGGGTGTCGGTGACCGACGACGCTGCGGCGACCCACGACGACGAGGCCGTGCGGCAACGGTTGGTGAGCCTGACCCTCGATCTCACCGGCCCGGGGGCCGACGACGCCATCGCGACCCTCGGCGGGGTCGAGGGTGTCGTTCGGGTCGAGCGCGCTGAGGACGACTGACCGGCTCGCGGCCCGGGTGAAGCCGATCACCGTCAAGGGCGGCACCCCGTGTTGAGCCTGCGGCACGCCACCAACCTCGTGGTGTCGGCGCGAGTTCTTCTCGCACCAGGTCGACGTGGCGCGAGAAGAACTCCCGACGGGTCCGAGACCGCGACGTTGGAGCGGCCTGGATCGGCGTCCACCGGCCACCTAGCGCTGCTGGCGTCGGCGCGTGGCTCCGACGAGCAGCAGGCCGACCAGCAAGGCCGCGAGGGCAGCCGCGACCTGTAGGCCGACGGTGGCGCCGGTGTTCGCCAGTGGTTGCGGCGAACCTGCCCGGGCACCGCCCTCTCGGCGCGGCGCCGTGTCCCCGACCGCCACGGCGTCGGACGGGCTGACCGGGCCGGTCGTCCCCACGGCGTCGGTGACCGTCGGTTCCACCGGGGCCGGGGGCGGCGCGACGACCAGGGCCGGGGGCGGCGGTGCCACGGGGGGCAATAGCGGAAGTCGATCGGAAGAACGGTTCCGAAGGGCGTGCGGATGATCAGGAAGGTCAGCCCCGCGGCGTGAGGCGGGGTGGCGAACGTGAGTCCGTCAGGGTGACACCGTCGATGGTCACCGTGGTCTGCCCGGGCACGAAGCCCGTACCGGTGACCACCACGGTCGTGCCCCCGTCCGTAGAACCCGCGGACGGGCTCAGCGCTGTGCGGGTGACCATGGACCCTGGGGGCACCGGTTGGTCGACGGGGAGGACGGGTGAAGTGCAGCGGGGCACTGGTCCCGCCGGCCGTGGTCACCCTCACCTGCGCCAGCCCAGCCTCGTGCCCCTGGATTTCGAGCAACATCTCCGCTGGAGTGATTCCCTCAGCTCCCGCAGCGGTCGACGTGATCGATGCGGACGCCGTACCACGGGTCGCGCGCAGCCCGATGCCCCCCACCAAGGCGGTGGGCAAGTCCACCTGCTTCTCGGAGCGGGCCGAGAAGACCTCGGCCAGCCTCAAGGCCGGTATGGGTTCGCGGGGGTTGCCCGACCTTTCCGTCGAACCCAAGGTTGAGGGCGCGGACGGATCCCGCAGCGTCGGCCCTACGGCATCATTCGACGCCGCGAGGGCGGGTGACGTGCTGAGGACCAGCCCGACAGCCACGCCGACGGACACGAGCAGCGCTGCCCAGCGCGAACGCTCTTACACCTGAACGACGGATGTCCCCCAGCTCCCACGAACGATTGGTCGGGTTCGCCCCTGCAGGGTCAGCATCTGGTCTTCTCGGTCAAATCGCAAGCTACAAGGTCACACCCATCCGAGACGTTCGTACGGTCGATCGGGGCACGAAGGCCCCCGGTTGCTGATGGGCTTGCGCACCACCAGAACCCGGGGGCCTTCGTGACCTCACGCTCTCGGCCCGCACTCGAACAAGCTGCGAGCCCAGCCAGACCTAGGTGCGACGCCGACGGGTGAATCCGAGCAGCAGCACCCTAGCCAGCAACGCCGAGAGGGCGATGGCGAGCTGGTTGCTCACGTCCGCGCCGGTGTAGGCCAGAGGGGCCGAAGCCCCGTTCCCCCTACCTGAAGCCGAGGCGAGGGTAGTGCCGCCGGTGGTACCGGTGGTACCCACAACGACCCCTGAGCCGCCGGTGCCTGTGCCACCGGTTCCCACCAGAACACCAGTGCCGCCGGTGCTCCCCGTGCTGCCGGTGTTGCCATTACCGCCCGCGCTGCCGGTACCGCCGGTGTTGCCCGTGCTGCCAGT
>JBDTDI010000280.1:0-7157 GCA_039923155.1 Mycobacteriaceae bacterium | reverse complement strand
CCGGGGGTGTCGCGGGGCACCAGCACCATGGACTGCTGGCGGTGCGTGGCCGCCTCCAGGTCGGTCTTGCCCATGACGATGAAGATCTTGCAGCGTTCGTCGGCAGCGCCGGAGATCCACCACTTCTTCCCGGAGATGACGTACTCGTCGCCATCGCGGCGGATCGTGGTCTGGACGTTCGTGGCGTCCGACGACGCGACGTCGGGCTCGGTCATCGCGAAACCGGAGCGGATCTCACCCTCCAGCAGCGGGGTCAGCCACTGCTCCTTCTGCTCGGCAGTGCCGAACAGGTGCAGCGTCTCCATGTTGCCGGTGTCCGGCGCGGCGCAGTTGATGGCCTCGGGAGCCAGGTTCGGCGACCAGCCTGACACCTCGGCGACCTGGGCGTAGTCGACGTTGGTCAGCCCGGAGACCGCTGGCAGGAACAGGTTCCACAGCCCACGCGCACGGGCTTGCGTCTTCAGCTCCTCGACCACCGGAGGCAGCGCGTTCTCCTCGGGGGTTCCGCGACGTTCCGCGCGGAAGGAGTCGTAGGAAGCCTCGGCGGGCAGCACCGCCTCGTCGAGGAACGTGCGCATGGTGGCGGTGAGCTCGGCAGCCTTGGTCGACGGGGCGAAGTCCATGTGGTGACTCTGCCACGGCAGCCTCGTCCTGTGGACCTCGCCCGCCAACCGGTGGGTCCGTACGTCGGCCGACTCCGCATATTCGTCTCTACCGGCTTGCTGAGCCCGAACCTGCGGAACTACAGTGCCGCTCGTGTCGTCATTCCGGATTCGCGAGGCCGCCGAGCTGTTGGGGGTCAGCGACGACACGGTCCGGCGGTGGGTCGACTCGGAGACGCTGGCTGCCACCCTCGACGCTGCAGGACGGAAGGTGATCGACGGTGCCGCGCTGGCCGAGTTCGCCCGCCGTCATGCCGTGGCCACCCAGGACCCTTCTCCCGTGGGTCGCTCAGCCCGCAACCGGTTCGTCGGTCTCGTCACCCGGGTGGTGGCCGACGGGGTGATGGCG
The DNA here is from genome assembly GCA_039923155.1 of Mycobacteriaceae bacterium. Classification (GTDB taxonomy): domain Bacteria; phylum Actinomycetota; class Actinomycetes; order Mycobacteriales; family Mycobacteriaceae; genus Rhodococcus_D. Next base: position 6,146 of record JBDTDI010000280.1, on the reverse strand, counting down.
CAGGTGGAGCTGCAGTGCGGACCGCACCGGATCGTGTCGCTGATGAGCAGCGAGGCGGCCGCTGAGCTCGAGCTGGAGCCTGGCCGGGTGGCCGTGGCCGTGATCAAGGCGACGACCGTGATCGTCGAGACCCCGGGAGGAAGCTCGTGAAACGCTCACTCACCGTGATCGCGACGGCCGTCGCGCTCCTGCTCGCCGGGTGCGGTTCGGGTACCGGGGGCTCGAGCGGGTCCGGCACTACGGCGACGGCAGGAACGACGACCACCGCCGGGGCGGCCGGTGGGGACGCGCTGGACGGCAACATCACGGTCTTCGCCGCGGCGTCCCTGAAGGACACGTTCACCGAGATCGGCAAGAGCTTCGAGGCGGCCCACCCGGGCACCACGGTGGGCTTCAGCTTTGCCGGGTCGTCAACCCTCGTCGCGCAGATCACCGCGGGTGCTCCCGCCGACGTCTTCGCCTCGGCCAACACCGCCAACATGGACAAGCTGGTCAAGGCCGGTGACGCCTCGGGTGCGTCGGTCGACTTCGCGACCAACGTCCTGGAGATCGCGACCCCGCCGGGCAACCCCAAGGGCGTCGAGTCCTTCGCCGACCTCGCCAACCCTGCGATCAAGACCGTCGTGTGCGCGCCTCAGGTGCCCTGCGGGGCGGCGACCACGATGATCGAGAAGGCGACCGGGACCACGATCCCTGCCGTGAGCGAGGAGCTGCAGGTCACCGATGTGCTCGGCAAGGTCATCTCCGGCGAGGCCGACGCGGGCCTCGTCTACGTCACCGACGTCAAGGGTGTCGGTAGGAAGGTGACCGGGGTGATGTTCCCGGAGTCGTCTAAGGCGGTGAACACCTACCCGATCGTCGCGGTGAAGGGCAGCCACGCACCCGGGACCGCGGCCGCGTTCCTCGCCTACGTGCGCAGCCCCGCAGGTGAGAAGGTGCTGCGCGCAGCCGGGTTCGGCGCGCCCTGAGCCGGGCGGCTGCGCTGCCCCGCCGGCGGGCGGCGTGGACGGCGCTGCCTCGGTGGGTGCTGGCCCCTGCCCTTCTCGGAGCGGTGGTGGTGCTGCTGCCGCTCGTCGCCATCGTCGCCCAGGTGCGGTGGCGAAGCTTCTTCGCGCTGATCACCTCGAGCTCGTCGCTCACGGCGCTCGAGCTGAGCCTGCGCACGGCGGGGGTGTCCACGCTGCTCTGCATCCTGCTGGGCGTGCCGATGTCGCTGGTGCTGGCCCGCACCTCCTTCCCTGGTCAGGGCCTGCTGCGCTCGCTGGTCCTGCTGCCGCTGGTGCTGCCTCCGGTGGTGGGGGGTATCGCACTGCTCTACACCTTCGGCAGAAGCGGGCTGCTCGGCCACCAGCTCGATGCCCTCGGCATCCAGATCGCCTTCTCCACCGCCGCCGTGGTCCTGGCCCAGACCTTCGTCTCCCTGCCTTACCTCGTGGTGAGTCTGGAGGGTGCGCTGCGTACCTCCGGTCAGCGGTACGAGGCGGTGGCGGCCACCCTCGGCGCGCGTCCCTCTCTGGTGCTGCGCCGGGTGACCCTGCCGATCGTGCTGCCCGGGCTGGTGTCGGGGGCGGTGCTCTCCTTCGCTCGGGCCCTGGGGGAGTTCGGGGCGACGCTGACGTTCGCTGGTTCGCTGGAGGGGGTGACGCGCACCCTGCCGCTGGAGATCTACCTGCAGCGCGAGACCGACCCCGACGCCGCGGTGGCCCTGGCGCTGCTGCTGGTGGTCGTCGCCGTCGCGGTGGTGGGGCTGGCCGGGTCGCGGGCGGGGCGAGGCCGGTGAGTGGACTCTCCGTGCGCGCGGTCCTGGCCGAGCGGCACCTCGACGTCGAGCTGGAGCTCGGCGAGGGCGAGGTGGTGGCCCTCATCGGGGCGAACGGCTCGGGCAAGTCGACCGTGCTGTCGATCGTGGCCGGCCTGCTGGCCCCGGACGACGGGCACGTGCGGCTCGACGACGACGTGCTGCTGGACACCCGCCGAGGCATCCGTGTGCCCCCGCACCAGCGGGGGATGGTGCTGCTCGCGCAGCAGGCCCTGCTGTTCCCGCACCTGACGGCGGCGCAGAACGTGGCCTTCGGGCCGCGGGCGCGGGGCCTTTCGCGCGGGGTGGCGATGGAGCGTGCGGCGCACTGGCTGGCCGAGGTCGACGCCACCGCGCTCGCCGACCGTCGACCCGGCGAGCTCTCCGGAGGTCAGGCCCAGCGGATCGCGGTCGCGCGAGCGCTCGCGGCCGAACCGCGCCTGCTGCTGCTGGACGAGCCGATGGAGGCCCTCGACGTGGCGGCCGCGCCCGCCCTGCGCCAGCTGCTGCGGGCGGTGCTGCGCGAGACCGACACGAAGGGCCGGCGCCGGTCGGCCCTGCTGGTCACCCACGACGTCCTCGACGCGCTGGTGCTCGCCGACCGTGTCGTGGTCCTCGAGCACGGACACGTCGTGGAGCAGGGCCCCACCCGGGAGGTGTTCGCGCGGCCCCGCAGCGCCTTCGCCGCCCGCCTGGCGGGGCTGAACCTGGTCGCGGGCACGGTGCAGGGGGACGGTGTCCGGGATGACGGAGGCCGGGTGGTGGTTGGCGTGCTCACCCCCGGGTGCGGGCAGGGTGAGCCGGCGGTGGCCGTGTTCCGGCCCGGGTCGGTCGCCGTGCACGCCCGGCGACCGGGGGGAAGCCCACGCACCGTCCTCGAGGTCGAGGTCGCGTCGGTGGAACCCCGCGGGGACCTGGTGCGGGTGCGTTCGGTGGAGGTCGGCCAGGGGGCCGCTCTGATCGCCGACCTGACCCCGGTGTCCGCGGCAGAGCTCGACCTGGTGGCCGGGGCGCGGGTCTACTTCGCGGTGAAGGCGGCCGAGGTGGCGGTGCACCCGGCCCGGGCGGGCGAGTCCAGGGCCAGCACCGGACCGCCGTGAGACCTCGTCCGTGACCACGGGTGCACGCGGAGGATCATCTTCAGGCGTGACCGACATCGAGACGCAGGCCTCTGCCCGCTGGACCTACCTGATGGACATGGACGGCGTGCTGGTGCACGAGGACCACATCGTGCCTGGCGCCGACGACTTCCTCGCCGAGCTGCGCGCCACCGACACCCCGTTCGTGGTGCTGACCAACAACTCCATCCGCACCCCGCGCGACCTGCGCGCCAGGCTCGTGGCCACCGGCCTGGACGTGCCCGAGGACAGCATCTGGACCTCCGCCCTGGCCACCGCGTCGTTCCTGCACGACCAGCGCCCCGGCGGCACCGCCTACGTGGTGGGGGAGTCGGGACTGACCACGGCCCTGCACGAGATCGGCTACGTGCTGACCGAGCGCGATCCCGACTACGTCGTCCTCGGTGAGACCCGTACGTACTCCTTCACCTCCATCACCACCGCCATCCGCCTGGTCGAGCGCGGCGCGCGCTTCATCGCCACCAACCCTGACACCACCGGTCCCTCTCGCGACGGCTCGGTGCCGGCGACGGGTGCGATCGCCGCGCTGATCACGGCGGCCACCGGCAAGCAGCCCTACTACGTCGGCAAGCCGAACGCCCTGATGATGCGTAGCGCACTGCGCAAGATCGGGGCGCACTCGGAGTCCACGCTGATGATCGGGGACCGGATGGACACCGACGTGCTCAGCGGTCTGGAGGCCGGCCTGCGCACGATCCTGGTGCTGACCGGGATCTCGACGGCGGAGTCGGTGCAGCGCTACCCGTACCGACCGACGCAGGTTCTCGACTCGGTGGCTGACCTGGTGGGACACACCCAGGACCCGTTCGGCTGATCTCCGCTGACCCGTCACCCCGGTGAGCTCGGTAGGGGTCGCCTCCGGCCTTGCCGAGCAACGGGAACGTCGCACTGCGTCGCACACCTTGCTACGATCGCATCATGGTCAGGACCATCGCCCAACGCGAGCTGCGCAACGACAACGCGAAGGTGATCGAGGCGGTGAGCGCCGGCGAGAGCTTCGTGGTGACGCGCAACGGCCAACCCGTCGCCGAGCTGCGGCCGTACCGATCCGCCCGCTGCACCTTCGTGGAACGCGAGGACGTGCTCGCCCTCGCCACCGCGGGGGTACGCATCGACCGCGACCGGTTCCGGGCCGATCTCGACCGGATGATCGAGCAGGGTATCTGAGGTGACCTCCGGGCTTCTCGACACCTCGGTCGTCATCGACTGGCACGATCCCGTCGTCGGCGCCAACCTGCCGGACCGGATGGCGATCTCCGCGGTGACGGCCGCCGAGCTGGCTGCCGGACCCGCGCTGGCGGCCACCCCCGCCGAAGCAGCGAGGCGGCAAGCTCGACTGCAGGAGGTGGAGTCGCGGTTCGAACCGTTGCCGCTCGACGCCACCGCCGCGCGCAGCTACGGGCTGGTGGTGGCCGCGGTTCTCGACGGAGGACGGAAGCCGCGCAGTCGGTTCGCCGACCTGTTGATCGCGGCCACGGCGCACGCGAACGGCCTTGACCTCTACACGCGCAACGGGGCCGACTTCGCCGGACTCGAGGACCTGGTCCGGGTCGTCGCGATCTGAGCGGTGCGCGGACCTCGATCACGCCGTCGGACGCGACGTCGTCGCGCCGCGGCCCGCGGCGCGACGTCGTCGCGCCGCGGCCGGCGATGGCTTCCGACCGTGCTGCGCCGGGGACCGCTCAGTCGATGACCCCGATACGCACGGTGCCATCGGCCTCCACCCGCCAACCGGGGTTGTGCGCGACCTCCCAGCGGATGCCGTCCGGGTCGGCGAAGTAGCCGTGGTACCCGCCGAAGGCTGCGCGCTGCGCGGGCTTGACGATCCGCGCCCCGCACGTGGTGGCCCGCTCGAGGGCGTCGTCCACCTCATCGGGACCGGACACGTTGTGCGCGAGAGTGAACCCGACCCCTGGACGCACCGAAGCCGTGTCAACGCCGAGGTCCTGGGCGAGCTGGTCGGCGGGGAACAACCCGAGCAGCAGGCCGTGGTTGAGCTGGAGGAAGACAATCTCGCCGGGGACCTCGAGCACCGCGGGCCAGCCGAGGCCGTCGAGGTAGAACGCCCGCGCGACGTCCAGGTCGTTGACGGCAACGGTGATGAGGTCCAGCCGGGGCAGCATGCCCGACGGTAGCGGAGCGGGGCGCGCGGGATGGGGAGAAGAGCGAACCCCGGGATCAGCCTGAGGGTGGCCAGCCCAGCCGGATCGTGTTGAGCAGCACGCGCGTCCGGACCAGGTGGGACACGTCGTGACGATGTTGCCGGGCCGCCGATTCGTATGCAAATCACTGACCACGGTGGCGCTTTTTGTGGGAACTGACTCTAGACAAGTGGCTAGGTTGCATACAAAATTCGGCCATGACCGCGCCCGCGCCCACGGCGACCGAGCGCGCGTACGCCGTGCTGCGGGCGGAGATCCTCGACGGCCGGCGCGACCCGGGTGCCCGGATGGGAGAGGACGCCCTGGCCGAGGAGCTCGGCATCAGCCGCACCCCGGTGCGCGAGGCGCTGCAGCGCCTCGGCACCGAGGGCCTGGTCGAGCACGTGCCGCACCGCGGGGCCCGGGTGGTCCAGGTGTCGGTCGACGACCTCGCGGAGACCTTCGAGCTGCGCGCGCTGCTGGAGGGCCAGGGCGCCCGACGCGCCGCGACCCGGGCCACCGCGGCGGACGTCGCGAGCCTGCGTGAGCTGTGCACCCAGATGGAGTGCTCCACCGCGGGTGCTCGTGACCTCGACCTGCTGACCCGCCTGAACAGCGCGTTCCACGCCCGGCTCCTGGAGCTCTCGGCGAGCCCCCGGCTGACCGCGATGGTCGCCAGCGTCGTGCACGTGCCGCTGGTGATGCGCACCTTCCACCGCTACTCCGACGAAGCCCTGGCCCGCAGCCAGCACCACCACCGCGAGATCTGCGACGCCCTGGAGCGTCACGACGGTGACTGGGCGTGCTCGGTGATGCGCAGCCACATCTACGCGGCTCGAACGCTCCTGCTCGATCCGCCCACCCCCGCCCCCGACGACGAAGCACAGGAGAAGCAATGACCTACCGACTTGGTGTGGACGTGGGGGGCACGTTCACCGACGTGCTCCTCGTGGACTCAGACTCCGGCGCGACCTGGCGCGCGAAGACCGCCTCGACCCCGGCCGACCAGTCCGTCGGCGTGCTGCACGGCATCGACCTGGTCTGCACGCAGGCCGGCGTGGCGCGCTC
>JBDTDI010000279.1:0-10418 GCA_039923155.1 Mycobacteriaceae bacterium | reverse complement strand
CACACGGGTCGGGCGGGCGTCGACGTCCCACCCGTCGTCGAGCCAGCGGGACCTGCCGGGCGAACCTAGGCTGCGCGCGTGGGTTCACCCGGCGCTGTCCTGGTGGCGATCCCGGCGTTCGGCCTGCCGCACCTCACCGACACCGTGCTCGGGGATCTGCTGCGCGACCCGCTCCCGCCGCGCACCCGGGTCGTGGTGGTCGACAACGGTGGCGACTACGAGTCGGACGTCCACGACGAGCGGGTCACGGTCTACCGACCGGGGGCCAACCTGCGCTGGATCGGGGCGACCAACTGGGCCCTGCAGACGGCGATCGACGAGCAGGGGTCCGTGGTCGTGGTGCTGAACAACGACACCCGGCTCTCCCAGGACTTCCTGACCCGGCTGGTGCACCCGTTGCGCGGCGACGCCGCCGCCGACGTTGCCGCCGTCTCCGCCTGCTACGACGACTTCTGGTTGCACCAGAGGGCCAGCGAGATCCCCACGGTCGCCGCCGACTACACACCCGTGGACCACGACCGCGAGGTGCCGTTCTGCGACGGAACCGCGCTGGCCTTCTCGGTGCCGAGGATCGCTGAGATCGGGTTGCTGGACGCGCAGGCGTTCCCGCACCACGGATACGGCTCGGACATCGACCTCGCGCTGCGGGCGAAGCGGGCGGGACTGCGCTGCCTGGTGACCGAAGGTGCCTACGTCTCGCACCTGCGCCGCCAGACGATGAACGAGGTGGGTCGAACCGCCGAGGAGAACCGTGCCGAGATCCTGACCGGGTTGAACGGCAAGTGGGGTGACGCGTGGCGGGCACAGGTCGGTCTGGGGCCGGGTGCATTCCCAGCCCACAACAGCGGCAGCGCCGCGTCCTGGTACTCGTGAACCCGCCCGGTCACAAGGCGTGACAGGGCGGATCGTCTACGCCAGCTTCGCCACGCCGCAGCACAGCGGTGGGGTCCACGTGGGCACCCAGCACGTCCAGCTGCTGCGAGCCGCGGGCCGGGACGCCTGGTTGTGGCTGCCCGACCCTGACGACCGGACCAGCTGGATCGACGCGACCGTTCCGGTGATCGGGGGGCGAGTGACCACCATCGGCGCCGACGACCTGCTGGTGCTCCCGGAGGTGCCCGTCGTGCCCGGCCGAGATCCGGCTCCGGGCGCGCGAAAGGCGATCCTCAACCAGAACCACTTCTACACCTACGCAGCCTGCCCCGACGTTGCGGCCGAGAAGTCCTACCCGGGCTGGGATCCTGCCCCTGCGGTCTGGACGGTGTCGGCCGAGAGCCGTGACCTGCTGGGTGCGCTGCACCCCGAGCTGCCCGTCAGCCTCGTCCCGAACCTCATCGACGGCGAGCTGTTTGCACCGCGGGACTCGAGCCGGGCGCGGGTGTCGTGGTTCCCGCGCAAGAGACCGCGGGAGGCCAGCCTGCTGCGGACGCTGCTGCGCCGGGACGAGCGACTGCACGGGGTCGAGCTGCAGGAGCTGGTCAACGCCCCGCGGGTCGACGTGGCGCGGGCCCTGGGCGCCACCACGGTGTTCGTCGCGCTCGGGCACAGCGAGAGCTTCGGACTGCCGGTGGCCGAGGCGCTCGCGTCGAGCTGCCTGGTCGTCGGATACGACGGCGGTGGCGGTCACGAGCTGTTCGAGGCGCCGGGGGCCTGGCGGGTACCGGAGCAGCGTCCGTTGCTGCTGCGCGACGCGGTGGTCGACCTGGTTCACCGCGCGCCCGAGCTCGGAGCGTTGCGCCGCGCCAACCGGGCGTGGGTCCTCGACCGGTACCGCACCGAGAAGACGGCGGCAGCGTTGCTGGCCGCCACCGAGGCGACCCTCACCCGGCCGGGGGCAGCGGCCACCGCCACCCACCCGGCGGCCTGGCTGGACGTGCTCGGGCCGAGCTTCACCGCCTGGGCGTGACCACCGCGCCCGCACCTGCAACAGGGTGCTCACCGGGGTCGGAACGACGTGCTGACGACCGAGCCGGGAGATCTCCCCGTTCAAGAAGTCAGCCTCGATGCTGCCCGAACGGCGGACCAGGCTCTGCCACGACGAGCCCCCCGCGCCCTCCTGCCGCGCACGCCGCCAAAGCTCATCCCCGGCCGCGTCGTTGGCGGCCAGCCGGCCGCACAACGTCTCCATGGCGTTGGCCGGGTTGTTCACCAGCTTGGCCCGCTCCCAGGCCATCACGTCCTCGCGCGGGGTGGTGACGATCCCCGCTGCGGTGAGGTCGGCGCAGACCGTCTCGACGACCGCGTCGACGCCACGTGGATAGCGCCCCACCTCGAACAACCCGGTCAGCGGGGTCCCCTCCGCCTGCACCTTCCCGGGTTCCAGGTGCCTCGCGGGCAGCGTCACGCACACCCCGAGCTCGTTGCCGAAGTAGCGCAGCGCACGGGGCTCGTTGGCCACCCCGCCCGCTCTCGACCAACCGGGCAGCGACGGTGTCCCCGACCGCCCCCGCCCCGATGACCACGTGCCGCACGGTCATGACTCGGTGGCCAGGCGGATGCCGAAGCCCACGAGCACCACTCCGGTGACGCGGTCGAGGCGGCGGCGGACGGTCGGGTTCCGCATCCATGTGGTGATCCGTCCCACGAGCAGCAGCAGCAGCCCGAAGTACAGCGTGGTCTCCGCCACGTAGACCGCGCCGAACAGCAACGACGTCGCGCCAACCGGGTACCCGCTGGGCACGAAAGCAGGCAGGAAGGTCACGAAGAACACCCCGACCTTGGGGTTGAGCAGGTTGGTGGCCAGACCCGCGGTGAACCCGGAGCCCAGGACCCCACCGCGCCCGGTCGGTTCCTCCTTGACCGCGGAGCTGCGACGACGCAGCGACTGCACACCGAGCCACACCAGGTAGACGGCGCCGACGATGCGCAGCGCGGTGTAGGCGTCGTGGCTTGCCCGCAGCAGCGCCGACAGCCCCAGCGCCGCCCCCGAGACCCACACGACGAGACCACACATCACCCCCGCCGCGGTCAGCGCCGCCCCTCCCCGACCGTGGCGCACCACCGAGCGGAGCACCAGGAGGCTGTCCGGGCCGGGCAGCAGCACGATCAGCGCAGCGGCAGCGGAGAAGGCGAGCAGGGAGGCGAGCACGCGCCCATCCTGCCGGGCGCGATGCGACACGCGAAAGCATTGCCAACTGATCACCGAGGGTTCACTCTGTCTTACCTACCGTTTACCTTCCTCCGGGAGGGTCTGCACGCCGTCCGCATCCGCGTGCGGCCGACCAGCGCCGCCCGGCGCGAAGCACCCGCCGCGCGCGGGCCGGAAGGAGCCCTCGATGGGCAAGTGCAATCGCAGTGCAGCCGGGGTCCTCACCGTCACCGCACTGGTGGCCGGACTGGCTGCCGGAGTCCCGGCCACGGCGTCCGCCGCGGTCACGGCCGACTCGGCCCTGGTCATCAACGAGGTGTACGGCGGCGGCGGCAACTCCGGCGCGCAGTACACCAACGACTTCGTGGAGCTGTACAACAAGGGCACCGACCCGGTCGATCTCTCCGCCTACGCGGTGCAGTACGCCAGCGCGGGCGGCGGCGACTACAAGGTCACCACCCTGAACGGCACCGTGCCCGGCGGGCAGCACTACCTCGTGCAGGAGGCGAAGGGTAACGGCGGCACGACCCCGCTGCCCACACCCAACGCCACCGGCACCATCGCCATGAGCGGCTCGAACGGCAAGGTCGCGCTGACCAGCTCGGCCACCGCGCTCAGCGGCACCGCCAACCCGGCGACCGACCCCGCTGTCGTCGACTACGTGGGCTACGGCAGCGCCACCGTCTTCGCCGGAACCGGCCCCGCGCCCGTCCTGAGCAACACCACCTCCAACAGCCGAACCGGCTTCCGCAACACCGCGGACAACAAATCGGACTTCACGGTCGGCGCGCCGAGCCCGACCGCGGGCACGCTCGACACCACACCTCCTGGTGGCGGGGACGGGGGCTCCGACGCGGGCAGCCAGACCATCGCGGCCATCCAGGGCACCACCGACACCTCCCCGTTCGCCAGCCAGACGGTGACCACCGAAGGCGTCGTCACGGCCGCCTACCCAGCCGGGGCGAACAGCCTGAACGGGTTCACGATCCAGACTGCGGGCACCGGCGGCGCCAAGGACACCAGCACCGCCTCCGACGGCCTGTTCGTCTTCGCCCCCGGTGGTTTCGACGTCGTCGTCGGTGACTCGGTCTCCGTGACCGGCACGGTCAGCGAGTACTTCGGCCTCACCGAGCTCAGCCCGGGTGCCGCCGGCATCACGAAGCTGGGCACAGCACTGGCCCCGGCCACCCCCGTGACCACGACCGCCTGGCCCGCGACCGACGCGCTGCGCGAGTCGCTGGAGTCGATGCTCTACGCGCCCGGCGCGTTCACCGTCACCGACACCTTCAGCGGGTTGTTCAACAGCTCCGGGTCCGGGTTCGGCGAGGTCGGCCTGGCCGCGGGTGACGAACCCCTGATTCAACCCACCGACGTCGCCGACGCCCAGGACAGCGAGGCGATCGCCACGGTGAAGGCGGACAACGCCACCCGTGCCGTGATCCTCGACGACGGCTCGGCGCAGAAGTTTGGGCCGACCGTCGGCGACACCACCCCGTACCTGTCCCAGACCGACCCGGTCCGGGTTGGCGCCGCAGTGGAGTTCCCGGCCCCCGTGGTCGTCTCCTACGGCAACGGCACCTTCAAGCTCGAGCCCACCAGCGTCGTCACCGCGACCACGCCCGAGAAGGCGCGCCCGAGCTTCGCCGCCACCCGCGAGGCCGCCCCGAAGCCCGTGGGCGGTGACCTGTCGCTGTCCTCGTTCAACGTCCTGAACTACTTCACCACCCTCGGCACCGACCGCCCCGACTGCTCGGCGTTCACCGACCGCGACGGCAACCCTGTCGCGGTCAACCGGTGCACCAAGCCCAACGGACCGCGCGGGGCCTGGGACGCCGAGGACCTGGCCCGGCAGCAGATCAAGATCGTCAAGGCCATCAACGCCAACGACGCCTCGGTCACCGGCCTCATGGAGATCGAGAACTCCGCGGTGCTCGGTGACCCCACCGACACCGCCGTCACCACCCTGGTCGCGGCGCTCAACGCCGACGCCGGCAGCGCCAAGTGGGCGTCCGTCCCGTCGTCGACGGAGCTGCCGCCGACGTCGGAGATGGACGTCATCAACAACGCGATCATCTACCAGCCGGCCAAGGTGACCCGGCTCGGAGAGTCGCACGCACTAGGCACCCTCAGCGGCGCTGGCGAAGCCTTCGACAACGCCCGTGAGCCGATCGCCCAGGCCTTCACCCCCACCGGCGGCGGAACGCCGTTCCTGGCCGTGGTCAACCACTTCAAGTCGAAGGGCTCCGGCTCGGACGATGGCACCGGACAGGGCAACGCCAACCCTGACCGCATCGCCCAGGCCGACGCGCTGCGCGACTGGGTACCGGGGATCGAGGCGGGCTACGCCACCCCGGTGACGGACACGTTCCTGCTGGGCGACTTCAACTCCTACACGATGGAGGACCCGCTGCAGGCGCTGTACACGGCGGGGTACGCCAACCTCGCGCAGGAGAGTGACTACTCCTACTCCTTCAGCGGCCTGTCCGGCTCCCTGGACCACGTCCTGGCCAACGCCTCCGCGAAGGCCCGGGTCACCGGCTCGGACGTGTGGAACATCAACTCCCCGGAGTCGGTGGCCCTGGAGTACAGCCGCTTCAACTACCTGTCCACCAGCTTCTTCGCCCCCGACCCGTTCGCTGCCAGCGACCACGACCCGGTCAAGGTCGGCTTCACCGCGGGCGCCACCACGGGCCCGCCGACCGGCGACGTCACGCTGAACCTGCTGGACATCAACGACTTCCACGGTCGCATCGACTCCAACACGGTGAAGTTCGCGGGCACGGTCGAGGGGCTGCGCGCCGCGGGCGGCGAGGCCAACACCCTGTTCGTCTCCGCGGGGGACAACATCGGGGCCTCGCTGTACCCGTCCTCGTCGGCCGTCAACCCCGACGGGACTCCGAACCCGGACCGCCCCACCCTGGACGTGCTCAACGCCATGGGACTGGACGCCTCCGCGATCGGCAACCACGAGCTCGACCGAGGCGCCGCCGACCTGCAGGGCCGGGTGGGCAGGGAAGCCGCCTTCCCCTACCTGTCGGCCAACATCTACGCGCAAGGCACCACCAACCCGGTGTTCCCGACCTACGCGACGTTCACCAAGGGCGGTCTCACCGTCGCGGTGATCGGGGCGATCACCCAGGAGACGAAGAGCCTGGTCAGCCCGGCGGGCACGGCAGGGCTCGAGTTCGGTGACCCGACCGACGCGGTCAACCGGGTGGCTGACCAGCTCACCGACGGCGACCTGAGCAACGGCGAGGCCGACGTCATCATCGAGTCGATCCACGAGGGAGCCTCGGAGGGGACGCCGGAGGGCGCGACCCTGGAGAAGGAGATCGCCGAGGGCGGCGCGTTCGCGAAGATCGCCACCCAGACCTCACCGAAGGTGGCCGCCATCTTCACCGGCCACACCCACAAGGAGTACGTCTTCGACGCTCCGATCGTGGGCACCGACCGCACCCGCCCGATCATCCAGACCGGGTCCTACGGGGCCAACGTCGGCCAGGTGGAGCTGACCGTCGACCGGTCGTCGAAGACCGTGGTCTCCTACGCCGCCCGCAACGTCAAGCGGGTGGCCACGCCCGACGCCGAGCTGGTCGCCCAGTATCCGAGGGTCGCAACGGTCAAGCAGATCACCGACGCCGCACTCGCCGCCGCGCGGGTGACCGGGGCGGTTCCGGTCGGCTCGATCAGCGCCGACATCACCCGGGCGTTCGGCAACGGCGCCTACACCGACGGCACCTACACGGTTCCTGCAGGCACCCCACCGGCGGAGGACCGCTCGGAGGAGTCCACCGACGGTCACCTGGTGGCCAACGCGGTGCGCGACGCCAGCATCCCGTCGGGTGAGACGCCCGACATCGGGATCACCAACCCGGGTGGGTTGCGCTCGGACCTGTTGTTCGCCGGGAGCACCGGTGCCGACGCGGACACCAACGGCGACGGCGTGGTCACCACGGCGGAGGCGGTCGCGGTGCAGCCGTTCGCCAACAGCCTGTTCCTGCTGACCCTCACCGGGGACCAGCTGAAGACGGTGCTCGAGCAGCAGGACCAGCCGACCGGCTCCAGCCGTCCGTACCTGGCGCTGGGTCTGTCGGACAACGTGACCTACACCTACGACCGGACCCAGGCCGTCGGGTCGGGGATCACGTCGATCGCGGTGAACGGCAAGGCGGTGCAACCCGGGGACAGCTTCCGGGTGGCGACGAACTCGTTCCTCGCCGCCGGTGGGGACAACTTCACCGAGCTCGCCAGGGGGACCAACCAGAAGGACACCGGGCTGATCGACCTGGACGTGTTCACCGACGCGATCAAGAACGGCAGTCCCGTCGCCCCGAGCTTCGCCAAGAGCGGAGTGTCGGTGACCGGTCTGGACACGGCGGAGAAGGCACCCAAGGCCGGGAGCACGATCACCTTCGACGTCTCCGACCTCGGACTCACCAGCCTCGGCTCCCCGGAGGTGACCAGCGTCCGAGCGGCGATCGGGTCCGCCGTCCTCGGCTCCTTCCCGGTCACCCCCAGCACCGGGACCCCCGGGTCCGGCAACACGCAGACGGGCACCGCCGCGGTCAGTGTCACCATTCCGAGCGGCCTCTCCGGCGCCCAGGTGCTGACCCTGAGCGCCGCCGGCGGCACCACGGTCAGCATCCCGCTGACCGTGGCACCGGCGCCCAGCGCCAAGGCCGACCTGGCGCTGAGCACGTCCAGCGTCAAGACAGGTCGCGGCACCGCGACGGTCACGTTCACCCTGACCAACAACGGACCCGGCACCGCGGCGGCGTCCACCGTGCAGGCGGACGCCTACGGGAGCCTGCGGGTGACCGGTGGCGGCGGCGACGTGAAGGCGAGCGTGCAGGGGAACACGGTCAGCTTCGCGGCCCCGGGGCTGGAGCGGGGTCAGTCGGTCCGGGTCACCGTAGAGGTGGCCAAGCGAGGTTTCCTGGGGCTGGGCTTCGTCACCGCACGCATCACCGCCTCCGGGCCGGACCCGGTGCCGTGGAACAACGCGACCCTGGCGTTCGTGTTCACCGTGTGACCGCGAGCGTCTTGAGGTGGCACCTGGTAGTTGACCGCCCCGCAGCCACCCCGGCTGCGGGGCGGTCAGCGTCCGTGGTGCGCGGCCAGGGCGAGGAAACCCGCGTCGAGGGTGACCCGGGGTGTCCAACCCAGCGCCTCGTGGGTGCGTCGCTGGTCGAACCAGTGGGCAGTGGCCAGCTGTTCGGCCAGGAAGCGGGTCAGCGGCGGGGTGTCGCGGCGTCGACGCACCGACCACACGCCCTCGACGACGGCGCCGGCGGCTCGGGCCAGCGGCAGCGGGACGTGACGCGACGGGGCGGGCACCCCGGCCGCGGCGCACAACCGGCGCAGGACCTCCCCCACCGGGCGCGGCTCACCGTTGCTGACCACCAGGGCCTCGCCGTGCACGGGGCCGTCCAGCGCCGCGAGCAGGGCGTCGACGGAGTTGTCGACGTACGTGGTGTCGATCAGCGCCGCTCCGGTGCCGATGACCGGCAGTCGCCCGGCACGCGCCCGGTCGATGATGCGCCCGACCAGCTGGGTGTCGCCCGGGCCCCACACCAGGTGCGGGCGCATCACGAGCACCGCCAGGTCGGGGCCGTCCGCGGCCAGCGCCAGCTGCTCGGCCATCGCCTTGGACCGGGCGTAGGAGCCGCGGGCGCGGGTCGGGTCGGCGGGGCCGGCGCCCACCCCGACCAGCGAGCGCCCGGCGTGGGCCACCGACGGGGAGCTGACGTGCACCAGCCGCCGCACCCCGCTCTGCGTGCACGCGTGCACCACCGTGCGGGTGCCCTCGACGTTGGCCCGCGCGTACTCCGACCACGGGCCCACCACGTCGACCTTTGCGGCCAGGTGCACCACCGCCTCGCAGCCGGCCGCGGCCCGGTCCACGGTGTTCGCGTCGTCGATGTTGCCGAGGACCTCGCGGGTGTCCAGGCCGGCGGGCCGCCGCTGCAGCACGGTCACCTCGTCACCGCGGGCGAGCAGCGCCTGGGCCACCCCGCGGCCCAGCATCCCGGACGCGCCGGTCACCAGGACCTTCACGCCCGCCCCCCGGCCAGCACACCCTCCGCCCAGCGCGCCAGCGCCACCCGGTCGATCTTGGAGCTGTGCCGGATGTCCACCGGCAGCTCCTTGCGCACGAGCACCGCGGCGACGTCGACGCCCGCGGCCGCGCGCACCGCGTCGGTGGTGGCTGCGTCGGCCAGCACGTCACCGCCGCCGGCGAGAACCACCACCACCTGCTGGGTGCCCACCGGGCCGACCCCGACCACCGCGGCCGGCGAACGCACCTCCTCCACCCGCTGCTCCACCCCGACCGGGGTGAGCACACCGTGGGCGGTGCTCACCACGTGCAGGGTGCGTCCGGACACCCACAGGCGTCCCTCGGCGTCGAGGTGCCCGACGTCACCGGTGCGGTGCCAACCCGGGTTGCGCGACGCCGCCCGCTCGGTGGCCCACAGCGCGTCGTAGCTGTCCTTCATGTGTTCGGCGCGGACACAGATCTCGCCGGTGACCCCGGGAGCGGTGCTCAGCTCACCGTCGGCCACGCCGAGCTCCGAGAGCGCGCTCAGCGCCAGCTCCACCCCGGGCAGCGGCCACCCGACGCAGACCCCGTCGC
The DNA here is from genome assembly GCA_039923155.1 of Mycobacteriaceae bacterium. GTDB lineage: Bacteria > Actinomycetota > Actinomycetes > Mycobacteriales > Mycobacteriaceae > Rhodococcus_D. Next base: position 696 of record JBDTDI010000279.1, on the reverse strand, counting down.
CGGGCCCGGCCTCCTCCAGCTGGGCCAGCGACACGTCGGTCACCGGTAGGCACTCCGTCATGCCGTAGGGGGTGTGGCACTGCGCCAGGGGCAGCACCGAAGCGAGGCTGCGCAGCAGCGACGCCGGCACCGGCGCCCCCGCCGAGACCAGGAGCCGGACCGTGGCCAGCGCCCCGGCCCCGGCCGCGTCCAGCGCCGACGCCGTGGCGAGCACGGTGCGCAGCGCTGCGGGTGCGGCGAAGACCACGGTGGCCTGCACGGCCTGGGCCGCCTCGGCGAGCGCGACGGCGGTCAGGGTGGCGGGCTTGGTGACGTCGATCGCGGGTACGGCAGAAGCCACCCCCAGCGCAGGCCCGAGGATGGCGAACGGGGCGAACGCGGCCACGAACCGGTCGTCGTCGCCGAGGGCGTAGGTGGTGCGCACCAGCTCGACCTGGGCGCGGGCCTGTCCGTGGCGGTACAACACCCCCTTGGCCGGGCCGGTGGCGCCGGAGGTGAACAGCACCGCCGCCGGCATCTGCGCGTGCACCTCGGGCAGCGGGGTGCCACCCGGTGCGGTGGGCAACGCTTCGGTGCTGAACCGGGTGCCCGGCACCCGCCCGGCCCGGGCGGCGAGCAGACCCGCCCGGCTGCCGATGACGTGGTCCACCGAGGCGCTGCGCAGCGCAGCCCCCATGGCCCGCACGCCCAGACCCT
>JBDTDI010000278.1:0-3885 GCA_039923155.1 Mycobacteriaceae bacterium | reverse complement strand
ACCGAGCTCGTGCCCGGCGGCCACCACCCGGTGCGGGTCCGCCGGCACGTGCTTGCCCAGCACCGAGCTGACCAGCAGGTGCGCCCGCCGCGGGTTGCGTCGCAGGGCGAGGCCGACGAGATCGCGGACCCCATCCCCGTGCACGCTCACGCCAAGCTGCTCGGAGACCCAGGTTCCCGACCACGTGCTGCTCACCTGCGGGCCCCGGCCCCGGCGAGCAGGAAGTCGACGAACGACACGTCCGCCCGCGCGACCCCGAACGCCTGGGCCCGCAGCAGCACCCGCTGCGCCCAGCCCCGGTGCGGGTTCACCTCGTTCATCTTGTTGCGGTAACCGCTGGTCAGGACCCCACCGGCCGAGCTCGGCCCCAGGACGTCACGGGCGTCGCAGTACTCCTCGTGGCTCACCACGCTCATCGCGTGCACGGCGGCGACGTGGGTGGGGTGGATGACGGTCTTGCCGGTCAGGCCGTTGGCCTTGTCCAGCTCGACCTCCCGGATCAACCCGTCCAGGTCGCGCAACAGGATCTGGTCCCGCAGCTCGGTTGCCCCGTGCTCGGCGAACACCGAAGCGCGCAGCTGCGGCTTGAACACCCGCTCCCCGCTGACGAAGTACTCCCACACCGGCCCGGTGATGGTGAACCCGGTGCCGTCGTGGCGCCCCATCACGTTGACCACGTCGGCGATGACGTTCGCGACCAGCCGGACGTCGTAGACGGTGGTGTCGGCCGAGCGCCGCAACCCGTAGGTCCCGGCGAAGTCGGTGGCGCCGAGGCGGACCGCGAGCACCTGCTCGCGACGGGCGTGCAGCAGGTCGTGCAGCTCACCGAGCACCCGGACCCGGCTCTCGAGGTGGATCACCTCCGGTGACTCGATCACGGGCATGCCCATCAGGCTGACCCCGGACGTGTCCGACGCCGCCCGCAGCGCATCGAGGAAGCTCGGCCCCGTCGCCGGGGTGAACTTGGGCAGCACGAATCCGGACAGGGCGCGGACGGCCGGGCCCAACCGGTCGACCAGATCGGTCAGCTGGACGGGGGTGCGCACCCGCACGAACAGCCAGGGGACGTCCGCGGAGCTGGTGTGCACCTGCTGCAGCTGGGCGACGAGGTTGTCCTCCGCAGCCTCGAGGGCGTCGTCGGGTACCGAGTCCTCCAGGCACACGACCGCGCTGACGACACCGCCGGAGCGGCTGCGCTGCAGGTCGAGGGCGAGGTTGGGGCGGGTGGCCGGGCTGTACAGCGTCGCACCGAGGGCCACCGACCGGAGGTCGGCCGGGCAGTCCGGTCCGAGGGGCTGCGGCGGGAGGTGAAAGAGCCGGTCCCGCTCGTCGGCGCGCAGGAAGGCGTAGTGCAGCACAGCGGCGGATCCCCTCGTCGAGCAGCAGCTTCGGTGGGCAGGGTGGGGCAACACGGGTGCGCACAGTGTGCCCGCCTCCGGTGCCGGCCGGGACCGGCACGATCTCGGGCGCTCGTGTGCCAGGCTTCCGCGGTGCCCGGCCGTCGCGGAGCCCTGCTGGCCCTGGCCACCTCCTCCTTCGTCTACGTGACCGCCGAGACCTTGCCCGTAGGGTTGTTGCCGCAGATCGCGGAGGGCCTCGACGTCCGTGAGGCGACGGTGGGGCTGCTGCTCACCACCTACGCGCTGGTCGCCGGGATCACGACCATCCCCTTCACCCTGCTCACGCTGCGGGTGCCGCGGCACCGACTGGTGGTCGTCCTCGTCGCGGTCTACACGGTCTCCCAGCTCGCGGCATCGGTGTCCCCCACCTTCGCCACGCTGACCGTGAGCAGGTTGGTCACGGCACTGGCCCACGGGGTGTTCTGGTCGGCGCTCGCCCCGGCCGCCGCCCGGTTGGTTCCCCCCGGACAAGCCGGGCGGGCGACGTCGTTGGTGTTCGTGGGCAACTCCCTGGCCCTGGTGCTCGGCGTCCCACTGGGTACCGCGCTGGGCCAGCTGGCGGGCTGGCGGGTTGCTTTCGGGGCGCTGGCGGTCGCGGGCGCCCTCAGCACCGTGGCCCTGGCCCGACTGCTTCCTGAGCTGCCCGCCGTGGCCCCTGCTCGGCGGCCCTCCCTCCGCGAGCAGGTCCGCCACATCCTGGACATCGCCCGGATGCCGTCGCTCATCGCGGTGTGCGCGGTGACCACCGTGCTCGTGCTGGGCAACTTCGCCGCCTACACCTACATCGCCCCGCTGGTCCGTCGCGACAACGGCCTCGACGGGTTCGCGCTCAGTGCCCTGCTGCTGGGTTACGGGGCCGTTGGACTGGCCGCGGTGGTGTTCGCGGGGCGGGTGGTGGACACCCGGCCGGGCCCGTCTCTGCGGGCGTTGGTAGCGCTGGTCGTGGTCGCGCTGGGGCTGCTCATCTTTGTGCGGGCGGACCCGCTCGTGGTGGTGGCCGTGCTGGCCTGGGGCGCAGGATTCACCGCGGTACCCGTCTGCCTGCAGGCGGCCGTGCTGCGGGTGGCTCCGCACGCGCAGGAAGCGGCGTCGGCGGTCTACGTGGTGGCGTTCCAGATCGGCATCGGCGGTGGCGCGCTGATCGGTGAGCGGCTGGTCAGCGAAGGGCATCTCGACGCGGTGCCGGTCGTTGGTGCGGCGCTGGCGCTGGCGGCAGGACTCGTCGTGCTCGGCGCCCGCACCGCGTTCCCGGCTCGCATCTAGAAAAGGTGCGACCGTCCGGAGCAGGGCGGTGCTCGACGGACGGCCGCAGTTCGAGGGCTGGCTCGTCACCGCCTCTCGGCGAGTGGCCGCTCGTAGCGGCTGAGGGTAGGGCCCGGGGGTTGATCGAGCCAGCCAGTGGTAGTCAACACTGCCGGCGCCCGTTCATTCCCACCGGCCCCGGCGGGCCGCGAAGCTCAGCGTCGGACGCGCACCGGGACCGGACGAGGCTGTGTCCGCTCGACCCAGCCGGACGCCACCATCACGATCAGTACTGCGAGCCCAGTCAGGGCACCCATCGCTGCTGCCGCCTGCTCCATTGTCTCGATCACGAGACAGAGTGTGCCCGCACATCCTGAGCTGCGCCTGTGCGCTCAGTGCGACCATGATCGGATGAGCAGCATCCGAGCGGGCAACGACGACGCGACCTGGACCGCGGACTTCCTGCGTGGGCTGCGCCGCGATCTGCGGGTGGAACAGCGGCGCGGCGCGTGGGTGGCGGACCAGGTGGACGTGCAGGGCGGATCGCTCGTGACCGTGCTGACCGAGGTGGACACCGGGCGGCGCTACGGCCGCACGATCGAGCTGGCCACGGTGCGTCAACAGTTCAGCCCCGACACCCCCGACATCGTCTCGGCCGGGTGGTTCTTCACGTTTTTTCCGCCCACCGGGTGGGACCCCACGCACGTCCACGACGGCGTCTGCTGGTTCGCCGGGCAGCACCCCTGACGCGACCGATCAGGACGCCAGCGCGAGCTCGTGGTCGAGGATTTCCCCGCAGACGCAGGTGCCGTCCACCTCGAGGCAGTCGAGCACCACGACGTGCCGGGCCGGGTCCAGCGTCGTGCAGCCGGTGATCTCGCACTCGACGAGGCCGTTCTCGTGCACCACGAGGGTGCCGTGGCAGTGGTCGAGGTCAGCCGCGCACCAGAAGCAAGCGGTGCCGGTTGGTGTGGCGGTCGGTGTCGTGCTCACTTCGTCCTCCTGCTGGTGCTTTCGAATCACACCCATGTTATTACCACTCGGCACCGACAGTTTTCCTGCATGGGGAGTCTGGCCGCGGCCGACGCGCCCGTTGATCCACAGATTTTTCGGGCTTCTGGTTCTTGTCGGGGTGGGCGCCTAAAATCAACCGCATGATCGAGACTCCGGTGGTGGGTGATGTTGGGGGCGGTGCTGCTGACCTTGAGATCCTCGCTGTGTCGGTGCGGGCCGAGGGGGCAGC